>DROJ01000205.1 GCA_011321935.1 Bacteroidota bacterium | reverse complement strand
TTTACGTTAGAAGTGCAGCCATGCAGCCTCCCTAACGTGAGCAGATCCGCCTAAAGGCGGATGACAAAGCAGCGGAGACGGGGGCTTGAGTGCTTGGAAATCAGATAAACATGTTTCTGCCTATCACGTCAAAATTAACACTACCATATTTTGCAAGGATTTCAAAAGCATTGAATCGGGACGGTTTGTGTGCTGCCGCGCACAAATCCGAACAAGGCCTATTGGAAACTGATATTGAACGCAGTTTTAGGGATGGCATTCCAAAGCCTTGCCCGTATATCGCGGGCGGTTTTTAAAGCACGTTGCCCAGCGGCGGTTACCCGGAAATAACGTTTGCGCTTGCCGCCCCGCATTTTGGTGGCTTCGCCAAAACGGGATTCCAGATAGCCCTTGTCCTCCAAGCGGACAAGCGTTGCGTGCATGGCCCCCAGGCCCACCTGTCTGCCGGCCTGCTCGGCCATGTATTTGCTGATGGCCACGCCGTATGCCTCGTCGTACAAAGCGCCGATAGTGAGCAGCACCAATTCTTCCAGTTCTCCTAATTTTTTCCCTTTCATCGGTGATATTTTTCACAAATGTAGGAATAATGATTTCGGAGGACAAGTATTAATTTCATTTTTGTAGGAAAAATAGATGAAAGCTGGGCGGGTCTCTATGAAATGGCCGTTTAGCAAAATCAACAATCCGGGTTTTTGGAAACATATCCGTTAAAAAAAGACCACCACCGATTTGTCATTTATCATTTATCATTTATCATTTCAAACCGCACAACACCTGCCATTTTTCCGCCATTTTTTATTTTCAAAAAATATAGACCTTTCGGTAAATGACCGAGCTGAATGGAATTGATCCCCGGCTGTACTTTTTCCGAAAAAACATTTTTGCCGATAGGGTTAAAAACATTGACCTCCATATTGTCCGCCGCCCGCGTATTTTTGATTTTCAAATAAAAATGCCCGCCGTTCGGGTTGGGATACATTTCAAAACCACCCTCCATGCCCACCTCACCCACGGCAACCGAACCCGGTACTTTTGCCTTTTGGAACCCCGTGCCCGGCGAGCCCACAAACACCCAATCCGTTTTGCTCACCTCCACCGGCACGGCAAAAGGCCAGGCCATGCCCTCGTTCGCCGCCGTCCAGTTTTCGCCGCCATCATCGGAAAAGAGGATGCCGTGCGAACCTCCGTCAAAGCCCCCTGCCTCCAGTGCAGCCGAAGAAGTGGCGTAAAGGACATCCGCGTTTTGCGGCGAAATGGCCATGCTGCGCATAAAATCATCGTCCAGCAATTTTGTCCAATCATCGCCGCCGTTGGTGCTGCGCCACAGCCCTTTTCCATTTCCAAAAGAGGCCACATAAACCCAGCCTCCGTGCTGCGGGTCGGTCTTGATTTCATGCACGCCCGACCAGTTCCATTCCCAAAAACCGATGTCCGGATCGCCGCCCATTTCGGGCAGCCCAGCCTCCGACCAAGTTTCCCCCCCATCGGTGCTGCGCCAGAGTCCATTTTCGCCTCCGGCAAATACGAGGTCGGAATCGAAGTGGTCCACTGCGGTAAAACGGCAGCCATTGCAGCCCGGTTTTTTGGTCCAACCGAAGCCGTCGTTTTCGCTTTTATAGACCTCTCCCTGTGCGGTCACAAAGAGGGTTCGGTTGTCGGCGGGGCTGTTGCGGTCGAGGGAGAGGCCCATGATTTCCTCGTCCGGCAGGCCGTTGTTGGAGAGCTGCCAGCTAGTGCGTTCGCCGCCGTTGTCGCTGCGGAGGAGGAAGGTCGGTGCTTGGCCGTTTTGGTCGCCGCCCATGCTTGCCCAAACGGTAGCTGCCCGTTGCGGGTCGGCGAGCACGGTGGCCGAGTTGCCGCCAAAGCCGTCCCAGCCGCCCGTATATTCGGGGGTATTGCAGCTTTGCCAGCTTTCGCCGTTGTCAATGCTCCGCCAGAGGCCGATGTCGAAATAGGCGAGGTAAATGCGGTCGGGTTCTGCCTCGCTGATGGCCAGGTCCATCATGTTCACATTGTCGAAACCAGTGCTTTGCCACCAGCCGGGGGAGACCTCCGCGGTGTGCAGGTTCTGGAAATTTTTGCCGCCGTCGAAGCTGCCGAAGGCCCACTGCGAGTTGGTCCAATAGATATTGTTTGGGTCGGAAAGGTCGTCGCCGAGGGTTTTGGAAATGCCGTTGAAACTGCTGCCGTAGGACCAGAACGCCTCCCCTTGGTAGCCATAGTCCCAATCGGCGATGAAGCCCGTTTGCTCCCAAGTGCTGCCGCCGTCGGCCGATTCCCAGGTGCCCGCGCCGTCAATCCACGGGAAAGGTTCTCGCGGGTCTATCAGCCGGATGATGTCGGGCTGATCGGCATTGACGAAGATGACCCCGGTGCGGTCTTCCATCGGCGCCCAGCTATCGCCGAGGTCGGTGCTTTTGTAAAAGGTGCCATCGAGGTCGGTCCAGTAATACTGCGCTGCGCAATCGGCATTCAGGGTGGTCAGGTAGAGGTAGGGCAGGGCTTCCCGGTCAATGCCGATGTCGAGTATTTCGCCGTAGGCGGAAGCCTGTTGCTGCCAGTTGATGCCGCCGTTGCTGCTGCGCCAGACCTGTGCCGGCCCGCAGGCAAAACGCCCCTCGCCAGAGAGCAGCCACAGCATGTCCTCGTCGGCCGGGTGGACCAGCAGTTTCAAGATGCGCAGCCCACCGGGCAGGTCACCGCTGACCTGCGACCAGGACATGCCGCCGTCGGTGGTTTTGAAAACAGCCCCCTGATCGGAGTCGTACTCAGGGTGGGAGGCCGCATAACCGACGAGCGGGTTGCTGCGGGCAATTTCGATGTCGGTGATATAGCCCTCGCCCAGCACCTGTTCGACCGTTTCCCCTCCGTCACTGCTGCGGAAGATGCCTTCGTCGGTGCCGATGTAAAGGATATCCCCGTCGGTCGGGTGGAAGCCGATGCCACTGACGTGGGTAGCGGTCAATCCCCGGTTGCTGCCGATAACGTCCCAGCTTTGCCCGTGGTCGAGGCTGCGGTAGGCGCCGCTCAGGTCGCTGCCCGCAATGATGATGCCCGACGCCCCGGCACCGATGGTGGAAAAAGCGCCGCCGCCGCCGGGGTTGCTGCGCTGCCAGCCGTGGGTCTGTGCGTGGGTGGTGCAGGTAAGGATAGCTGCAAGGAAAAGGAGGTAACTATACTGAACCACTTTAGGTTTTGTGCATTTGCCCTCGCCAGCCCCCAGCCCCAGAAGGGGAGTACCTGCCCTCGATGCACAAAACCTAAAGTGGTTCAGTATAACTCTGTGTGCCATGATATACGCTTGTTGATTTTTTGCAAATGTAATATCGAACGGGGACAGCAACACTTGGGGCGAAAGAAAAAAAAGCCCGGACGCCTCTTTAGAAAAAGAAAGGGCATTTTTGGGTAGTGCTTCGTCACTGTTTAGCCCCCTTTTTGGGAAGCCCTTTTGTCCAAAATAAAAAGCTGCGCAAAACAGTATCATTTTGCGCAGCTAATCATTGAGGGACGGAGGGCTGTTGGTTTTACATGTTTACAGCCGCACTATCTTTTCGATAAAATGCTGGTTCCCATTTTCGTCCACTCCTACCAACCAATAAACACCCCGCAGCATTTCACTAAAATCCATTTGGGCAAGGTGGCCCGAGAAGTCCAGAACGACAGATTTCACCAAACTGCCGTCCGCACGGAACACCTGTACTTTTAGCCCCCCGAGGGGGCGGGGCAGGTTTCCGGCAAATCCATACTCGATCTGGAGCAAAGAACTTGTCGGGTTGGGGTAGAGTTTTACAGCTCCGCGAGCCAGTTCGTCAACCGAAGTGATGCCATCGTCCACGAGGCCGTTGCAGTCGTTGTCGAGGCTGTCGAGTACCTCTTCCATGCCGGGGTTGACCATCGCATTGTTGTCGTCACAATCAAAGCCGTTCAGTACAAAGCCGAGGTTCGGGTCAACCGCACCGCAGGTATCGAAGGAGACTTCGGGGTTGCCGAAAAGGTCGCCGTCGTTGTCTTGGTAAAAAGTAAAAACAGTGAGGCCGTCGTCTGCTACCCCGCTGCAATCATTGTCAATGCCATCGCAGACCTCCGGCATGCCGGGGTTGATGCCGGCATTTGAATCATCGCAGTCCATCGGGTTGGTGACATAACCTTCGGGGGGGCTATCCAGACAAGTGTCCACGGTCATGAAGCCAGCCCCAAAGCCATCGCCGTCGGCATCGAGGTAATAAATGAAAGTGGCCAGCCCGTTGTCCACCATCCCGTCGCAATTGTCGTCGAGGCCGTTGCAGGTCTCGGCGGCATCGGGGTTGATGCCGGCATTTGAGTCGTCGCAGTCCAGGGCATTGAGAACATAGCCCGGGGGCTGGAAGTCGGCACAGCTTTCGACAAAGGCATCGGTACTGCCAAAGCCGTCGCCGTCGGCATCAATCCAGTAGGCAACCTGTTCAAAACCTTCATCCACTGTGCCGTCGCAATTGTTGTCTATGCCATCGCAGATTTCAACGGCGTCCGGGTTTACCGCGGCGTTGTTGTCATCGCAATCCACATAGTTCAAGAAGCCGTCTTGGTCAGCATCTTTATAAAAAAGTTTTTCCGCAAAATCAAAAGCCTCCAGCCCTATTTCGATGCCGAGGAGGCGGCCGGGCATGTCGTCAACGGGCGGGTGGATGCCGCCCCAAATCCGCGACAGGCTGCACTGATCGGAGGCATCGCGGTAGGTCGCCCACTGCAGGGTGACATCAGTGCTCGGCCCATTTTCAAAAACAAGGAACTCGTTTTTCTTGCAATAAAACTCGCCCATGCCGCCCGGGAAAAAGGGGTCGCCCGTGAGTGCGGTCAGCACTTCGGCAGCGGCGCGGCTGAAAGTGGAATGACCGGAAACATAGCCCGCAAAAGGCGGCGTGACAAAAGAAGGCCGCTGGTAAGGCCACCAGTTTTCGGCCAATATCCAGTCCACTCCGGCCTCGTCAAACTCTGGCTCGTCTATAAAATCGGGCCCCCTCCAGGCCTTCAGTTTTATCTTTCCGACATGCTCGTTGGCCGCCCCGGCCAATGGGTCGCCTGCTTCTACCAGTTCGATTTTTCCCGGCACGAGGGGGATGCCGCCAGGATGGAAGGAGGGCAGCGAGGGGTCAGAGCTTTGCCCCAAATCCGCCATACCGCGGATGGCCGACACCGGCCGGACGTAATCGTACCAACCCTTGACGCCCCAAGATGTAATGGCCACGTCGTGCATGGCGCCGCCCAGCACAAGGTAGCCCTTCACGTCCCATTCGAGGTCGTCCACCACTTCGCCTTGCCCCCTGAATTTTTTGACCAAAAGCGGGTTGTCGTTCACATAATTGATGATGGTGAACCAGTGGCCGGGCGGTGTTTCTGAATCAGGGCCATCGGCCCAAAACTCGGCAAGTACCCTCGCATAGTCCGCCCTCGGCACTATCTGTGGTTCATAAGGTTGTCCGGTCGCGGGGTTGAGTTCATAGCCCGTTCCGATGTCGCCCCCGTTCTCCCGGTCATAAAAATTGCGCAGCCCGGCAATGTCCGTTGGGTAGTCTTCCACGGCGATATTGCCAATGGAGGCAGGCGAAACATCCCAAAGGGTGGTATCTGAGGGGTCGAGGTGCGATGACCATAGGGCCACCAGCGAATGCCCCCATTTGTACTCTTCCGAAAGCCCCCCGACGGCAGCAGTGTCGAGATAGGCAGGCGGCCCCGGATCATGGTAAACCCAATAATCAAAGCCATCCCGTTGATAGATAGTAGCGTCTTCTGGTTTCAAAGAAAAAGGAGTGACCTGCCCCCATTCCGGGCCCAAAAAATCAGGCGTATTAAAAGGTATCTCGTTGCCGCTTTGGTCAATGAAAACATCGAGGGTCAAAGGCTGCCAACGGTTATAATCGAGTATGTTGGGGTTGCCCGGCTGTTCCATGACCAAAGGCGGGTTGACGGGCTCGTAAAAAAGGTTGAGGTAACTGAACTGCTCGTTCGAGCCATCCTGCAAACCAAAATCAATGATGCACTTCGCTATGTAATTGCCGAGCGCCGCCGGGTCGCCGGAGGCATAATCAATCGAAGTGTTTTCTTCGTCATAGCCCAGTTGCGCCATGAAAAATTCAATTTCCGTGAACAGTTCCTCCTTGCCAGGTGAGTTTATAAAACGGTGCTTCATCAGGCGGTAAACGGCAAAGCTCATGGCCTCTTCCCTCGCCGCTTTCACATCATCGGGCACCGGCACGCCGGTAAATTGGCAGGTGAAGCCGTCCACTGTTTTGCCGAGCAGATAGGTTTCGGCGATGGTATCGTAAGCGGCCCAGGCATCGTACATCGCCACCGATGCGTGGAATAGGTTGCGGGCATGGACGGTCGGCCGGGCAAAGTCTTGGCGGATGCCGTCCAGCATTTTTTCGTTCCATTGCCGGGCAACGGATTGCTGGCCAAACGAAAGGCTTGTTGAAAGCAGGAACAAACCGAAAAGAAATGTAATAGCTTTTTTCATGTGTCTATGGATTATGGTTTAAACGTTCCGGAAGCAGAGTGAATAAAGTACACCCGTACTAATTGGAATGGAACAAGAAAGGTCTCTTACTTTAATATCCGAGGGCTGCAAATGTCTGCAAAAAAAATGCGTTACAAAACGTCCGAAACCAGACATTTTACAAAAATATAAATTTTACTAATATTTAAGTTCGGCCATTACCGAGTAAAAAGGCAGCAGTTCTCGTCATTATTTCTTTTCCGATAAGGAAGGCGTTCAAGCACATATTATCTTTCTCCAAATTTCCATCCTTATATACAGCCTGTTACATTTGCGTTTTCGTAGCCCCCCAATTTATTGGGCAGGCTCATTAAAAAAAGCTGCCCAATAAATTGGGCGGCTACAAAAACCATACGATGAACCCAACTTTAAAAAAATTCCTCCCCCACCTCATCGCCTACCTCGTGTTTGTAGTCCTTGCGGTCGCCCGTTTTGCGCCCGCCGTATTTGAGGGCAAAGTATTGCATCAGAACGACAACGTGCAGGCACTCGGCATGCAGCAAGAAGTGCGAAAGTATTCCAAAGAAGGCATTTGGTCACTGTGGACCAATGCCCCCTTTGCGGGCATGCCCTCCTACCAGATTGTTTACAAAACCAAAAGCCTCATCAAGCCCCTGTTCAAGACCGCTCTTTGGGGCAATGGCATGGCGCCTGCGCACACGGCCTTTTTGCTGCTCATGGCCTGCATGTACCTCCTGCTCGTCGTGCTGCGCATTGATTGGCGGCTGGCCGTCGTCGGGTCCATCGGCTTTGCCTTTTCGGCCAACCACATGGGGCTGCTCGAAGCAGGGCACTCCACCAAATTGATAGCGGCGGCGTACATGGCGCCCATGTTGGCTGGCCTCGTTTTGACCTTCCGCGGCAAGTATTGGCTGGGGGGCGGCCTGTTGGCCTTGTTCACGGGTTTGGAGCTGTACGCCAACCACGTGCAAGTGACCTATTATTTCTTTTTGATGGTCTTGGTCTTTGGGGTGGCGCACCTGATAGCGGCGATTAAAGAAGGCACCGTCCCCGCGTTTTTCAAAGCAGTGGCAGTGGCGGCAGTAGCCGTGGTTCTGGGCATCTCCACCAGCGCCGGACGACTGATGACCACCCAAGAATACGCCGCCGAAACCATCCGCGGCAAATCAGAACTGAACCAAAAACCAGCAACTTCCAGCGGCTCGACCGCAGGCAAGGACGGCCTCTCCAAAGACTACGCCTTCAATTGGAGCTACGGAAAACTGGAAACCTTCAACCTGCTCATCCCCAATTTTGTGGGCGGCAGCAGCAGCCAGTCGTTTTTGAGCGACCCGGGCAGCGCCACTACCAAAGTGTTCCGCAAAATGAAGCCCAAAGACAGCAACCGCTTTTTGCAAAACACCACCCATTACTGGGGCGCGCAGCCCTTTACGAGCGGCGGCGTTTACATGGGCGCCCTGTTTTTTTTCCTCTTTTTCCTCGCTTGCTTTTTGGTAAAAACACCATTTCGGGGCTATGTCATTGGCTCGGTCGTCTTGGCCATCCTGTTGTCGTGGGGCGCCAATTTTAAGGGCTTCAATTATTTCATGTTCGACCACTTCCCGCTTTACAATAAATTCCGCGACCCCAAAACAGTGCTCGACCTCGCCAACCTCCTCGTGGTGGCCTTCGGCCTGCTCGGCCTCCAGTATTTTTTTGGTAAAAACACGAGTGCGGAGGAACGGAAAGCTGCCCTGCTTAAGGCAGGCGGCCTCACCGGCGGGCTGATCGTTTTAGGCTTGTTGCTGAGTTTTACTTTCGATTACGTCAAAGGCGGGCAGATGCTCCCCCCGAGCATCGCCGATGCCCTTGCCGAAGACCGCGCAGGCCTCTTACGGGCAGGTGCTTTGCGTTCGTTGCTGTTTGCAGCGCTCGGATTTGGATTGTTATGGGCGTGGATGAAAAGCCGTTTTGCCGCCCTGTGGGCAGTCGTCGGCATCGGCCTTTTGGCCATCGTGGACGTGTGGGGCATCGGCACCCGTTTTGTTTCTTCCGACAGCTTTGTGCCTGCCAATAAAGTAAAGGCGCGCACCGAACCCACCGCCGCCGACAAGCAGATCATGGCCGATCCCGACCCTTATTACCGGGTAGCTGATTTCCGGCGCGACCCTTTCCGAGATGCCATCACCTGCTACCACCACAAAAGCATGGGCGGCTACCACGCTGCCAAGCTGATGCGCTACCAGGAAGTGATCGAAAAATACCTCAACGACCCAAGCACTTACGGCAAAATATACGGCATGTTCAACGCCAAATATTTTATTGACCAACAGGACAAGCCCATCCGCAACCCCGATGCCCTCGGCAATGCCTGGTTCGTAAAAAAACTCGAAATAGTGCCCGATGCCGATACCGAATTCAATGCCCTCGCCACCCTCGAACCGCGCGACAAGGCCATCGTCCAAGAAAAATACGCGGGCGACCTAAAAGGCTTCCAGCCCAAATTCGACAGCACGGCTTCCATCCAACTGACCAATTACCTGCCCGATGAAATGACCTACTCCTACTCCACCAATAGCGACCAATTGGCGGTGTTTTCGGAGGTATATTACCCGCCTGCCAAAGGTTGGAAAATGTACATTGACGGGCAGCCTGCGGCTGATTTTACGAAAGCTGATTTTATTCTGCGTGCCGCAAAATTGCCGGCCGGGCAGCATGAACTGAAAATGGTTTTCCATCCCGACAGCTATTACACGGGAGAGATGATTTCGCTGATCGGCTCTATCTTGGCCATTTTAGCGGCGGCGTTCGGTATTTACTGGTTTGCGAAAAATTATGGCTTCCCGCAGGCCGGTCATTTGCTCCAAAGGAGTCCACTTGGACCGAAGGCGGAAATAAAAACAGTGGCGGAGAGGAAAGCGAAAGTGAAGGTAACGAAGACGAGGCGGAAGAAGAAGTGATTCGGATTTCCCGCGAAGTACGCAGAGTTATACGCGGAGAGCGCAGCGTTTTGTGGAGGCGGCTCCTCATAGCTCTGCGCTCTTTGCGTATAACTCTGCGTACTCCGCGGGAAATAAATTAACGCCATTGAATAATCACAGCTTTTGGGTTTCTTCCCTGACTTTTTCCCACGGCACTACCCTGCCTTCCTCAATATCCTTGGCCCCTTCCTCCACCATTTCTTTTTCGTGGTCAGAAATCTCATCCCACCAGTCCTCCGTCAATTGTTGCGTTTTGAACAAGATTTTGGCCTTCTCCAAAATGGAAACATTGGTAGTATTTAATACGAACCTGATGATGTCGTTCTGTAATTCTGAAACATTCATTGATTAGATTTTTTTCAAAATAAGATTTTTCAGCTAAAATAAAAAAAGGAAGTATCATTTTAATAAAGCAAGGTAAGTACACAAGATTCCCGCCTCCGGAACCGGCATTCGGCTCCGCTGTTTTTTGTTCCCGATTTTCGGGACAAGCTATCCGCTTTAGCGGAACTGCGCATGCCAGACGTCGCAGTTCCGCTAAAGCGGATAGCTTGTCCCGAAAATCGGGAACAAAAAACAGCGGAGCCGGGTGAGCATTTTGTGCATTTACCTCGGCTGATTAAAAAGATACAAAAGGAATTGTTTGAGCGCCTTCTTTCATTGCTGTCCTTACAAGCACCTGCCCAAAGCAGTACCCAACCCTCCCGTCTTAAACTCCGTATCTATAGATGCCGGGTTATTAATAATTCAACCCTCAGCCCATTTAATAAATACGAAATTTTGATATGCCACCAGCACCCGTTATATTTGCTGTCCCTCCAACCGGAATTTTCAACTGCACTAAGAATGGACTTCCCAACCACCGACCAACTATTCTTGCCATCTATTTTACATTCCAATGGCTTCGCCCTGTCCGTTTAAAATATTCTGGCATTTAAGACATAAATTGCTTTTCGTAATTACTCGGCCTTTGGCCAATAGCCGACAGCAAGTAATTGCATTTTTTCATTCATCAACCAAATCAAATCTGCACAATGCGTCAACTTCTATCCCTTGTTTCCCTCTTTGTTTTGACGGCACTGCCGCTTTCCCTCCATGCCACCCACATCGTCGGTGGCGAGATGACCTACCGCTGTCTCGGCAACGATCAGTACGAAGTCAAACTGACCATCTTCCGCGACTGTTTCAACGGCGTCCCCTGGTTCGACAACCCCGCTTCCATTGGTGTTTTCAATAATGTGACCAATACCTATATCACCGACATCGCGGTATTCCTCGACCCCTTGCTCAACGATACGCTCAACCCTACTTTGCAGGGCGACTGCATCGTCGTGCCGCCGGATGTCTGTGTGCATACCACCACCTACACCACCACCATCAACCTGCCTTTTTTGGCCGATGGCTACCATTTGGTCTATCAGCGCTGCTGCCGGAACAACACCATCACCAACCTCGCTTATCCAGAAGATGTGGGGGCCACGTACAGCATCGTCGTTTCCCCGGAAGCATTGTTGGAATGCAATACCAGCCCTGTTTTCAATGAATGGCCGCCGCTGTTTTTATGCGCCGGGCTGCCCTTTGATATAGACCAGTCGGCCGTGGACGCGGATGGGGATTCATTGGTGTACAAACTCTGCAACCCCTTGACCGGCGCCAACCCCGATTTCCCCATCCCACAGCCGCCCAACCCGCCTCCATATGACACCGTGCCCTGGCTGTTTCCTTACGGCGTTGACCGCATGCTCAACCCGCCGCCTGCCGAGCCTATGACCATTGATTCGGAAACGGGGCTGCTCACCGGCACACCTACTGTCATCGGTCAATTTGTGATCGGCATCTGCGTCGAGGAGTACCGCGACGGGCAGCTCATCGGCACCAACCGGCGCGATTACCAAGTAAACGTGGGCGACTGCCAGATAGTGACCAGCACCTTTTTTGCCCCCGAATCAATCTGCGGCTCATTGACCGTCGAGCCCGACAACCAAAGCTCGAATACCGACTCTTTTGAATGGTTTTTTAACGACCCCAACAACCCTGGGGCCACCTCCAATTTGTTCAACCCAAGTTATACGTACAGCGAGCCGGGCACTTACGAAATCACCCTCGTGGCCGACCCCGGCACCGTCTGCGTTGATACCTTTTCGAGAACGGTCAGCGTGCAGCTCAATTCACTCACCGCCGATTTTGAAATCATGCTGCTCGAATGTGCCAACGATGTGAAACTGATAGCCACCGACCTCTCCGTGGATACCTCCTCCACCATCGTTTCGTGGGACTGGACACTGATGATCGGCGGCATGACCCTGACCTCCGACGAGCAGCACCCCATGTTTGTCATCACACCGCCCGGCCCGGGCATGTTGAGCCTTACCGTTACCAATGAAGCAGGCTGCTCGGCCACTGCCGAAGAACTGTTCCCCCTCAAGCCCGACCACCTCCTCCTCGACCTCGGCCCCGATATCATGGAATGCCAGATCAACCAATTGGTACTTGATGCAGGCGCGGGCTACCAGACCTACCTGTGGAACGACGGCAGCGACATGCAGACCCTCACCGTGAACGCCCCCGGCACTTACTCCGTCTCCGTGACCGACGCCTGCGGCGAAATGCAGACCGACGAAATAAACGTGGTCATCAACAACGACGAGATGCTCGACCTCGGCCCCGATGTAGAAATTTGCGAAGGCACCAGCTTTGCTTTCGATGACGTGGGCGGCTTTGCCAGTTATGAATGGTCGCCTGCCGATTACCTCTCCTGCACCGATTGCCCCAGCCCCATAACGACCCCGCTCGATGATGTGGCCTATGTGCTGACCGCAATGACCAATGATGGCTGCTTGGTTTCCGATACTGTTTTGGTTACCCTGCTCCCCAATTTTGAGACCTCCGAAGAAGTGGCCATTTGCGATGGCGAAGAGATCATTGTTTTTGGAAACCCCGTAAGTACGGCGGGTACGTTTACCCAAAGTTTCACTTCGCAGGACGGCTGCGACTCTAGCCATACCGTTGTGGTGTCCTTGTTGCCGACCGTTGCTGTGGTCGAAGATGTAGTGATTTGCGAAGGCGAAACGGTACTTGTTTTTGGAAACCCCGTGAGCATGGAAGGTGAGTTTTCACAAACCTTTGTTTCGGCCAATGGCTGCGATTCAGTGCATATCATTTCAGTAGGGGTGCTGCCCGTTTTTGCGACCTCCGAAGAGCTTTCTATTTGCGAGGGCGAAACGGCGGTCATTTTTGGAAACAACGAAAGTATGGCGGGCACTTATACCGCCGTGTTCACTGCCGCCAATGGCTGCGATTCCACCCACTCCGTAAATTTAGAAGTACTCCCGAATGCCTTTGTTTCAGAAAACATTTCCATCTGTTTTGGCGAAACAATCGAGCTGTTCGGAACGACCGTCGGCACTGCCGGAGAGTATGAAATGACTTTCGCTTCGCAAAATGGCTGCGACTCGGTACACCATATCAGCCTAGCTATTTTTGATGAAATAATAATAGACCTGCAAACCCTTGACGTCTCCTGTTTTGGCGGCAGCGACGGAAGTGCCTCGGCCACTGTTTCGGGCGGCACGGGCGGCTTCAGCTACCACTGGGAAACGGGCGGAAACGGCCCCTCCATCAACGGCCTTTCCGCAGGCACTTACTCCCTCACGGTGACCGACAATGAAGGCTGCTCATCAGTGGCCACCGCAACCATCGGGCAGCCGACCGAAGTCATGGCCACTGCCCTCGGCGTGGACGTAAGCTGCACAGAATTGGGTTCGGTCAGTGCCTCCGCTATTGGCGGAACGGGCGCCCATTCCTTTGTCTGGAACACGGGCGACAACACTTCCGAAGTGACTAGTCTTTTGGCGGGTATTTATTCAGTTACTGCTACCGATGCCAATGGCTGCGAGGCCACCGCTTCAGTCGAAATAACCGGGGCGCTCGGCCCAGGGGTGAGCATCTCCGTTGACCAGCAACTGACGGAAAACGAAGCCCACGCAGGCGCCTTGTCGGCACAGGTCAGCGCAGGCACAGCGCCTTTTGGTTTTGCCTGGAACAACGGCGCTACCGCTGCTGCCATAGACAGCCTTTCCTCCGGCCAGTACATCGTCACCGTGACCGATGCCAATGGCTGCACCGCAGTTGATACGGCCTACCTTTTTGTGGAGGCCTGCACAGGCGGCAAAATATGGAATGACCGCAACCGCGACGGCTGCCAAGACGGAGGAGAACTCGGCGTCGCCGGGGTGGAACTGCTGCTCCTCGGAACGGATATTTGGGGCAACCCCATCCTTGCGGTCACTACCTCGGCCATCAACGGGGAGTACATTTTTGAGGGCTTGCCACCGGGCGAGTACCAAGTGGACATGGCCGTGCCCGATGGCTATACCGTCACTGCTGCCAATGCCTGTACCGATGATTTTACCGACAGCGATTTTGCGCCGAACGGGACAGGGCTTGACGTTATTTCTTTGGTCGAAGGCCATTGCTGCCTCGTTGTTGACGGAGGTTTGTACGATGCCTGCGGCAATGTTTTTGCCCCCGGCGTCATCTGCTGCGATCAAGTGCTTTGCGGCCCCGGCAACGACCCCGCACCCATTACTTCGATGGCCGCTGCCTCTGGCGCAACAGGCCAAGTGGAGTACATGTGGGTCTATTCCACCCTGCCAAATCCGGGTACGCCAAACGGCACTTGGAACCCCGTTTTGGATGCCTTCGGCAACCCCGTGACGACACTTAGTTACGATCCGGGGCCGATTTCAGAAACGACCCATTTTGCCCGCTGTGTGCGCACTGTGGGCTGCGAAGAGTGGCTCGAAACGGTTGCCGTCACCATCACTGTTGACGATGTTTCGGTTGCCTCGATCAACCCGCCGGGGGCGATCTGCGTCGGCAATGAAGTAGCTTTCTCGGCTGCCGACAACCCGCCGGGGGCTAGCTACTTTTGGGATTTTGGTTACTTGGCCAGCCCCTCTACTTCTACTTCGGCTTCGCCAAATGTGGTCTGGAGCCAGTGGGGCTACAATGTGGTTTCCCTCTCGGTGACCTACGGTGGATGCACCTCCACGGACGAGCTGATGATCGTCGTTTCCAATAGCCCGACCTATTGCGGTACGGCACTTGTAGCGCCTCCCGGCGGCAGCCAAACCGGTATTCAAACTACTGGTTTTGTGAACGGAAAACAGTTCGGTATTTATCCAAACCCTGCCGCTGATATACTGAATATCGAGTGGGACGGCGAAATGGAGGATGTGCAAATTGAAATAATCAGCATGGAAGGCAAGCTGCTTTTGAAAGAAAAAGCTGGCAAATCTGCCCGGCATTTTGCGGCCGATGTTGCCAATTTGAATGCCGGTATTTACATGCTGCGCCTGCGCTATGACGGGGGAGGACAGGAGGTGCTGAAATGGGTAAAGCGCTAAGCAACGGCGAAATAATAACTTAACGATTTATGCTGATTCCCTGCCTGCCGGTAGGCAGGTTTTGCCCCCGAAAAATCGGGGCAGACCCTTATTTTTTCCTTTAAAATCAGTCATCCCGAATTTACTTCGGGATCAACAATACTCCATCTTTTAAAGAAAATCTAAGACCAAAACCTGCCTGCCGGTAGGCAGGTAATTCACCCTAAATCGCTAACTTATTATTTCGCCGTTACTAAGTTTTTTAATCGGAAAAAAAGCCCTGCCAGCGAGTTGGTTGGCAGGGCTTTTATTTTTGCAATGGCAAAAAAAACGTAAATTTGTCAGCAAATCAACAGCCATGTTCAACACCGATGATTTTGTGGAAAAAATAATGGAGCAGCCCGATGCCGTGCTGATCGTGAAGCAAGTACGCGACAAGCTGAAAACGGAACAACAAAAACGCCAGGAGTTTTACGAATCCATCAATGAAAAAGATAAAGTGGAATTTATCAACGGGGAGGTCGTTTACCACTCTCCCGTGGTAAAAAAGCACAATGTTGCAACTGGGCTTTTGTACAAATTGATGGAATCCTACGTCAGTTTAAAAGAACTTGGATTCGTTGGCATTGAAAAAATAATGGCCACTTTTACGCGCAACGATTACGAGCCGGATGTTTGCTTTTTCAACAAAGAAAAAGCAGCCCATTTTTCAGATGACCAAATGCACTTCCCCGTACCCGACCTGATCGTCGAAGTCCTTTCCAAGAGCAAAAAATCACTCAAAAGGGACCGGGAAACAAAATACGAAGATTATGAAAAGCACGGCGTTTCCGAATATTGGATGATAGACCCGCAGGAAGAAACGGTCGAACAATACCTTCTCAAAAAGGGCAGGTACGAATTGGTCTTAAAGTCGGGCGAGGGTACTATTACTAGCCGTGCGGTCGAAGGCTTTGCCATACCTGTGCGCGCCATGTTCGACGAAAAAGAAAACCTCGCAGCCCTGCGGGAGATATTAAAATGAAATCAAATGCCTTGCCACTGGAAAGCAAAACCGGGGCTTGGCGAAAAAAGCCCATCTTTGACAAATTTTAATATTTATATTATTTTTTTCAGATTATTCCATAAATTCGCTTTTCCCTTCTCCGAATTAAACGTTGGCACCCAATACCCGGCTTACTCACAAAAGGACAAAAGGCAAGCAAACACTGGGTACATATACTGCACCACTTTAGGTTTTCCCGAGGGGTCGGGAAAACCTAAAGTGGTGCAGTATATGTACCTCGGCTATGTTTTCATTCCAATAAAAAACTGAATTTTCCTGATACTTTGTTTTATCATGACCATGAATTTTCGGAATCCTTTTCTGCATACTTTCTGCGTACCCATTTTAATTATCTTCATCAACACAATTACTTAAAATGAAAAAACAGTTTACCATTCTTTCCCTGATTTTATGCTCGCTTTCTCTGTTTGCCCAGCCCATGAACGACGACTGTTCGGGCATAGTGGACCTTGGAGAAGCGCCGGTCTGCCCATTTCCGGATACCTTCACCAATGTCGGTGCAACCTTGTCCGTTGTCTTTTCCGACCCGCAGTTCAATATTCCTTCCTGCTTCAATGGTGGCTTTATTGACCGCGATGTTTGGTTCTCTTTCATGGTGCCGAGCGACGGCAGCGTGGTTGATTTTGTGCTGCGGATATCAGGGATAGACGGACCCAACGGCAGCATCCAACAGCCGCAAGTGGCCATCTACCGGGGCGAGTGCCTTTTGGACGAAATGCAAGAACTCGATTGCGCCTCCGCCCCCGCCGGCGAAAACGAGGTGGAACTGGAACTGCAGGGATTGACCCCGGGGCTGACTTATTTCCTGCGGGTCAGTGACTGGTCGGCTTCGGCCACCCCCAACTGGGGCGATTTTGTGGTTTGTGTAAAAGAACCCGACCCCATTTTCATTATGGGCGAAACGGCTTCGACGGAACTCTGCGAAGGTTTCCTGTTCGATTCGGGCGGACCGGACAATGATTACCAGAACGATGAAGACGCCACTTTTACGGTCTGCCCAACGCAGCCCCACCAATGCATAACGATCAACGTGGACGAGTTCAACATCGAAGCTGGCTTTGATGCCCTGACCATTTTTGCCGGGGCTAATACCAATGCGCCGGCCATTGCCGCTCTGTCTGGTTCTGGTATCGGGACTGAATTTTTTGCCCAAAGCGAGTGCGTTACTTTCCAGTTCACTTCTGATGGCTCAGTGATTGATACGGGCTTTGGGCTGAGCTGGACATGCTCGCCCGACACCTGCGACATCCCCCCTCCAAGCACTTGCGATGCCCCCACCAACATCCCTTCCCTTCCTTTTGTAATGACCGGGGCTTCGACCTGCGGCGCAGGCAACCAACTTTTGATAAACCCCTGCGACCCCAATGTTTTCCTGACCACCGAAGATGTGTTTTTTACTTATGATTCGCCCGGCAACGAGTGCATTTCGGTCGCTGTGACCGGCGCCAACATCACAACGAGCGTTGCCATTTTTGATTCTTGCCCGACCGACGGCATCCCCGATTGCGTCGCACAGGCAAGCAGCGATTTCTTTGTCGGGGACGCCATGATCAACGGCGCATTTTTGGAAACCCCCGGCACCTATTATATAGTAGTGGACAACGCCACCTTCTGTACGCCATTCGACATAAGCGTGGAGTCGGTAGTGTGCCCCGTGATTTTCCCCTCCGCAGCCTTGTGCGAAGATGCACTGGGGCTGAACGGCTGCGGTGCTTTGCCGGCCATTGTCAGTGTGGCACCTGGACAGGGCGACCCCAACGCCATCAACGACAACAACACCGGCTGCTGGGGAGGCTTTCCCCCAAATTTTACCTGGTTTTTCTTTCAGGCACAGGCCGACGGGGAGTTTGCTTTCACCATGCAATCGGCCAATGCCAACGAAGCCTCCGACATTGATTTTCAGGTTTGGGGGCCCGTCGGGAGTTTTGAAGAAATGTGCGGGTTTTCATTTCAGACCCAACCTGTCAGGAGCAGCTATGCGGGCGGGGCAGTACCCACTGGCCTTGCCAATATCAACCCCTTCACGGGCGAAGTCGTGATTGACACTTGCGAAGACGCAATCGGCGACGCCTTTGTTTCGGCGCTCGATGTGGTAGAGGGCGAGTTTTACATGATTTTGATAAACGACTGGGGAGGGGCAATCACGAGCGGGGCCGTTTCCATTGATTTTGACGGGACAACGCCCGGTGTGCTAAATGCCCTGCCCGGCGATTTTACCGTTTCATCCGACACTACACTTTGCCCCGGCGAATCAGTTCAGTTGGAGGCCACGGGCGGCGACCTTTACCAGTGGTTCCCGATAGGAGGCCTGAGCTGTTCCACTTGCCCCGACCCCATTGCAACCATAACAGAACCAACGACTTACAACGTCATCGCCACTTCTATTTGCGCTATTGATACCTTGCAGGTCAACGTTGGTTTTACGGAAGCCGATGCCGGGCCAGACCTCTCGGTGTGCATCGGGGCTACGACCCAAATTTTGGCCCTAAGCTCTTTCTCCGATTCTACCACCACCTATACTTGGACCGATCCAGATAGCCTTTTGAGCTGTACCGACTGCCTCCAACCAACAGCGACCATCGGCACCCTCGGTGTTTATGAATTTATTTTGACGGCAGACGGAGCGGCCTGCTCTGATTCCGATACCATGACGATAACCGTTCTGACGGTTCAAGAGACAGAAGAAAACATTGTGATCTGCGAAGGCGATACCATTGACGTGTTTGGCAGCCCCGTGGGTGCGGCAGGGGTTTTTAGTGAAACCTTCACCACGAATTCCGGCTGCGACTCTACCCACACCATCACCGTGAGCGTTGCCCCGGCGCCAAGCACTTTCGAGGACATTGAGATTTGCGAAGGCGAAACAATCGAGGTGTTTGGAAGCCCCGTGGGTGCGGCGGGTGTTTTTAGTCAAACCTTCACCACGGATTCTGGCTGCGACTCTACCCACACCATCACCGTGAGCGTTGCCCCCGCGCCAATGACTTCCGAGGACATTGAGATTTGCGAAGGCGAAACAATCGAGGTGTTTGGAAGCCCCGTGGGTGCG
This sequence comes from Bacteroidota bacterium, assembly GCA_011321935.1. Lineage (GTDB taxonomy): Bacteria > Bacteroidota > Bacteroidia > Chitinophagales > Saprospiraceae > UBA6168. The sequence goes on along the minus strand of DROJ01000205.1, from coordinate 7,652 downwards.
GCGGGTGTTTTTAGTGAAACCTTCACCACGGGCGCAGGCTGCGATTCGATCCACACCATCACCGTGAGCGTTGCCCCGGCGCCAAGCACTTTCGAGGACATTGAGATTTGCGAAGGCGAAACAATCGAGGTGTTTGGAAGCCCCGTGGGTGCGGCGGGTGTTTTTAGTCAAACCTTCACCACGGGCGCAGGCTGCGATTCGATCCACACCATCACCGTATCGGTCGGCGCTTCTCCAGAAACATTCGAGGACATGGAGATTTGTGCAAACGAGAACGCCGTCATTTTTGGAAATACAGTGAACACGGCGGGCGTCTATACCGAAGTTTTTACGGCCTCGTCGGGCTGCGATTCCACCCACCACATTACTTTGTCGGTCAAAGAAACGGCTGCTACCGCAGAAGAAATTTTTATTTGTTTTGGTGAAACAACCACTATTTTCGGGATGCCGGCCAGCAGTTCGGGTGTACATGAGATGACTTTTACCGGTGCCAATGGCTGCGATTCTACGCATACCATCACGCTGGTCGTTTACGATGAAATAAGCAGCACTGCCCAGTCCACCGATGTTTCTTGTTTTGGCGAAGCCGATGGAAACGCGACTGTTGTGGCCGCTGGCGGCAACGGCAATTTCAGCTATGCCTGGAGCAATGGCAGCACATCGGCCACGGCGGACGGACTGGCCGCGGGGAGCTACTCGGTGACCATCACCGACGGCGAGGGCTGCTCCACCTCCACTTCCGTTTCGATCAGTGAGCCGGATTTGGCGGTGGTGACGGCGGCCGGCACGGACGTCACCTGCACCGAGCTTGGATCGGCCTCGGCCAACGCAAGCGGCTCGGTCGGCGGCTTCGCTTATGCCTGGGACAACGGGGAAAACGGCGCAAGCATTTCCGGCCTGACAGCAGGTACCTACAACGTGACCGCCACTGATACCAACGGCTGCACGGCCACCGCTGCGGTCCAAATTTCAGGCGCACTCGGCCCAGAAAGCGCAAGCATCAGCGTGGACCAAGCCTTGATGGAAGTCGGTTCGGACGACGGCATCCTCTCTGCTTCGGTCACCGGAGGCACTCCGCCCTACACCTATGAATGGAGCAACGGCGCAATGGGAACGACGCTCGAAGACCTGCCTGCCGGAGCCTACTCCGTCACCGCGACCGATGCCAACGGATGTACCGTTTCGGCATCGGCCAACCTCTTCGTAGCGGCCTGCACGGGCGGCAAAATCTGGAACGACCGCAACCGCGATGGTTGTCAAGACGGTGGAGAACTCGGCGTCGCCGGGGTAGAACTCTTGCTGCTCGGAACGGATATCTGGGGCAACCTGGTAACGGCAGTCACTACTTCGGCCATTAACGGAGAATACATTTTTGAGGGCTTGCCGCCGGGCGAGTACCAAGTGGACATGGCCGTGCCGGACGGCTATGCCCTCACCGCTGCCAATGCTTGCAGCGATGATTTTACCGACAGCGACTTTGCGGCAAACGGGACTGGGCTGGACATCATTTCGCTGGTGGAAGGCCACTGCTGCCTCATCGTTGACGGCGGCATTTACGATGCCTGCCTGAACGTTTACGACCCCGGGGCGATCTGCTGCGACCAGTATCTTTGCGGACCCGGCAACGACCCCGCAGCGCTCACGTCCTTGTCGCCCGCAGTGGGCGCCAACCAAGTGGAGTACATGTGGGTCTATTCCAACCTGCCCAATCCGCCTGCGATCAACGGTACTTGGATCCCCGTTTTGGATGCCTTCGGCCAACCCGTGACCACCCTCGCTTATGACCCCGGGCCGATCCAAGAAACAACCCATTTTGCCCGCTGTGCGCGCGCTGCCGGCTGTACGGAGTGGCTCGAAACCGACCCTGTTACCATCACTGTCGGTGATGTGGCAGTGGCTGCTATCAGCGAACCGGGCGCTATCTGCGTGGGCGATCCGGTGACTTTTTATGCTGCCGAAAACCCTCCGGGGGCAGCCTATTTTTGGGACTTCGGCCACTTGGCCAGCCCATCTACTTCTACTTCGGCTTCGCCAACGGTGGTCTGGAACCAATGGGGCTACAACGTGATTTCGCTCTCGGTGACCTACGGTGGATGTACCTCCACGGACGAGCTGTTGACCGTTGTTTCCAATAGCCCGACCTATTGCGGGACTGCACTCGGCGCACCTGTCGGCGGAAACCAAACGTCCGTCCAAACGGCGGATTTTTCGGAAGGAAAACGTTTTGCCTTTTACCCAAACCCCGCAACCAATGTGCTGAACATTGAGTGGAGCGGGGATATAGAACCGGAGATCACCGTCGAAATAATGAGCATGGAAGGAAAGGTGCTCTTGAAAGAAAAAGCAGGCAAAGATGCCCGGCGTTTTGCGGCCGATATATCCGGATTTAATGCAGGCTTATATATGCTGCGACTGCGGTACAGTGGTGGGGGACAGGAGGTGTTCAAGTGGGTGAAGCAGTAATTGGTTTTATTTTAAAATAATCAAAAAAGCCCTGCCAGCATGTTTGTTGGCGGGGCTTTTTTTTAATTCTAAAAACGCGGTTCCTGTATTTGGCGTAAATAAAGATATATCGAGCCCTACTTGTGTAAAAAAAACGCCCACCTGCATCCTGTCCCCGTACCTATATTTTTTCAAATAAAAAACCCGCTAATTGATGAAACCTTCCACCTTTACCTTCGACATCCCCGCCCCCTGCCACGAAAAATGGGCAGATATGGAGCAGCGCCCCAACGGCAAATATTGCCAAAGCTGCCAAAAGACAGTCATTGATTTTTCCAAAATGCCAGACCGGGAAGTGGCTGCCTATTTTAGGAAAACAAGCGAACGCACCTGCGGGAAATTCCGCAGCGACCAACTCCACCGGCCTGTCCATTTTGAACAACCAAAAAGGTTTGGGAACATGCTCCGGGCATTCGGATTGCTGGTGCCGGGGCTTTTGGCGGGAGCAGCCGCACAGGGACAAACAACCCCCACCCACCCGACCGAACAAGTGGAAGGCCATCCCTCTCCCACCCTGCCCGGAGACATAGCTCCGCAGCAAGTAAAAAGCATAAAAGGTGTGGTGAAAGATACAAATGGTGAGCCGCTGATAGGAGTAAGCATTTTGGTGAAAGGCACGGGCAGGGGCACGGTGACCGATATTGACGGGAGCTATTCCATCAATGTACTTATGCCTGCCGACGGGGGCAATGTTATATTGCAGTTTTCTTATACGGGGTTCATTTCGCAAGAAAAAATATTAACTGCTGGCATGACAAATATCAATGTTCCAGTGAACATGGAAGAGTCATATATTGACTCCGGCATGATAGGGGTAATAGTCATTCAAAGAGACCAGACAATGTACCGCATTCTAAAAAATAAAATAAGGAATATAGCCTGGCATATCCGTTCAAAAATAAAGGCAAAGAAAAAAGAAAAAAAATATACCGTTGAACAGGAAAGCTCCTTTTATGGGCAGCCCAAAAACACCCCGCCTTCGGCAACTGCCATAGCTGCCCCCATCGGCAAAACATACCCCAACCCATTCTCCTCCGGTTTCACTTTAGAACTCGAACGCCCCGCTCCCGAAACCCTCAACGTCCGCCTGCTCGACCTTGATGGACGGATTGTTTTTTCAAAAAAAGAGGAAGCCCTGGCAGGGAAAAACAATATCCATATCCGCCCAAATATATCTTCTTTAATAAATGGGAATTATATAATGGAAGTGAGCGGAGCAGGCGGAATGTACTTTTCAGAAATGGTGGTTTATAATAATGGACAATAATTGGTTTAGGGCTTTCTCATAAAATTAACACTGCCAAATTCCCCATCAAAACCATTTTGATGACAAGGCCCACCCCCATCGCTGATAAAAACCTGTAGCTTTGCCACCCAAGCAAAACCGCCTTATTTTCACAAACAAAAAAGCATGGTTTCCGTAAATGAAAAGCCATCATTTTAAAATCCAGATACATGTCCCTTAGCACTGCCCGCCCACTTTCCGAACTCGTTGCCAACATGAGCGAAAGCGCGACCATCAAAATGGCGCAGCTTTCGCGCGACCTCAAAGGCAAAGGTTTCGACGTAATCAGCCTGACCCTCGGCGAGCCTGATTTCGACACCCCCGACCATATCAAAGAAGCCGCAAAACAAGCGCTGGACGACGGCTACACCAAGTACACCCCCGTGCCCGGACTGGTAGAATTGCGGGAGGCCATTTCCCGGAAATTCAAAAGGGACAACGGCCTCGATTACGGCAGCGACCAGATTGTCGTCTCCAACGGCGCCAAGCAGACCATTGCCAACGTCTGCCTTTCCCTGCTCGACAAAGGCGACGAAGTGATCCTTTTTGCCCCTTACTGGGTGTCTTATTCTGCCATCGTGAAAATGGCCGGGGCAGTCCCCGTCCCCGTTCCCGCGGGGGTCGGTCAAGATTTCAAAGTGACTGCCGAACAGGTCAAAGCGGCCATTACCGAGCGCACCAAACTGGTCATATTTTCCTCGCCCTGCAATCCGAGCGGGTCGGTTTACAGCCTCAAAAGGTTGGAAGAGATTGCAGCAGTCCTCGCCCCCCACAAAAACATTTTCATCATTTCTGATGAAATATACGAGTACATCAATTTTACTGGAAAACACGTCAGCATCGGCACCGTGGCCTCCGTGAAAGACCGGGTCATCACCGTGAACGGCTTTGCCAAAGGCTTCGCCATGACCGGCTGGCGGCTGGGCTACATGGGCGCCCCGCAATTTTTGGCCAAGGCCTGCGCCAAATTACAGGGCCAGTTCACTTCCGGCGCCAACGCATTTGGCCAAAAGGCCGCTGCCTATGCCCTCGATGCGGACATGGCCCCGACCCGTAAAATGCGGGACGAATTCCTCCGCCGCCGCGATATCGTGATCGGGCTGCTGTCAGAAATACGCGGTTTCAAGGTGAACAAACCGGAAGGCGCTTTTTATATTTTTCCCGACATCAGTTATTATTTTGGGAAAAGCGACGGCACTGCCGCCATCCGCAACAGCAGCGATTTTTGCGAATACCTTTTGGAAAATGCCCACGTCGGTACGGTCGGGGGCGATGCTTTTGGCTCGCCCGATTGCTTGCGCATTTCTTATGCCGCCTCGGAAAAACAATTGAGGGAAGCCGTCAAGAGAATCAAAACGGCGGTGGAAAAACTGAAATAAAAAAGGGTGCATTTCAAAATTTCGGAGCGGGATGGCTTCCCCTACTGGGGATTAAGGGGCCAAGCGGCGAAAAGCCCGGAATTTTGAAATGCACCCAATAAAAAAGGCTCGTCCAGGACAGAACAAGCCACTGCCCAAACCTCAAAACCAGACCCCCGTCCCCATGCTCCAATTGGCCACGCTCACACTCCCCACCTTCGTACCCTGGTACCCTGCGTAGATCATGTACCGGTCGAGGTGTACCTGCACCCGTGCTTGGTGCTGCCGCGCATAAGTACCGTTCGGCCAGCCGATCTGCGACTCGGCATGGATGCTCAAAGGCTTTTTAAAATACCAAGTAAAGCCGCCCGAAAGAGAAGGGCTGGCATAAGTTGTTCCACCTCCGAGCAGCATCAGTCCCCCTCCCCAAAAGAGGTTGAATTTGGGATCATGGACGCGGTTGAACTGTAAGTTGAGATTGGACATAGAAAGCAGGTCAACCCCTCCATCATCGAGGTCTTCGAACAATTGCAGGTGGTTGGCATCAATGATGAGGAAACGGTCGGCGTAGAATTTTGCCTGAAAATAGGCACCGAACAGCTTGTCCTCGTTGCTCTGGAAATGGCCGAGCAACTGCATGCGCCCGAGGCGGCCATCGTCATATCCATTTGGCAAAAAGAGGCCGTTCGTCCCGTCGGCATAGGGGTAGTCGTTAAAAGTTTTGTCATTAGGGCGGTATTCGTTGTTGAAGCCGAACAAAAGGCCGTAGCCGCCGGCAAAACCAAAATCAACAAGGAAGTCGAGCCAGGCAAACCATTCGCTGTCGCCGTCGAAACTGGCCTCGGAAGAAGAAGAAGAGCCGCCGTTGACCTCGCCTTTCATGCCTTCAAGGAGCTGGGCTTGGCCAAAGAAAGGGAGCAAAAGGAAAAGAATTATGGGCAGTGGGTTGAAGGTTTTCATGATTCAGGTTTTAGATTTTACAAGACCGAAAAATAAGCTGTTTTCAATGAAAATTAAAATAGCTTGCCCCGAAATCTCGGGGAAAATTAAAATGAAAAACACCGTCCGTTCATTTTTTCTGGTTTTCGTCCCTAACCTGACTACATTCTTTAACCCAAGTAGTCCCCAACTTTTAATGATGGCAAAAATTTGCTCTCGACAAGATTCTCCCGATAGTCAAGAGTTGGGGACTACTGCAGTGATTCGTAATTAGTTGATTAGTTATTAGTTCGCCAAATCATTGATAATGTGGTATTTACCAAAAAATAAATAGTCCGCTAATTACGAATCGAACCAATAGTTACTTTATTTGTAACTGCTTAGCACCTCTCGAAATCCCGGAGGTCTATAGGGTGGGAATAAATTCCCACCCTTTTGGAAGGGCATGGAGTAAGATAAAAGAAGTCGTAAATACCAAAAATATTTATGACCGTTTTCCTCAATAGGGAGTGGGACTACAAGCCCTTCCAAAAGAGGGGGAATTTATTCCCCCTCCCTGAGATCCTTCCAAAAGCGGGGGAATTTATTCCCCCTCCCTGAGATTTCGAGGGGTGCTAAGTAGTTATTGGTTCGATTCGCAAATAGCGGTCTATTTATTTTTTGGTAAATACCACATTATCAAGGATTTGGCGAACTAATCACTAATCAACTAATTACGAATCACTGCATTACCTTTATTTTTTAAATATTTGCACATCAAACATTACCACCCCCAAAAAAAAACTGCAAATGGAATTCACACTTCTCACATCCCTCGAACTCATCGCAACCATCTGCGGCCTCGTCCACGTATTTTTGCTTACCCGCGAAAAAGTTATTGCCTGGCCGTTCGGCATTGCAACGGTAACTATTTACGTCTATATTTTTTATGTTTCTAAATTATATTCCGATACCATTTTGCACGTCTTTTATATTTTCATAAATACATATGGCTGGTACAACTGGTCGAGGCGGAAAAAGGAAACGGCTGCGGTGAAAGTCAGCTATCTGTCCCCATCGGGAGTGGCCATATTGGTCGGTACCATTATTGCGGGCACGCTCATTTGGGGCTATATTATGGACACCCGCACGGACGCAAGTTTCGCTTATTTCGATGCCTATACCACTGTCGCCAGCCTCTCCGCCCAGTACCTGCTCACCCAAAAGAAAATCGAAAACTGGGTCGTTTGGATAGCGGTAAATATAGTGGCCATGCCCATTTATTTTATGAAAGGGCTATACCTCACCTCGGGACTTTATTTTGTTTATTTACTCCTTGTCATCTCTGGTTTTGTGGAGTGGCGCAAGGTCTTGAAAATGAGGGAACGGGAAATTGCCGGTTGTTGTACTGAACCATAATAGTGGTACAAATCGTAATTAGCTAACCATTTAGTTGGGACATACTACTATACATCAGTTTATTGTTAGAAAGACAGATTGTTGCCAACTAATTGGTTATGAGCGGGTTACAAAACCCACTGGCAGTATGTCCCATTTTTATCCAATAAGGTTTCGCCCCTTTCTTAATT
>DROJ01000204.1 GCA_011321935.1 Bacteroidota bacterium | reverse complement strand
TGTATTCAACGAGATGGTGCGCTAGCAGCATCATTAAAAAAAAAGAAAATTGATGTAACTGCGCTAAACAGCCTTAAAGGGAGAGATATTAAAGCGATATTGCGCCTATATTCATTATTAAAGCAGTTTAGACCATCCGTCATCAATGTCCACGACTATTCGAGTCTTCCATATGTAGTTTTGTCCAATTGGCTTTCGACTCGAACTCCAGTCATATTTACGGCCCATGGGCTATTATATGAAGGATTTGAAAATTTGCGAACAAGATACCGGCTATTTTCTTGGGGAGTTCGTGAGATTACAGCAGTTTCAGAAAAAGTTGCAGAACGACATAGAAATTATCTTAACTGGAAAAAACAGATTAAAATAATTCCAAATGGTGTACCATATATAACAAATGTTCCAGGAATTAGAGCAGAAATCCGTAAGACTTTGGATACAGAAGACAATGCTATAGTTTACCTTTCTGTTGGTAATTTTCGACCAGAAAAGGGGTTCGAAGACTTGATAAAGGCCGCATCGATTCTGTATCAACAGAAGCCTAATAAGCCGTGGGAAATATGGATTGTGGGTGACCTTTCGCGCTCATCATATAGTAATCAAGTCATTGCATTATCAAGGTCATTGGGCTTGGAAAATAGGATAAAATTTTTAGGATTTCGTAAAGATGTACTCCACTTATACCAGGCATGCAATGCTTTTGTATTGTCTAGTAAAAGTGAAGGGCTCCCAATGGTGATTCTAGAGGCTATGATGGCGGGGCTTCCGATAGTTGCTACTAAAGTAGGGGGTGTTCCAAAGGCTCTGGGGGAATATGGTATATTAGTTGAACCCCAAAATCCAGTTGCCCTAGCACGGGGGATGGGAAATGTATTAAGCAATACCCGACAAGCAAAACAAATGGGAGAGTTGGCCCGTTCACGTGCGCAAAAAAAGTTCAGTATAAAAAAGATGGTGGATAATTACATCAAATTTTATCAGTCAACAATAAGCCAATTATAAAGGTGAAAGTTGAACATTCTATCTTTTTCTTATTGTTTTCCAAATAAGAACAGACCTACCTGGGGCATTTTTGTTTTCCAGCGTCTAAAGGCAATTAGTAACCTAGTCAACTTGAAACTATATTCTCCGGTTCCATGGTTCCCAATTTATTCTTTTATAAAAGACAAGAGCCTACCCACGGAAGAAAATTGGGATGGCTTACAAGTTTTTAGACCGCGTTTTTTCTATTTTCCCAAATTTTTAAAAGATTACGATGCGAGATTTTACGCATGGGGCATAAAATCAAGGCTAAAAAAATTTTCCAAGACTTGGAAGCCCGATATCCTAGATGCACACTTCATTTGGCCGGATGGTGTCGGGGTATCCATATTAGCTCGAAAATTTAATATCCCTTACACTATTACATTACGTGGGAAACTCTTTGAATGTGAACAACATCCTCGACAGTTGAAACAATGTATTTCCGCACTTAAAAACGCAGATGCAATAATTGCAGTTTCCAGAGGACTTGCTCAGAGGGCAATGGATATAGGAGTCAATCCTAATAAAGTCTTCCTGGTTCCAAACGGAGTTGATAAAGCCCTATTTCACCCCATGGATAAGATTAAATGTAGACAAAATGTGGGGCTGCCATTACATAATCGCATTTTAGTTACTGTGGCACATTTGGGCCATCGCAAAGGGCACCATGAAGTTATCGAAGCCTTGTCATATTTGCCAGAAGATGTAAAGCTAGTAATTGTGGGTGGTAGTGCTCAGGGTGGAACGCCTGAAACAATCAAAAGAGTAGCCCAAAAACATGGAGTTCAAGGCAGAATTATCCTTCCAGGACCTCAACCACACTATAAAATTCCATTTTACTTCAATGCGGCAGACGCGAGTGTTCTAGCTTCGTATAGGGAGGGATGCCCAAACGCTGTACTAGAAAGCCTTGCATGTGGAACGCCTGTAATTGCGACAAATGTCGGATCTGTTAAAGACATCTTACCTACGCCTCATTGTGGTTTCATTGTTCCTCCCAGAGAGGTGCACCCCTTGAGGCAAGCCTTGTCAAAGGCCATCGAAACAGACTGGGACAAAGATAATATAATTGGTGTCAGCAATATTAAAGGGTGGGACGAAGTTGGCCTTGAGGTAGTGAAAATCTTTCAAAAAATCAGGCGAAATGAAACCAGGAGTTTACATAACAATTGATGTAGAATGCAGCATGGGAGGGGCTTGGGGTGACAATTCCTTAAGGCCTATACCTCCACGACTTGGCATGATGGGAGAATATAACGGCCTATTTTATGGAATACCTCTAATCTGTAATATCCTCGCAGAACATAATTTAAAAGCTACTTTTTTCCTCGAACCATTCAATGACGAATTGGGTTACAAAGGCGAAACAGAACCTGTATGCCACTTTCTTATTGATCATGGACATGATGTCCAACTTCATATTCATCCTAATCACTTCCATTTTGGCCTATATAAAAGTGGCAAACCTTACCCCATGACAGACCAAATGGCGCATTTACCTTTGAAAAAACAATTAGATTTAATCGAAAAAGGGGCCTACAGAATTGAAAAATGGTGCGGGAGACGCCCCGTAGCCTTTAGAGCCGGGAACATGGGGGCATCTGAAGAGACCCTAAAGGCGGTTTCACGAGCTGGCCTTCTCCTTGACAGCAGTTATACGTTCCCATATTTAAGGGGACAATGCCTCTTCAAAGATAGGGAAGAATACAATGGCGCAAAGTGGTATGGGGATGTACTAGAGGTGGCACTTTCAGGATTCAAACAGGTTGCCATTCAAGGACTAATAAAACCGAGCCAGCCCCTTGATCTCATGGGCACATCTTTCAACGAATGTAAATACATAATAAAAAAGATATGCGAAGCTGGGGCAGATGCCGTATTGATTCTCCATAGTTTTAGCCTTTTTAAAGTGAAAGACGTTCAATACAACGGTGGCAGACCCAACAGGGTGGTAATTGGTCGTTTTAAAAGACTATGCAAATGGCTCGCAGAAAATAATACTAAATATCCTATCCGCACTTTTTCAGAATTGGCGGAGATGATACAAAAAAAAGGCTATAGGCCAAAGCGTGTTAAACCATGTTCTTACCCCAATCCATTGGTCACAGTTACACGAAAATTCATACAAGGATTAAACAGATTTTATTGGGATTGAGGAACCATGGGCAGAAACTAAAATGCAATTAATAAAAAAGAACACCAAAAAACTAAGTGGTAACCGCAGCTCCTCTCACACTGTCCTTGCACTTGTTGGCGACACGCAGGTTGGACTCTGGGTGGTGAGAAGCCTTGCAAGAAATGGACTCACAGTTCACGCAGTGGTGCATTCCAGGCACGGTCAATCTGCGCACAGCAGGTTCGCCGCCAGTGCATGGCTCCTTGATCATTCGCCTGGCTCCAAGGAATTCATTAGAGAATTAAAAGAACT
>DROJ01000203.1 GCA_011321935.1 Bacteroidota bacterium | reverse complement strand
GATGCTGATACTTGCACCTGCTGGTACAGTCTGGGCGGTGTTGAGGTTCAGGGTGCCACCACCAGTTATTTCAAGGGAGGATGCATTTCCAAAGGCAAAGGCGTTGGTAACAGTACCGCCACCCGCCAGGGACAAGAGTACATCGTCGCCGATATTCATGGAGCCATTCTGGGTCAACACACCGGACAGGTTCACCAGTGTTGGGGTGCTTCCGTTCAGGTTGACGGTACCGCTGTTGTTGAGATCGGGTTGGAAGGTGAAAGTCGAATCGGTCAATGTGGCAAAGGTGCCGTCGTTGTCGAAAACAGCCCCTGCGCCTGAAACCGTTGCAGCGAAGCTCCAGTTGAAAGCGGCGCCTAAAGAGTTGGTAAAGGTAGTGCCGCTGGCCAAGGTCAGCCCGCCTCCCGAAAAGGCATAGGTGCCGCCATTGGTCATGCTGCCCCCCGTTGCCACGGAAATCGTTCCGGCGGCGTGGGCAGTGTTTCCGTTCAGTGTGAGGGCATCACTGACAGTGAGCGTACCACTGTTGTTTTTTTGAAAAGCAACATTGGCGGGAATGGTCAATGCCCCGCTGACCGTGCCAGCGTCCACCTTGCAGGTAGTGCCTGCCGTGCCACTGAAAGTACCACCCTGCCAATCCAAAAAAGAAAAATCGAGCGCACCGCTGTTGAGGTTTACCGTGCCGAGGTTTTCAAATTCGGTTGTGAGGTTGAAATCGCCAGTTCCGGCACTGCGGGTGAAAGTACCGGTGGCCGAGTTGGTGAATTTTTCACCCGTTCCGCCAAATATGCTCCCGTCAATCTGTACGTTAAAAGTGCCGTTGTTTAAAAAAACTCCGCCATAAAACAGGGTGAGAGACCCACCCGACAGGATAAAACTGTTTCCATTGACAAAACTTCCAACGTCCTCAATACTGAGCCCGCCCGCAAGTTCGGCATCGCCATTGTTGGTCAGGGTACTCGTCAGGGTCATTGTGCCTAAACCACCATTAAGGTCGAGGGTAGCTCCGTTCTGGATGGTAGTGGGCACGTTGAGGGTGCCCCCGTCCCAGAACATCCCGTTGGGCACCGTTAGGGTTTCGCTGCCGCTGCGCGTGAAGGTGCCTTCTTCCAAGATAAAGGAGCCGTCGAGCGTAAGGGCAGCGGCCAGTGTTTTGGTGGCAGCACCTGTCAGGTCAAGAATCGCATCAGCATCAATAGTAGTGGGTACGCCAAGTGTGCCGCCTGTCCATTGCATAGCACCCGCGGGGTTTGCAATCGTCAGGGTCGAACTGCCGTTCAACGTACCGTTGGAAAGCATAAAATTGCCCGACACCGTAAATGGTGCATTTACGCTCAATGTACCGGAAGTGTTTTTCTCCATCACAAAATCCGAGCTCAGATTTAGTGCTGCGGCCACCGTACCACTGCCAACAAATACAGTGGGCGGCAATGGGGACGTGGTCGCGAGCAACCCGCCCTGCCAGTCGAGGCAGGCAAGGCTGAGGTTGCCACTGTTGAGGTTCACCGTGCCGAGGTTTTCAAATTCGGGGGAAAAGGTCAAGGTGCCTGCACCGCCCGATTTGGTGACGGTGCCCGTGGCGCTGTTGAGGAACTTCTCCGTACAGCTACCGCTGATGGTAGCATCGAGCGAGGTAGTGAAGGTGGCATTGTTGGTAAAAACAGCGCTGCCACCGAGCGCAATGCCGCCACCCGAAAAGGTATAGGTGGCCCCGTTGACCACACTGCCCCCGGCATTGACCGAGAAGGTGCCGTCGGAATGGGTGGTGTTGCCATTGAGGGTCAGGGCTGCGCCCAAATCTTTTTGACCGGTGTCCTGAAGGGTAAGCGTGCCAGTAACGGTGGTGGGCACATTGAGGGTGCCGGCAGACCAGTCCATGTCACCAGTTACCGAAAGAGTTGATGCACCGGTAATAGTGCCTCCGTTCAAATCTAATTCAAATGCAGAGGAAGAGGAGTTAACGGTTACAATATTACTTTGATTTATTTTAACTGTATCAATAGGTGTGGGTACTACACCACAACTCCAACAATTAGGATCGTTCCAGTTACCAGAACTTCCACAAATCCAAGTACATATATCGTTGCAGGAATCTTCTACTTGTTGTACGCTATTGCAACCTACTTTATTATTACTAATAGTAGCAGTACCACCTGAATTTAGAAAACTGCATATACTTTGAATGTCGCAAACTGAAAGGAGAGTATTGTCTTGAATAAAAAGTGATGCGTTAAATCCAAAAGAGATATTAGCCAAGGAATTAATATTTGATAATGCTGGATTGGCCTCTAAATGCAGTTCACCATTATTATTTATTTGTGTGAAATTATTAAGCCCGTTCAGACTTTGAAGCGAGTTGTTGCCTTCAACCCATAAATCAGTAACATTTTGCAGATTTGTCAGACCCGTAAGATCGACCAACCCACCATTCGAGACAATTTTCAATTTGTCACCAACAAAAGTAATATCTGACAGGCCAGACAAGGTAGTTAGGTTGGGATTGTTATCTATAGTCAAGTTATCTGAAACACTACTAATGCCTGAAAACCCAGACAGATCTGAGAGCAAGGGATTGTTGGCAATTACGACATCGCCTGATTGGGAAATGTTGGTGGATCCATTAATGGCTGTTAAGTTATCATTGTTCCCAATAGTGATGTTGTTGATTTCGGACGGAGTACTTCCATTGTTGTTTGGAATGCTGACCTGTTGTATTGAGGCGTTGTTCGATATTGTAAATTCTTGCCAAAGAGTGGTTATCGTTCCAAAATTATTGATGTCAGCCAACTGGGCATTATCTTTTATTATCAATGCTTCGCAGGTATTCAGCATTTGAAAACCCGTGATGTTGATTAAGGCATCATTGTTTTGAATGATGAGTGCGTCTGTAAGAATAGTCCCCCCTCCTATAAATGTAAGACTATTAAACCCTGATATATCCGTTAAGGAAGAATTGGTTCGAATAATAACATCCTTGTCAAAGGTACCGATACCCCCAAAACCACTAATCGAGGTTAGCCCACTGTTACCTATAATACTAATACTGACCGACGAACTTCCATCTACAGTGCTAAGGTTTCCAAAACCCGAAATTGTATTTAGAGCAGAGTTTTGTTCGATCTGTATCCAACCATTGACAGTTGTGAGATTATTAAAATCGTTCAATTCGGTCAAGCCTGTATTTCCGGTGATGCGTAAATCGTCCCCGATGGAAACCACCCCGTTTAAGCTGGAAAGTGAGGAAAGCGCCCCGTTATTTTTGATATATAATTCCCCACCAACATCAGTTATATTTTGCAATCCCGAAATATCAGAAAGTTGGGCACAGTTCTCAATATTCAGATAACTTACAAGTGAAGTAACCCCCTGAAAAGCAGTACCTAAAGTAGTCAAAGCATCACAGTTGTAAATGGAAATAGCTCCCGCAGAACTTAAGCCATTTAAACCATCTATACTACTCAAATTTGGACTGTTCTGAATGGAGACGAACCCAGTGACAGAAGTGATAGAAGAAAGCCCAGAAACATCAGTAATATCAGAGCTTCCTGCAAATGGACCGATGCGCAAATAGCCTGAAATAGTAGCACAATTGGGGTAGTTGGCCACATAGTCGTCCACATCGGCCTGGCTGTTGAGTATCACGTTTCCCGGGGGGCATTGTGCAACCAATATATTGTTGCAAAAGAAATAGAAAAAAAATAAAGCTGTAAAAGAGAACAATGCTTTATTGGAAAAAGCCAAAAGGTAACGATTTTTTTTCATGATAAATTAGTTTTTTGTTTTTTTTAATTTCATTTGAAGGCGCGATTTTCCTTTTGAAAAATCATTTATAGTATATGACCGCCCCGGCCCTTGAAATGAAAGGTGCCATTTAAAGTATGTTGGGATTTTATTTTATTGAAAATCAGTAGTTTAGGGGGCATAAGATTTTCCAGATTTTCAAAATCTGGAAAATCTAAACGCCCTTGTTTTATGACTCGCTGATTATCAGGTCATAAAAATCCCAACATGCTCTTATTAAAAAAAACAGGTGAAAAAAAATTAAAATCTTGGGTAAAAAGAGATTCCATAATTTTTGAATTTTTAAAATAAACACCCACCCGGCCATATACCATCGGTATATCCGGCAACAAATAAAATATGGGCAATTGATATTTTGCGGGAAACTTTATGTGAGCTATATGTTGGTTTTTATAAAAAAAACAAGGCCGTATAATCTAAAAAAAAGCCCGCATGTCTGATATTTTTTAAATTATAGGTTTGGGTCAAATATTATATAAGCAATATATATTGCAATATTCAAAAGGCTTTGCGGTTTCAGGTCTTTATATTTCCAGAAAGCATAAACTTCGGAAAAAAAAGGCAATGAGCAGCCGCTATGTTATAAGTTTGTATAAATGGGTTTAATTAAGTTTAAGCGGTTTGAAATGAAAATGAAAATGAAAATAGCCTGTCCCGATTTTTCGGGAAAAACACAAAATGGTTGCTTGCTCAGTTAAGCAACTAAAACCAAGCAAGGGAACGGCTTGTGTTTTTAATTTTAATTTTAATTTCAAACCACGATCAGCCTTTCCATAAAGCCCTGCTTCTTCCGCCTCGACACATCGAGTTTTATACCGTTGCGCAGTTCCACCTGCCCGCCGTCGCCTTTATGGTATTTGCGCACATGGCAGAGGTTCACGAGGTGGGCATGGTGGAT
The DNA here is from genome assembly GCA_011321935.1 of Bacteroidota bacterium. Taxonomy (GTDB): domain Bacteria; phylum Bacteroidota; class Bacteroidia; order Chitinophagales; family Saprospiraceae; genus UBA6168. The sequence continues at coordinate 5,844 of DROJ01000203.1, read as the reverse complement.
GCGCACAAAGCAGGTGGCGGGCAACAGTTTTTCCACATCGCCCAGCTTGCGGCAGGCCAAATACTTGCCCCCGTTTTTCAGAAAGATCATGGTATAGTTCCCGTCTGCTTCGCAGTACATGATGTCCCTTATATCGGTCAGGACAAAGCTGCCGTTTTGTGGCAGGGCGATCCACCGTTGGGCATGGTGCATTTTGATTGCTTTTGGCTGTTTGCTAATAGTATTGGCCAATTGCCAAAAGCAAATGACCAACAATTCTGTGCAATGATAAGGCAGGTAAAAAGAAGGGGCTTTAGCTATTGTCCCAAAGGTTTTAGCTATTTTCCATTTGCCGGTTTATAGCTTCCCGGGCTGCGCCCAAAAGCCTTTTTAAACTCTTGCGAAAAATATACAGGCGAGCTAAAACCAACTTTATAGGCCACCTCTTTCACACTGATCTTCTTATTATTTTTCATTAAAATACCTTTTGCCTTGCGCAGCCTGAAAGAGCGGATATACAGGCCCACCGACAGCCCCGATTCTTTTTTCAGTTGTTCGTACAACCGGCTTTTGCTGATGCCCATACAGCGGCAAAGTGCCGGGGCGGAAAAAGAGTCGTCCGCATAGTTTTTTTCCAATATTTCATCAAGGGCCAAAAGGAAGGGATTGTCATTCAAATCAGGGTCGGGCTGCCCATCTCCCTGCCCAGCGATATGCCAGAAACGGGCTTCCAGTTTTTTGCGTATTTCTATCAATTTTTCTACACGTATCAACAGTTCTTTTTTATCGAAAGGTTTTATCAAATAAGCATCGGCGCCCCGGTACAGGCCGAGGTTTTTGTCTTCCTGTGTCGCTTTTGCGGTGAGCAATATAATGGGGATATGGTCGGTCTGCCCGTGTTCTTTGAGTTCCCGGCAAAGTTCAAAACCGTCTTTTCCCGGCATCATCACATCGCTTATGATCAGGTCGGGAACATGCTCAATAGCCAGTTCAATTCCCTTTTCCCCATTGTCCGCCTCCAGCGTCCGGTAGTTCTTTTCGAGGCATGATTTTATAAAAAACCGGACATCTGCGTTGTCTTCTACCAGCAATAGCAAAGGGCTGTCGTCGGGGGGTAGCCCGGCCATCCAACTTTCGGCATTGGCATCTGTGGGCAGCACCTCATCCAATACGCCCGTATTTTTTCCCACCTCCCGAGGTCTCCCCGGGAAATCCCCGATAGGTGGGCCTGTCCCGAAACCTTGAGGGGGCAGGCTGGGACAGGCAGGGACAAGTTCCCGGTAAATGGGCAGCCGGAGGGTAAATTCCGCGCCTTTTCCGACCTCGCTAAAAACCCTGATGGTGCCGCCCATCAATTCAACCAATTCTTTGGCCAGCGCCAGGCCGATACCGGTGCCCTGCCTCGTCGGGTTGTCTGCCTGATAAAACCGCTCGAAAATATGCGGAAGGTCGGCAGTCCCGATCCCCTGTCCATTGTCCTTCACCATGATTTCCAATATTTTTTTATCCCCTCCGGCAATGCGCGCCAATACTATAATTTCCCCGTACTCTTGTGAGAATTTTATGGCGTTTGATATAAGGTTGGAAACAATGGTTTGCAATTTGTCCGCATCATAAGCCATGATAAATTCTTCTTTCTCCGAATAAAAAACCAGCGATATGTTCATACTGTCGGAAAGGGAGCGGAAGGCGTTTACCTGGTATTTTAAAAAAGAAATAATATCGGCCTGTTTATATTCGGGCTCCATTTTGCCGGCCTCCAGTTTCGACAAACTCAAAAGGCGGTTGACCAGGCTCAAAAGTTTTGCTCCGTTATTTCGGATGACTGCCGCTTTTTTATGAATAACCGCTTCTGCGTTTTCTTTCAACTCATCGGCCAGCCCGATAATAAGGGTCAATGGCGTGCGGAACTCGTGGGTGATATTGGTAAAAAAAGCATTGCGGACGCGGTTCAATTCTTTTTGGTGAATTTTTTCCCTTTTTTCATTTTCCAGTTTTTGTTGGACAGCGTTTTTCTCTTTTTCCATTAAACGGGTCTTATATCCCAGCCCCAAAGAAAAAAACAATAGTTCCAGCCCGATGCCTGCATATTGGGGGATAAGGGTAAAGTTCCAATATCCGATATAATTGCTTTTATTAAAAATGCTCAACAGCATATTGGAAAAAGAGGCCAGCACCAGCACGAGCGTACCGCTCAAAATATATTTGGCCAACTTACTTTTTGATTTTAATAAAAGAAGGAGAAAATATATTGAAAACAATAAAAACCCCACCCTCAGTATATTGTCCAACTTCCACGCCAGCCATTTGTCATAAAAAAACACGGCCCTGTCCAATAGAAAATATATGCCCAGAAATACAATGCACAGCTTTACCAGCTTATGGATTTCAGGAAAATCTTTCCGCGTATTTAAAAAACTCGAAATAAAAAAAAGATAGGCCAGCATGGGCAGCAGGCTGATGGGGATATAATATTTATAATCAGATATCCACGGCGGCAGGAATTGCGTGACCGGGTTGTTTATATCGAAAGACCTGAAATAAAAAACAAACAACAATAGCACATACAAAGAATAATACAAAAAGGCTTTTTCCTTATTTTGAAAATACTGCGGCAGGGTGAACAAAAACACAAATATCAATAAACTAAAAAAAGCAGTATGGAATATAAAAAACGGAGTCAAACCTTTGGTTTCTTTTTCAAATTCATATCTATCGTTGAGCAATATAGGCGATGGTATGGAGCAGGCGAGGTTGTGGGTCAGTTTTACAAAAATATCATTGCCGGACAAAGGCGCAAAATGCAGCGGCACTGAATATTTATTTGGGAACAACCTGTTCCGGTTTTCAATCCTCCGGGCAGTGCCGATCCGTTGTTTTATTACAGCCCCATTTTCAATTTTATAAATATCGATCCGATCATGCTTCCCACAGGAAAACACCGTTTGGGCAAGCTCTTTTTCCGATCCGTTTTTTATATTAAAATATAGCCAATAGCGGTATTTCCCGCAAATATATTTCCCTGCCAATTGCAAAGAGTCCAAAGGGACAAAAGCATTTTGTCTTTGTAAATCTCGAACAGCCTCTAATTCCAGCGAAGCCGTTTTGTCAACATATACAAAAGTATAGGGAGCTATATTTATAAATGAATCAATAGGGTGGTCAAGGACAATATTATCCGCCTGCCCGCTATACGGCAGAAAAATAAAAAGGCAAAAGGCAAATGCCATTTTCAATATATTGGGCGTCTGCTTTTTTTTCATAAAACAAGGACTGTCCGTAAAAGTGTTTTGGCCGTTCGGCTAAATGTAACACCAATCTGGTGAATTACAAAATGCAGCCCGATGGTATCACTTTAATGACAGCCCAATGGCCTTATTTATCTCTCCTAAAAAAACAGCCCGCCATTGGCGGGCTGCCCAAAACAATTATATTACCCATATACAATTATCGAATTATCCGCAACCTTCCGGTTGCCACTTCGCTGCCCGTTTTTACTTTTATAAAATACTCGCCCGGACGGAACTTCCCTTCCGCCACGTCCACCTTCAGCAGCATGGCTCCCGCAGGCATCTTTTGCAGCGCCACCAGCCGTCCGAGATAGTCGTAAAACTGCACATCCGCACCGTCAACGGCCAGCTTGTTGAGCCGCAGGCTCACCTCGCCGGAGGCTGGGTTCGGGAAAACGGCCAGTTCCAGTTTTTTGTCGGCGATGCCGCAATCGGCGCAGGTGGGCACATTGTTGAAAACACCCGGAACGGGCGGCGCCAACAATTGGCTTCCGCAATTGCTGTTGATCTCGGCCACAGTGTTGCAGCCCGTTTTATTGAAAAAGATGAGCACCGTTCCCATCACGCCCCCGTTGATGAGGCCGTGCACGGCACAGCAATCGGCCAGCGCAAAATTATAGTACACCATCAGGCTGCCGCCCACCGAGGCGAGGCTGCCCAGCCCGTCGAGCGAGGTAAGCGAGGAGTTGAAATAAATGGTCAGCGTACCGCCCACGGTGGTCAGCCCGCCCAGCCCGGCCATGTTGGTCAGCCCGGTAAATTGGATGGTCACGTTGCCCGTCACTTCCTCCAGTCCTGCCAATGCCGTGAGGTTGGTAATGCCCGCTCCGGCAATGGTCAAGCTGCCGTCAATGACGGAGTAGCAGGCCAGCCAGGCATCCACCTGTGCTTGGGTATAAAAGGCCACGTTGCCCGTCCAAGTGAGGCCGCTGCCCACGCCCTCATCTATGCTGCCGTTGCAGTTGTCGTCTATGCCGTTGCAGACCTCGGCAGCCCCCGGGTGTACTGCGGGGTCGCTGTCGTCGCAATCAATGTCCAAACTTGCCAACTCGGCTGCTGTCTTATATCCGCCTCCCGGCGGGCGCAGGCAGGCCGTTTGGCTAGTGCCGTCGGAATAGCCGTCGTTGTCGGCATCCTGGTACCAGGTCTGTCCGGGGTGTTCACTGGCGTCGTAGTCGTTGCAGTCGTTGTTCAGGCCGTTGAGGTCGGCAGGCAGGAAGTAGCCCGTTGGCTGGCTGCAACTGCTCTGCGTGATGCCGTCGGAGTAGCCATCGCCGTCCCAGTCCTTGTACCAGGTTTGTGGACTGCCGCCTGCGGCTACCACCCCCGTCCCCGTGACCTCGCACAACGTAGCGATGCCCGCTACCCTGACCACGATGCTGTAAGTACCAGCCGACAGGTTGACATAGACGCCCGTCAAATTAAAGTTCAGGCCGCCGTCAATTGAGTACTCCAACTGCCCCCCGGTGGTGGAGGCCGAAATGGTAATCGAACCATCCGTCGTGCCTGCGCACGACTCCGGGGTGGCAACAATCGAGAGGCCGATAATAAATTCGCCGATAGTGACCGTGGCGCTGCAAGTCGAAGAGTTGCCGTTCACGTCCACCACCGTCAGGGCGACGCTGTTCGCCCCGATATTGGAGCAGTCAAACATATTTGGCGAAGCCGACAAAGAAGCAATGCCGCAGGCGTCGTTGCTGCCGTTGTCTATGTCGCCTCCGGCAATGCTGGCACTGCCGTTGGCATCGAGCTGAACAGTAATATCTTGGCAGAGTGCAAGGGGCGGCACATTGTCTTCCACTGTTACCGTCGCTGCGCAATCAGCGGGGTTGCCGTTGGCATCCGTAACCGTCAAGACCACGGCGTTCGCACCAACCTCCGCGCAGGCAAACACATTTGGCGAAGCCGACAGAGAAGCGATGCCGCAGGCGTCGGCACTGCCGTTGTTGATAGCCGCCCCAGTGGCGGCGGCACTGCCGTTGGCATCCAACTGAACGGTCACGTCTTGGCAAAGGGCAATGGGCGGCACGTTGTCCTGCACTGTCACCGTGGCCGTGCAGGAATGGCTATTGGTGGACGGGTCGGTCGCCGTCAGTGTCACTTGGTTTGCCCCCACATGGCTGCAATCGAAAGCAGTCTGGCTGAGGGACAAACTGAACGAGCAGTTGTCGGAGGTGCCCGCATCAATAGCTGCCGTGCCGATACTGCCATTGCCGGAGGCATCCAATTGTATGGTCGCATCCTGACAAAGAGCAACGGGCGGGATATTGTCTTCCACTGTTACCATTGCAGTGCATTGGTCGCTGTCATTGTTGATGTCGGTGACGGTCAGGGTGACCACATTGCTGCCCAGGTCATTGCAATCGAAGGCAAAGGGCGAAACACTCAATGAAAACAGCCCGCAATCGGCGAGCGAACCACCATCTACATCAGCAGCGGTGATGCTGGCATTGCCGTTGGCATCCAGCTGGGCAACGGCATTTTGGCAGATGGCTTCCGGGGCATCGCAGCAGGGGTTGAGGTCGTCCAAAACCGTTACCGTCGCAGTGCAGGTGGCGGTGTTGTTGTAAATGTC
>DROJ01000202.1 GCA_011321935.1 Bacteroidota bacterium | reverse complement strand
GGTGAACTCCTGCGGCCTCACCTCCACGGACTCGACCGTTTGGTCCAGCATCGTCCCGATGAAAAACTTGGCGACCCGCTCGTTTTCCATCAGCCGCTTGAATACGACGTCGTATATCGGATTGGCTATTATCATTTATTTTGCTTTTGGCAAATTTATGAAAGCATTTTATTTCCCTGCTGGTACCGGGTTGTTTTATTTGAAAGGGCAGCATATACTAAGCGAGCTTAAGTAAGGGGCAAAAAAAAAACTAATTTGCAAGATAGTATTATATGGCCTCACTTCCCTTTAAACTCCGCCTTCCTCCTCTCCACAAAAGCCGCTGCGCCTTCCTTCGCATCTTCCGAGCCCATCGTAAACCCAAATGCCTCCACTTCTTTGGCGAAGCCGTCCACATCATACTGGAAATAAGCGTTCACGGCCTCGATGGTTTTTTGGATGGCCAAGGGGCCTTTGCCCGCTATTTTTTCGATGATTTCTTTTGCCTTGGCCACCTCCTCCCCGGCAGGTACCACATGGTTGGCGAGGCCGAGTCGGTGGGCTTCATCTGCGCCGATCATGTCGGCGGTGAGCAGCATTTCCAAAGCCTTTCCCTTGCCGATGTATTGGATCAAGCGCTGCGAACCGCCGTAACCGGGCAGCAGTCCGAGGTTCACTTCCGGCTGCCCGAACTTGGCTTTTTCCCCGGCGATGCGCAGGTGGCAGGCCATCGCCAGTTCACAGCCCGCACCGAGGGCAAAGCCGTTTACCGCAGCGATCACTGGTTTGTGGAAACGTTCGATGCTGAAAAAAATATCATGCCCGCGTTTGGCCATTGCCGACCCGGCAGCCACGTCCATTTCAGCAAACTCGGTGATGTCGGCGCCTGCGGCAAATGCCTTTGTGCCGGCACCAGTGATGACGATGCCTTTGAAGTTTTCCCGTTTCGGGGCATCTTCTTCAAAAAAGTGTTTTAGCTCGCCCATCGTTTTTTGGTTCAGGGCATTGAGCGCCTTTTCCCGGTTGAGGGTGACGATGAGGATGTTGTTTTCTTGGGTGATAAGCAGGTTTTCGTATTTCATCTTTGTTAAATTTAAAAAAGTGTTCCACTCCCTCCCTTTACCGCGCTCCCTTGTCATCTTGGAAAGACCTGTTCACGTGTGAAGGGCTACCGTATATGGCTTCACTTCACACGTGAACAGGTCTTTCCAAGATGACAAGGGAGCGCGGTGTCGAGCGGCCAATGGTTGATGCGCTGGAATAATTACCCATTGTTCATTCATCATTGACCATTGATAAAAGCCGGTACTCCCAAAGCCCCCGTTTCCATCCCTTGTATTGCGCAAAGCCCGTTTTATAATGGGTTTTCGAAAAATAGGTGGCATCGTGGAACAGGTTGTACCATTTTGTCCCGATCATGCCCAGCCATGCAAAGCGGTAATATTGCTTGATGGAAGGGATGATTTCAAGGCTTACGTCCCTGTTTTGGGCGAGGGCGAAGTTATGCTTTTCGGCAGTTTTTTCGAGCTGTGCAATGGAAAGGATGTCGGACATGGCCCAGCCGTTGAGCATGGTCTGCATGACGGGGGTCTCGGCTATTTTCCAATCCCCTTTTTTAAAAACATCGGCGATGAGCAGCCGCCCGCCGGGTTTTAGCACTCTTTTTATTTCCTTGAAAAACAAGGACTTATCGGTGGCTGTCTGCATGCTTTCGATGGCCCACGCCACGTCGAAATGGTTGTCGGGGAAATGGGTATTTGTATAATCTTGCTTCGCAAAACTGGCCAAATGGGCGACCCCTTTTTTTTCCGAAAAAGAAGTTGCCGTGCGTACCTGCCGTTCGCTCAGCGTTATTCCAGCGACCCGGCAGCCGTATTTTTTTGCCAAAAAAATAGACGAGCCGCCCACGCCGCAACCTGCGTCCAGGATTTTATCGGAAGGGGAGATTTTGCCCATCTCCGCCAATCGGGAATTGGTGTTCAGGATAGCTTCGGAAAGTGTTTTGGTGGTCGGCCCCCATACCCCGTAATGTAGCCCCATGCTGTCTTCCATTTTCCACCATTGCCGGTAATGCGGTTCGGTGTGGTCGTAATAATCTGTGATGTCTTGATTGGTGAAGGTCTGCATAAAACGGTGGACGGTGGACGGTGGACGGTTGACGGTGGCTTCGGGTGCCCGTCCACCGTCAACCGTCAACCGTCCACCGTCATTTAGTGAACTCCTTGAAATTGGTGGAAATACTCAGGTGGGTGTTCCCTGCGCCGAGGTGGGTAATGGCCCTGCCAAAGTCTATGCGGAAACGGTTGACTTTGAAACCAAGCCCAAAGCTGAAACCTGCAAGGCTGCGCAAATTCCTGACAGTCAGCTCTTTGCGCTGCAAATGGTTGTAACCGATGCGCATTCGGAAGTTGTCTTTTTTGCCAAAAAGGAACTCTCCGTTGACAATAAAATGCCGGGCGAAATTATCCAAAAAATTATTGTTGCTGGCCGTTTGGTCATTGCCGAAAAAGAAGATGTCTTCCTGC
>DROJ01000201.1 GCA_011321935.1 Bacteroidota bacterium | reverse complement strand
GCCGATTTATTTCCAAAAGTAACTGTAAACGTAGTTTTAAGTAGCTTGAGTTTCTACCATTCATCAACAATGGGCCTTATATGGCAATTGATAGCAAACCACCGAATCCACCATTTTACAAAGGAGGTTGCGGTAAATTGGGTTACCGTTGTAATTTATCACATGAATCAGCGCGAACCATTGTTAATAATTCAAACTTAGATGGGTAATATTATTTAGAGGATGTTTGAAGGCCAACATAAAATTATAGATGTTCTCTATGTGTTACGTTTATTAGGAAAGATTAACAGAAGCCTTCATTTATTCAATAGTGCCGTAAAGGTAAAAGTTTTCAATATTAAAATCAATTTATATAAGAAAAAAACAACCTTTTGCACCGCAAATGCGTTTTGCACTCGACAGTTCCCCCCTTGAAGTGGCAGTATTTTTGATTTTTGAAAACCAAGCTCCACCTTATCGCCTACAATCCCGACCTTATTGCTGAACAATTAAAGTGCTAAAACATAAACTGTCCAAGCACTTGATTCATTAATTTTAACCATTTGACTTTATTCTAAAATTTTTTGCATGAAGCCTTTTCAAAAGTAATGAATTTGGACGGTTTGTGTGCTGGCGCACACAAATCCGAATAAGGTCTATTAAATATTTTCAATTATGGCATGTTCGATCAATCCAATAAAATTTCCCCAAATGGCCAAATCAGACCATAAGTGCTACTCTGAACAAGAAGGCGATTGGGTCGTGTTCAGGTGCCCGCTCTGCCCAGACTATGAGCGGAGGATCCATTCAAAAACAGGAGAGATGAAGACCGAGGGCACTGTCGGCAACATGCACAAGCACCACGGGGTGTACGTGAAACCGGGATTTGGCACTAATTTATACTGCTCCAATTAAATATATGGTGGTGTTAATTTTGACGTGATTTGATTTCAAGCACTCAAGCCAAGCCCCCGTCTCCGCTGCTTTGTCATCCGCCTTTAGGCGGATCTGCTCACGTTAGGGAGGCTGCATGGCTGCACTTTTAACGTGAACAGATCCGCCTAAAGGCGGATGACAAAGCAGCGGAGACGGGGGCTTGGCTTGAGTGCTTGAAATCACGTCAAAATTAACACTACCATATATATTTTTTACTGGAAAATCAAAAGCCTAGAGGTCGTTCGACCTTCTGGGCTTTTGGTTTTTCTGTGCAAGCCTTCACCTTCTTTTCCCGCCTGCATTCAATGTCCAGCAAAAATTCCCGCTCCCCCCGTGTTTAACAATTGGGGCAATCATAAACATGCAAGGCCGTGGTGCCGAAAAGGACATCCTCCATTTGGCCCCCGGCCGAGACGGCCCTCAACCGGTATATCCCTGCATCTTTTAGCATCTGCAAATCCTTTATAAAGGCCGACTTTCCATTTGTAAACTCTACTTCCGTGGTCAATTGCACTGCCATCTTCGGGTTCAGCAAAGGATATAGGCCAACACTCATTTTCACTTTCTCGCCAGGTTTTCTGCTTGCTCCATCCTTCAAGCTAAACCGCACATTAACAAATTTATCAGTCGCCCAATTGCCGTGCGGTTTGCCATCGGGGCTGTCAACCAGTTCCACGGTCAAGTTTTCAGTGGCGGGTAGCGCTTGGGCCGGCTTATCAGTTTTTTTGGCCGTCGCTTTGGCCACTGGTTTTACGGTATTTGGTTTCGGGAGCAAGTTCTTGTCCTTGTCCGACAAATTTTGGGTGATAAACCGAGAGATAACAGTTGATTCGACACCGCGAAATTTCTCGCTTTTGTCGTTCAAAAGGTTGGTAATCACCCCTGCCAGTGGTTCATTGTGCCGTGGGTAGAGTTCTATGCGGAAGGTATATTTGGGGTCATCCGCAGTGGTCGTATCTGGCTTTGGGGCAGAGACCGCTTTTTTGGCAACAGCAATGTCGGGTCCGACCGTTTTGGGTTTTCCCTGCCCAGTGGCCACCACATTATTGACCAGCCATTTCACCATTTTCTTGGCTTCCGATTTTTTGGAAAACCTCCTCGTCCGGGCAATTTCTTGATGGTTGCCGGCGCGCAGGGTGACGACCCATTTGCCCTCCTCTTCCAGTACTTTGTACCGCTTGGGGTCCCGGGCATTTTTCAAAACAGACCTGATCCCGTTTTCGCGGCCAGCGATTTTTCCATAGCCTTCGCTAAAAAGTACGGGACTTCCGTTTTCATCGTTGAAGCGGAAATAATGTTCTTTGTCTTGTGGGCTTTGGAAAGATACAAAGCCAGTCAGGTTGGACAAAGCGGCATCTTCGTAGCCAAAGTTGTTCTGATAATTTTCGCTTTTTTGAACCATGATATTGATTTTTCGGAACAATGAAAAAATAGAAAACTCAGCAGTTGGCCATTTGCTGTTTGCATTTGGCCAATGGCCAATCGCCAACTGCTAAATACTTACGAAAATAAAGGTTTGGCCTTGGCCTTAAACCCTTGATAGACACCTCGATTTCAAAAAGCAAAAAAACAGGCAAAGGGGAATTACGAAAGTATGTAAGCCCTCTTCGCCTTGTTTTTTGTCTTCAAAAAGAATAGGCAATCTATCCTTCGCTTACGTGGAAGATGTCCCCTTCGGAGAAACCACAGACGATGAGCTGCTTTCCTACCTTCAGTTCCACTTTGAACACCTGCTTGTAGATGGCGCCTGCGGTGAGGCTGGCATAAGGGACGGTGATCGTTCCATTGATAGCCGTGGCTACAGATGACTGCACATGGGCAATCGTATCGGCCTTCTGCACATTCGTGTCAGGTGTCCCTCCCACATTTTCCAGCCAGAGTTCAATGTTCCAGCTTTCCGAGCCGTCAATCAGGGCAAACAAAGTACCTTGATATTTGATGTCGTATTCTGCTACCCAATCGGCACCAGGACTGAGAATCTTTGCAGAATCTTTTCCTGATCCGGGACAGCAACCTTCAGGTACATTTTTTTCACCGGAAGTTACACAGGCATCTACTTCGCCCAAGCATGGCATAAAAGCTTCAATTGGCATTGACATAATAAAAAAGTTTTGTGCCTAATCCCTTCCTCCAACTACTTTTTACGCTTGCGCAAAAACCAGATTGGAAGGCAGGGGCGGCAGGTTAATGAGGATTTCCAAAAAAAAATTCTTTGGTAAAAAACCTACGGCAAAGGTGGGCCTGCCGACTTAAGCCAAACTTAAATACCGAAAAATGCCCACTTAAAAGGCAATTAAATTGCGCTTATAAAAGTGGTTTTTTAATAAAAATGCGGGAAAACTGCCCGGGGGCAGGAAGGAAATATCAATTGGAAGCACTGTTATTGAACACAGCCACACATTTTTTCAAAACCTGGAGCCGGGCTTCGTTGGCCGCAAAATACCGTTGCTCTCCAAAACCTTCTACGGTTACGAGGCCGTTGCGGCACAAAATATCGAGCTGTTCGGAAATATAATGTTCCTCCAATTTGAGGTAAGAAGCGATTTCGCCAGAGGAAAGCTTGCCGTGGCGGAGCAGTCTGCCGATGATCTCGTAGCGGTTGGGGTGCTTGTATGCTCGTACCATACGGGTTGCACGGTCTATCTGTGTTCCGCACATTGGGAGGTGTTTCTTTGTGTTCATTTACAATAATAGTGGTTGGTGGTAAAACAGCGCCAAAGATAGATTCATCCACAAAATAAACAAGCGCTTTCAAATTTTTTTTAAAAAAATACACTTAATCCCTCAATCTAAACCTCTCTCCAGCCATACTTTATATTTTCCAAAAAAAAGCATAAGTTAAATTATTAATGGTTGAAATTAAATGGTTGAATGGCTAAATGGCTGAATGGTTTTTCCCGAACAAGATGTACTCGTCATGCGGGAAAAACCATTTAGCCATTTAGCCATTCAACCATTTAGCCATTCACCTCTCCACCGTTTGGCCGGAGATGGTATTTCCAAAAAAAACAGCGTTGGCCAGCAGCTTGTCGGTACCGTACCAGAAGGCGCGGAAGGTGGGGTCGTCCTGCATGCAGATTATTTTCCCGCTGCCCAGCCCGCCGACGATGATGCCTGCGCTTTCGGGGGCGACAGTGTCGAACAGTGGGTGCATATAGCCCGCCATCAAAGGTTTTTTGGAATAAGCAAGCGGCGTGGCGTACTTGTTTTTGGCAGGTTTCAGGAAGCGGTTGCTGCTGCGGAAAACGGGGAGTTTGCTGCGGCGGTAGCCATAGGCGAGCGGGTGCGTCAGGTCGAGTTCGGCCTCAAAAACAGCGCCCGACAGGTTCAGCGCAGCCCTGTCTTCGGGGGCAGCGGCATAGCCCCGGCGCCCTTCCCAGCGTTCGTCTTCCGGTTTTTCTTTGTAGCTCAGTTTCACAAATTTCCGGCCTTCCAGCCAGCCGATGGCATCTTCGCAGGCGATGAGCGTCCCGCCGTCCATGACCCAGTTGCGCACCGCTTCCGTATCGAGCTTGTTCATGTTTCCGCTGGCCATGATGAGCACGTTGAAGCGCCGCAGCACGTCCCTGTTTACCTGCCTGATGTTGACTTTGGTGACGGGCATTTGGTAGCGGGTATCGAGCAGGTGCCACTTTTCGCCGGCATCGTAACTGCCCACTCCGTCGCCGACGAGGAGCATCACTTTTGGCATCCGAAGGGCTTGCATTTTGCGGCTGCCGAGGTCAATGCCGGAGGAGGTCAGCCCCGTGCTGATGCCGTGGACGGTCAGGTGGCCCAAGTCCGCTGCCTCTTTCAAAACAGCAAAAAGGGCGCCTCCCGAAATGGGCTGGTTTTGCGTGGGGACAATGATGGCGCCGTAATTGAATTGGCGCTCGCCATCCACTGTTTTCCCCAAAAAAGGCCGGGAGGCAACTTTGGTACGCAGGCCGTTTTTTTGCAAATGGTAAAGCGCTGCCGGGGCATAGTACCCGTCCCAGTCAAAGGCAAAGGCATAGCTGTCGGCGGCGCCTGTCACCCTGCCTTTGGGCAAGGTGGCTGCGCCCACTTTTTTTCCTAAAATTTTTTTAGAAAAAGCGCTGCCCATCGCATCGTATTCGAGGTTGAAAGCGAGCGGCAGGGTCCATGCGCTCACGTCGTAAAAAATGCTGTCGGCAAAGGAAACCTCCCGCTGGAACATGCCGAGGATCAACTTGTACTGCGCCTGTTCCAGTGGGATGACATAAGCCTTGCCCGCCTCGTATTCCCTTCCCTCCACTTTTGTATTTTGCGAAAGCGAAAACATTTCGACCTGTTGGCGGCGGAGCATTTCCGTAAATTTGGCCAGCCTTGCAGCGTCGTATTTTTCGCCCACAATGAAGGCCCTGCGGGGGTCGCGCCGCCCTTCTTCCAGTGCATTTTTAAAAAAGCTGCGCTGAAAATTGAGCAGTTCTTTGCGCAGGCCGACGGCCGCTGCCTGCGTGGAAAGCGCCGTCCTCACTTGGTTGCGGATGGTGAAGGGAAAGGACATTTCGCCGTTCTCCGTATCCCGCAGGTGGCCCCTGCTGCTGGCCTGCTCGAAGAGGATGCCGATGCAGCCGTTGGCGTCGGGAAAGGTCGAGCCTTTGCCGTAATAGAAGCCGTCGTAGCTCTCCTCGGTGTAATAGAGCGAGCCGATTTTGTCGAGGGCGCGGGCGTGGTATTCGCCGATCTTGGCGGTCAGTTCTTGGTTCATTTTGGGGGTCAGGGGGTTGACGCGGCTCTGGATGCCGGGCATAAAAAAGAAGGTGGCATCGCTGCCCATTTCGTGGTGGTCGGTGAGGATGTTGGGTTTCCAGCGGTGGAAATTGGCGATGCGGCCTGCGCTTTCGGGCTGTTGGCCGGGCAGCCAGTCGCGGTTCAGGTCGAACCAATAATGGTTGGTGCGCCCGCGGGGCCATTCTTCGGAGTACTCCCGGTCGGCCTTGTCGGAGGTGAGGTTCTTGTTTTTGTACATGTTGGCCCAGGTCGAAAAGCGGTTGAAGCCGTCGGGGTTGTAGCAGGGGTCGAAGATGATGACCGTATGGTCGAGCAGGGCCTCCACCTCTTTATTTTCGGCTGCCGCCAAATGATAGGCCACGAGCGTTGCCCCGTTTGCGCCGCTCGGCTCGTTGCCGTGGATGCTGAAGCCCTGGTAAAGCACCAGCGGCATGTCCTCGGTGTCGAGTCCCGCCGAACGTGCCGGGTCGCAGAGCGCAAGGTGCTGCTGCCGGATGCTTTCGATGTCGCGCTGGTTCTCCTCCGAAGTGACGACGAGGTATATCAATGGCCGGTGCTCGTGGCTGCGGGCGTACTCGTGCAGGGTGATCTTGGGGGACGCCGCCGCGAGCCGGGCATAGTACATCAGCAGCTTGTCGTGGCTGAGGTGCCACTCACCTACCTGGTGCCCAAAAACGGATTCGGGGGTCGGGATCGAGGAATTATATTCGGTTTTTGGAAGGAAATAATCGAGTGGGTATTTTTGGGAAAACGATAGATCTGAAAAAAATAAAAAGAAAAGGATGAGTAGTATTGATTGCCGCATTTTGGTTTGTTCATTTTGTGAATCCCGAACCAGATATTGCATCAGGGCGGGAAACAAAATTAATCACTTTCACTCCAAAACAACAAACCGAGCCGGCATGTACGTTGAACCTTTTTAGGTTTTCCGAGGGGTCGGGACAGGTCGTGCATTTGCCCTCACCAGCCCCCAGCCCCAGAAGGGGAGATGCTACCCTCAATGCACGACTTGTCCCGCCCCCTCGGGAAAACCTAAAAAGGTTCTGTATCAGTATCCGTTGAAATAAAATTGTTCTTGGTCAATAGTTTTTATAAGGCTTGACTTTTTTCCGCAATATTTTTTTTGGTATTTTATTACAGGATAAAAACCGGGTTATATGTTTTTGGTCTGGCCTGTCCGAGCAATACTGCTCAATATATAAAGGACAGCCTTTTACACTGCCGGGAAAATTAAGCAACAGTTTATTCGGAAAATTTATATCATCCGTCACATATGATTTTACAATGCTGGTGCTGTCCTTAAATTTTTCCTTAAATTCAACTTTATAGCCCTTAAAACCATCAACGGTCAAAACGTCTTCTTTGTCAATTATTAAATCTACAATTTCTCCTTTGCGGTAAAAATCTTTGTACATTTTAAAACTGGCGATTTTCTTACGGATTCCGTTTTCAGTTTTAATATTCACCGACCTACCGTTTTTAAAATCATAATAGCGAACCAAATTTCCAGAGACAAAACTTATCATTTCTTTTTTTCCAAAATAATAAGCGAAAGTATCCCTCCTTTGTTCAAAGACCCGATGGCTATTGTTTTTGTCAATTACCTGAACAGCCATTTTCCCATTTTCAAAAACTATTACGGTATCAACACACCCGCTGCAAATGTTTCCATCATGGCCAAACGAAGTGCTGTCAATGTAAACGTATTTTATCAGCCCTGTTTTTATTTGGCAAATTAAAAACAAAGGGAGAAACAAGAACAAAATAGAAAGGAGCTTCTTTATCATATAAAACAAATTGAAACCAAGTATCAATCCAAACCCTCAAGATATTCCAACACCTTCGCCACGCCTACGGCCGAATCAATCTTGATTTTATTTTTTTTGGCAAATGTTTCGATTTCTTTTTTATGCCCCAGCGCAAGCAATATGTTTTTCTTTTTTAATTTAAACAAACGCAACTCACCATCCTCCAGTAAAAAATAACGGGGCTTCCTGGCGAAGCGTTTTATAACCAAAGTTTTGCCGGGTGTTTCTGCTTTGTTTTCAGATATGGTCACCAAAAAATCATTGAAGAGTTTTCGTTTTTCCCCATCATATACCAGTTGCACAAAACGCCCGTCAAATTGGCTGATAGCGGTAGTTGCAAATACGGTGTTTGTGGTGTCCCCGTCTTTATTTACTGACCGGGCCTCTACCTTATAATAGGGGCCTTCCTCCAATTCAATGAATTCATCTCCGCGCCTCACTTCTATATTCCGCGTATATCCGTTCAGGTTTACATCCAGGTCACGGTATATTTTCCCTCCTATCTCATGAATGTCCCCTTTCACAAACTCTTTGAAAAAGAAGGGGCTTCCCTGCATGTCCTCATAACGGTACTCATCCCATTTTTGGGGGTTTTGGAACAGCATGCTTTTTTGGGCAAATATGGAAAACCCAATAAACAAGAAGCCGATAATTAGCGTGTATTTTTTCATGCCTTTTATTTTTTGTAAAACAATAAATCGAATGCGATATTCATTACTTTCCAATGACAGGCAAATTTAACAAGAATCGCCCATTCTGAAAATATAATGCCTTTAGTAAGAGCCACTTTCGTAAATATAGCATAAACTTAGTGATTAGTAGAGCAGTGATCAGTGGAGCAGTGATTAGTGGAGCAGTGATCACTAATCACTAATCACTAACACCCCCTGCATTCCAAATAAAATTAATATTTTTGGCAATATTTTTCACCTCCACCCAACGACGATGCGATCAATCAATTTCCACCCATTTCCGAAGCTGTCCACGGAGCGCCTCCTATTAAGGCCAATGAAGATAGAGGACGACAAGGAAATGTTTTCCATCCTGAGCGACAAAAACAACAGGCAGTACTTGGATGCCCCTTTGGCCACTTCCTTGAAAGATGCACAGCAATTCATTAAAGCCAGAATAAAAGGTGTTGCTGATAACGAATTTATTTTCTGGGCCATTTCTTTAAAAAAGAACCCAACACTGATCGGCACGATCTGCCTCTGGAATTTTTCCAAAGATAAATTAACGGCTGAACTTGGATATGAGCTGGCCACGGCCCATCAGGCCAACGGATATATGTCGGAAGCGGTGGGTGGAGTATTGGAGTATGGTTTTAACAAATTAAAATTCAAAACAATAAAAGGATACGTCCATTCCGAAAACCAGCCTTCAAAAAAATTATTGAAAAATGCGGGCTTTAAATATAAATCCAAATTTACGGAAAAAAACACCTATCGTGAAGAGTCTTATACGATGGAGGTTTATGAAAAAAATAAATAAAAAAATACACCAATGAAATTCACTTGCAGCGTAGAAATCAAGCAACCCATCGCCCGGGTCACCGAATTGTTTGACGCCCCCAACAATTTAAAAGAATGGCAGGACGGCTTTGTCGGTATCGAACACCTCAGCGGCAGACCGGGACAGCCCGGCGCAAAATCAAAATTGATATATAATATCAAAAACAAAGAAATGGAACTCATAGAGACCATTATCAAAAAAGACCTGCCGCGGGAATTTTCGGCAACTTATGAGCACGAGCATATGACCAATACGATGAGCAACCGTTTTACTTCTCTCGGCAGCAATTTAACCAAATATGATGCGGAAATCGAATACACCCAATTCAATGGGTTTTTGGTAAAAATGATGGCCTTTCTGTTTCCCGGTATGTTCAAAAAACAAGTACAAAAATGGCTCGACCAATTCAAGGCATTTGCAGAAAAGGCCGATAATGGTTAATTTGCCGACATGACTACCCGACTTGTTATACTGAACCTTTTTAGGTTTTCCCGAAGGGTCGGGGCAGGTCGTGCATTTGCCCTCGCCAGCCCCCAGCCCCAGAAGGGGAGCACCTGCCCTCAATGCACGACTTGTCCCGACCCCTCGGGAAAACCTAAAAAGGTTCAGTATCTCATCGCCGTATTTATTTGTGTTGCCTGCCAATTTGCGGAAGCACAAAATTGCGACCTGCCATTATTAAAAATCGAAATAAACAATTTTATTAAAAAAGGGGAATTTAAGGAGGCCGAAAAATCCGTAAAAAAATGGATGGATTGTGCCCGCACAGGTTTTGAATTTTACGAAGGAAATATATTTGCAAGCAATATAAAACGCTACCGACACCGCAATAAAAAGGCATATAAATACGCCTTGTCAGCGGATTCCATTTGGCATACCTTGCCCGCCGAGCTTTCAAAAAACAAATTCCAACATATACTGAGCATGGCCGAGGCGGCCGCTTTGGCAAAGCGGTTCAATATTGCAAAAAATTATTTAGCGCAAGCTGAATCGTTAATCAATATAAACAATAAACCGGAAACAAAGGAGCAGGCCTATTATTGGTTCATAAAAGGTTTGATGGCCCAACGCAATAACAAGGACTACAAACTGGCACAAGAATATTATCAATCATCACTAAAGCTATACCTGGAACTGGCCGAAGCCCCCACCCATTATTTGACCCATATCCTGCGCTTTCTTGGGCAGCGCAACCGCGAGGCCGGAGACTATGAGCAGTCGCTCTATTATTTCCAACAAGAACTGGCCGTTTATATGCCCGTATATGATGCTGGCAACAAAGAAATTGCCAACGCTAATTATAATATCGGAGCGGTGCAATATGAACTGCAGCAATATAAAGAAGCACTCGAAAGTTTTTTGAAAACAAATGAGACATGGAAAAAATACAGGAAGCCGGGCAACCGGTATATGCGCTATTTAAATGAAGGCATCGGCGATATGTACTGGGAACTGGGCGACCGGGAAAAAGCACTCGAATTTTATGACCTAGCGGTTGCGGATGTGCCGCCCGTCAATAACGACGCAAGTTTGGAAATGCTCAAAAAAGGGGATACTTTATTTGCAAGCGGGCAGCGGGAACAGGCAATGCAATATTTGCAGCAAGCACTCGATTGGCGGACGAACACTTTTGGCCCGCAACATTATTTGACGGGCGCCTGCCAAAATTTTATCGGAAAAAAATTATATGAATCGGGCAATATAGACGCAGCGATTTCCACCTACCAACAGACTATCCGCATGATGGTGCCCGATATGAAGGACAGCGCCCGATATGCAAATCCTGCTCCCGAATTAAAAGTTGTTTCCGAACGAAATATATTGGAATCGCTGGCCTCCAAAGGCATCGCCCTGAGCGATCGGTATAATCGCACAAAAAATAAAAACGATATATACGCCGCTTTTGAAACTTTGCAATTGGCGATATATTGGATGGAAAAAATACGCAAGCAGCCCATTTCAGAAGCGACAAAATCTTTTTGGTCGGGCAAACATATCCGGGTTTTTGAAAAAACAATTGAAACCGCCGTTTATCTTTATCAGCTTACCGGCGACCATTCTTATTTGCAAAAAGCATTTGCCGCATCGGAAAAAAGCAAAGCGTTTTTATTATTGTCCGCTCTGCAAAACCACGAACAGAACAGCTTGGCAGGTGTGCCTGACGATATTATTTTACAAGAAAACAGGTTGCGAAAAAAAATCCAAGAATATGAGGGAAAAGTAGGATTGGAAGAACAGCGCTGCGGTGAGGCAAGGGAAAAACAATTGTCATTGTGGAACGAAAAACTATTAAATTTAAAAGCTGAATATGACGTGCTTTTAAAAAAAATAGAAACAGATTACCCTTCCTACCATGCCCTGAAATATGAGGTAAAAAATGTGGAAACCAGCAGCTTGCAACAGCAATTATTGGCCGACGGGAAAAGCGCATTGATCGAGTTTTTTGAGGGCGAAGAACATGTTTTTATTTTTTTATTGACAAAAGAAAAACTGGATGTTTTTCCCGTCATACGCAGCGAGGCATATAATATTAAATTGCAGCAGCTTTTAAAAAACCTGAACAGCCCCGACCTTTTTTTGAAAAACCCAGCCGCCGCTTATGACGGGTTCAAACAAGGCGCAAGCGGGCTTTATGATATTTTGTTAAAACCTGTTTTAAATAATAAAAATAATATTGAGCGGCTCTTTATTATCCCCGGCGGCCAATTGTTTTTCCTGCCTTTTGAATGCCTGCTGACTTCATTGCCCACAGGCAAAGACCGCAATTACAATCAGCTTCCATATCTCGTCCGCACCTATAGCATTGCCTATTCCCAATCGGCCGCTTTATTGCTCCGCTCCAATAACAGCCAACCAAAAAAGAAGGCCAGCAAAACCTATCTCGGTTTCGCCCCCGACTATAATACGGCGCGATATGAGGGCCTTTCCCTTCCGCCTCTTTTTAATAATATAAGCGAGGCAAAGGCGGCAGCAAAAATATTTAGCGGCAGCGCATTAATAAATAATAAGGCCACCGAAACGGCATTTAAAAAATCAGCGTCCGCCGCAGACATATTGCACCTCTCGCTGCATACCTGGCTCGACCAAGACGACCCCATGCTGTCCCGACTATTGTTTTGTCCCGACGAAAAAGAAGACGGCCAATTGCATAATTTTGAACTGTACAATATGGAACTCTCCGCCCATTTGGCCATACTCAGCGCCTGCAATACTGCCGCCGGGAAATTGCGCAGCGGGGAAGGTATGATGAGCCTCGAAAGGGGTTTCCAATATGCGGGCTGCCCCTCCCTGCTCACTACCCTTTGGACGGTTGACGATGAATCTTCTTCCGCACTTGCGCTTTCTTTTTTGAAAAACATAAAAAATAAAATGCCCAAAGATAAGGCATTGCAATCGGCGCAAATTAATTATTTAAAATATGCCGACCCCGCTGCTGCGCATCCGTTTTATTGGGCGGGTTTTCGGATGGTAGGGAATATTCAGGCGATGGAGAACAGGCGGGGGTATTTGTTTTGGGGGATTTTGTTTTTTGTAATTATTAGTGGTGGATGGTTTTGGAAAAAAAGGAAGAATTCAAAACCTACCTTTCTATAGCATCGTATTTCATTTAGAATCCCAACGCAAAATAATACAACCAAAATAATTTAAATCCATTCTATAAATATGCCCCATTAGAGCAAAATATAAACACACAAACCAATAACATGAAAAAACTAAGCACCATCATTCACCTGTTAATAATAGCCACTATATTGACGGCCATCGCCTGCACACCAAGATATACGGCTACCAACCACACACCGATAAAAAGGCACCAACCTTTTCCACCTTTTACCGATACCGTTTATCAAGTATTTATTGACGGTGCATTTATCGAAAGTGAAGTTGATAAAAAAGCAGTGCCTATTGGAGGGGAAAATGCTTATTTACGGAAAACTTATGGCAACGTAAAATACCCCGCGCAGGCAAGGCAAAATAGTATTCAAGGAATTGTCGTTATCGAAGTAGTGGTCAATGAATTTGGGCAAATGGAGAGTGCCAGCATAAAAAAAGATATAGGCTATGGCTGCGGTGAAGAATCATTGCGCTGTATTAAATTAGCGGGGCAAGGCGGATATGAACCGGCCATAAAAGATGGGAAACCTGTGAAGGTAAAATTAAATATGCCAATGAAATTCAGCTTGCATTAAAGGTGGTTTTTAATTCTAAATATTATATTTCAAAACTCAAAAAAAATATTAAAAACACATTCCAACAGTTTGCCCAACCCATGAGGTAACATCTCTGCGGGATATTACCTTTCCGATTTTGAGACATATTTCACTGCGTATTATTTTTCAATATACCGTCCACCCATTTTTGTTCCTCCTCAGAAAAGGCAGGCGGAGGAGGCGGCTTCCTATAATTAATTGAATTGGCATATCCGCCCTCCTCATATAGTTCATCAAATGCCCGTTGCAAGTCAAGCACCACATCCGCATCGGGAGCTTTTAATGGGACAGGTATTCTCGGCAATTTATCTTTAATATCAACTGCCCAAACATTGAGGTGGATATTTCCGGCACGGAGCAAAGTGACCAAATAATGGGACGACTGCGCCAAGGGGTGTTTGACCCGCCGCTTGCCTTTTCGTATCAGGTCTATTTCAATTAAATTAACGCCGCGTTTATGCAACAGCTCTTGTTTTTCGATAAATTTATTATAGCCCGGATTGCGCTTATTGGCTGGCGAAAGAATTTCAATTGTGGTAATGAGTTCGTTGTCATCTTTGTCCCATAATTCGACAATAGGGATATGCAATTCTATTTCTGCCAAAAAAGGAAATGTAACAGTTGGAGGCGTAAAGGCAGGGCGGGTCATATGGGCCGTTCCCGGCTCTTGCAGCATATCCGGCGGTTTTTGCCATACCTCCATATCGGGGTAAACGATGCCCAAATTCAGTTGCGGGTCTTTGTCCGTAACAACGTATTTTTCTATTCTGGCAAAATATTTTGGAGTGAGTTGAGGCACCAATTGCCTCTTTATGACATAAGCAAAGCTGGAGTGGACATCAGGCCAATCCGCACCTTCCAAATAAGGGTCCATGCCGGGGAAACGGGAACGCATAATTTTAATTTTTCCCAAAAATAACCATTGCGCAGCTTAGTACCAAATAGGATAGGACACAGATCGAACTGATCGAACTGATTTCCACAGATTAATTAATAAAATGGTAGAGTAATCTGTGGAAATCAGTTCGATCAGTTCAATCTGTGTCCTATCCTATTTAACATGCAAGCGGCATTATTCCTGGTCCCCAACAGGAATAAAATCACAAACCTTTCAATATTTCCCGCACCTCTTCCTTTTTATAATCATTTATTTTTTCTAATTCCTGCAATACAATTTTCGCCTCCCCTACCCTATCCAATTTCAACAAAGCAAGCGCCTTGTACCACATTGCCTGCTGCCGGTAATCGTTGTCACTTTTTAATACTTCGTCAAATGCAGATATGGCACCTTCCACATCCGCATCGGGCTTGGCCAATAAACTGGCGCCGGTATAAAAATGCGCCAAATATTTAATCGTGTTTTTTTCGTTCAATGATTTTTGGAACAATATAGCCGCCGCTGCATATTCTCCTGCCGCATATTTTTCGATAGCAGCTTCCCAATTGTTTCCGGTTATATTTTCCCCGCTCCTCACTAATATCGGGTTTCTATATTTTTCAAAATGATCGGCAAAAATATCGGCAGGCACGGGCGTTTTATTATTTTGAAAAAACCAAAACCCCGCAGTGAACAAAGCCAATACCGTGGCCGCCACCGCCCAATACCGAAAGGGACGGATACGCCGCACGGGCGTTTCTATTTCTGACTCAAACTGTTCCAGTTTTTTTTTCAAAGCCGTCCGCCCGGCCACCTTTACCACTTCTCGCGCCGAGCGCTCCAAGGTCAGTTCGTGCTGCAGTTCAGGGTCGGCCGACAATGCCTGTTTGAATGCCGTCCGTTCGGCTGCGGTCATTTTGCCGTCAATATATTTTTCTATTTTTTCTTGCATTTCCAATGTATAGGGTTTCTTATTCCCCACGTTTACTTTTACTTTTACGTTTACTAAACTTCTAAAGTTTAGTAAACGTCGGCCTAAAAACCGGAAAAATATTTATCAATCAATTGCACGAAAATTACGCATGGCTGCACGTTTTTACGTTTACTAAACTTCTAAAGTTTAGTAAACGTCGGCCTAAAAACCGGAAAAATATTTATCAATCAATTGCACGAAAATTACGCATGGCTGCACGTTTTTACGTTTACTAAACTTCTAAAGTTTAGTAAACGTC
>DROJ01000200.1 GCA_011321935.1 Bacteroidota bacterium | reverse complement strand
TCGCCCTATATTTTTGGTGGCATTTCCTATTTTAAGTTCAAGCCCCGCACCCGCCTCGAAGGCAATTGGGTAGAACTGCAAAACCTCGGTACGGAGGGACAGGGCTTGGAAGGCAGGGGAGCCAAATACAGCCTCGGCGAACTCGCCATCCCATTTGGCATCGGCGTAAAATACGCCCTGACCGACAAGCTCAACCTCGGCCTCGAACTGGGCGCCCGCCGCACCTTCACCGACTACCTCGACGACGTGGGCGGCACCTACCTTTCTTACCCTGACCTCCTTGCCGGCAATGGAGATTTGGCCGCAACTTTAGGAAACAGGACGGGCGAACTTTTGGGAAACAACGACCCCGTGGTGGTCGAAACGGGCACGCAGAGGGGCGATTTGAAATCGCAGGATTGGTATTTTATCCTCGGAGCGACGGTAACTTACAACTTCTTTGACAACGGGCTGATGGGCAGCCGCGGCAGGTCGAGGAAGAAGTCGGGCTGTGGGTATTAGAGCGCCCGTACCTCCAAATATGTTTGCCAGACATGCTGTTTTGAAGGGGAATAAAAAAAGCCGAAGCACTGTGGATGCTTCGGCTTTTTTTATTCCCTCTGGGCATTATCAATCAGAACTATCCTCCTTTGCCTTCGGCTCTACCCTGCCCCCGCTGATGCGCTCACCGTTCTTATAAATATACCTCATTATCACCTGCCCCTCCTCGTTATAATAGGTAGTCTCCCCGTCTAGCTTCCCATTTTTATAATTCACTTGCTCCCGCAAAATATCTTTGTTCTGGTAATACAACCTATACGGGCCATCCAATTGTCCGTTCTTGTAATTGCCTTCCTCGATGATCCTGATGTTTTTGTACTTGGCATAATGGCCGTCGAGCTGGTTATTGTTATAGGTACAGACCAGTTCAAACTGGCCGGTATTGCTGAATTCAATGTGGTTGCCAGAATATTGGTCGTCAATAAAATTGGTGATCGTTTTGGGGAAGGGCTTCTTTGCATTGTAAACGATCCACATCCCGTTCCTTTTTCCGTTTTTCAAAACCCCTTCTTCGAGTACCTTCCCTTTGACATTCCGTTTCACTACTTTTTGGTAGCCGCCCGGAAGGTCGGAAGTTTCATACTCCTCAATGTTGATCCCCGCAGGGCTGGTTGCATCGGGTTCGGTACCGGCAGGCACAGCGTTCCCTCCATTCTCTCCGCAAGCATAAATGAGCAGGGAGAAAAAAATAAGGACAAATATGTTTTTCATAAACTGAAATTTTGATGAAACATTAAAAAATAAACTGATTTGGCAAAAGTGGCAAATTTGAAAAAAAAAGCAAAACGCATTCTAAAAACATTTGCAGCGCAAGAAAATCAAGCCAATGTTTTTCATCTTTCTTTTGGAATTTTAATTTTGCCGCCTGTTTTGAACACCAGAGCATTGAACCTTGAATTCTCAGCCTACAAAGCTATCCTTTGAATTCACTTTTACTCAACCATCATGGATATAAAAATTCAACACCTCACTAAAAATTACGGTGTGCAAAAGGCCGTGGACAATATTTCTTTTGAAGTGAAAACAGGAGAGATATTGGGCTTCCTCGGACCCAACGGCGCAGGCAAGACCACCACCATGAAGATCATCACCGGCTACATCGAGAGCAACGGCGGGGATGTGACCATCGGCGGCCAGTCCGTAAGATCGGGCAAGACCAAAAAGTACATCGGCTACCTGCCCGAGCACAACCCGCTGTACCACGAAATGCCCGTCATTGACTACCTCGGTTTTTGCGCATCCATCCAGGGGATCAACAAAACGGCCATCCCCGGGCGCATCCACGAAATGGTCAGGGTATGCGGCCTCAACGATGAAAAGCACAAAAAAATAGGCGAACTTTCCAAAGGTTACCGCCAGCGGGTCGGCCTCGCACAGGCCATGATCCACGACCCGGAAATACTCATCCTCGACGAGCCGACCACAGGCCTCGACCCCAACCAGATCGTCGAGATAAGGGAGCTGATCAAAAACATCGGAAAAGAAAAAACGGTCATTCTGAGCACCCACATCCTGCCGGAAGTAGAGGCCACCTGCGACCGCATCCTTATCATCAACAAAGGTAAAATAGTGGCCGACGGAACAGCCGCCACTTTGCGCAAGCAGGCACAGGGCAAACAGGTTTTGAACGTAAAAATAGAAGACGCCGACGTCAACACTGTTTTTGAAAAACTCAAATCACTGCCCACCGTGGCCATGGTTGACATCCTCGATGCCGCCAACAACCGTTTCGAGGTGCAGAGCATCCAAGATGCCGTCTCCAATAAAGAGGTATTCCGGCTTTGCGTAAAAAACAATTGGTCGCTCACCGAGATGATCCCATTCGAAACAAGACTGGAAGACATCTTCCGCGACCTGACCTTGAATTAGTTTTGAATTTTGTCCGAAGGGCTCCTTTGGACAAAACTCAAAACTCAAAAACTCTTTAAAAATGAATCCAACTTGGGTAATAGCTAAACGGGAACTGAGCGCCTATTTCGATTCGATGGTGGCCTATATTCTTTTGATTGCTTTTTTGGGCCTTACCGGGTTTTTCACCTGGCTCGTCGGCGCCGATATATTTTTGCGCAAGCAAGTTGACCTTGCGGTCTTTTTTGAAGTGGCGCAGCTCACTTTGCTGCTGTTCATCCCGGCCATAACGATGCGGCAATTTGCCGAAGAAAAAAGGACGGGCACCATCGAACTGCTGCTGACAAAAAACGTGACCGACCGGCAAGTGGTGCTCGGAAAGTTCCTCTCCTGCCTGCTGATGATCTGCATCGCTTTGGCCTTCACCCTGCCTTATTATATATCGGTGAGCCAACTCGGCAACATAGACCACGGGGCAACCATCGCCGGCTACCTCGGCCTGGTTTTGATGAGCGCTGCCTATATCAGCATCGGCCTTTTTGCCAGTTCGGTTACCAACAACCAGATCGTCGCCTTTCTGCTCGCCCTGTTTTTGGGGCTGCTTTTCCACTTTTTGTTCGACATGATCGCTTCTGGTTTTACTGGCTGGCTGGGCGAGCTGTTCAGTTCGTTGAGCATGGCGGCGCATTTCGATTCCATCTCGCGGGGGGTGCTTGACACGAAGGACTTGATCTATTTTGGGAGCATCATCGTGCTGGGGCTGCTTTTGGCCGAGTACAACATCGGGAAGCGATAAGGCCCGCCATAAATCCAATCAATGAAACAGGCCAGGGGCCTAAAAAAATACATCTCTTGACAATTAAACCAGCCAGCCCGATCCCGTTTTTTTTTGGGAAGGGCGGCTACCAAAAGAAATGAAAAAGACAACCATCTCCACCATATTGTTAGTCACGGGCATCCTCGTGCTGCTCAATGTCCTGTCCGCCAATTTCTTCAAACGCATAGACCTGACAGCGGACAAGCAATATACCTTGAGCAATGCCACCAAAGACATTTTAAAAACCCTCGACACGCCGGTAACGGTCACCGCCTACTTCTCGGAAGACCTGCCGCCCAACCTGCAAAAGCTGCGCAAAGACCTGCAGGAAATGCTCGTCGAGTTCCGCAACACTTCCAAAAACATGGTTGATTACCGGTTTATCAACCCAAACGAAAGCCCAGAAAAAGAGCAGGAAGCAGGGCAAAGCGGCATCCGCCCGGTGATGATAAACACCCGCGAAAAAGACCAGAGCAAGCAGCAAAAAGCCTACCTCGGTGCGGTCTTGAAAATGGGCGAACAGCAGGAGGTCATCCCCGTCATAACTTCTGGTGCGGGCATGGAATACTCCCTCAGCACCAGCATCAAAAAAATGTCGGTCCAGGACAAGCCCGCCATCGGCATCGTGCAGGGGCATGGCGAGCCATCCCTGCAGGACTTGAGCCAGGTCTATCAGTCGCTGAGCATCCTTTATACCATCGAACCCGTTGACCTCGGCTCACCCGACCTGAGCAAGTTCAAGACCATCGGCTGGGTCGCACCAAAAGACAGTATCCCGCCTTCCCACTTCGCCAATCTGGACAAATACCTGCAAGGCGGCGGCGGCCTGTTCATCGCCATCAACCGGGTAGAAGGCGACCTGCAGAGCCAAACCGGTTCGCTGGTCAACACCGGACTGGAAACTTGGCTGGCCGGAAAGGGCATCAACGTGGAGCCGTCTTTTCTTTTGGATGCGCAATGCGGCTCGGTGACCGTCCAGCAAAAACAGGGCTTTTTTATGATGAACACGCCCGTCCAGTTTCCCTACCTGCCGCTCATCAGCCAGTTCCCCGAGCATCCGATCACCAAAGGCCTGGAGCAGGTCATTTTGCCTTTTGCCAGTCCGCTCAATTATACCGGAACGGGCACCTTTAGCCCTTTCCTCCAATCATCCGCAAAAGCAGCCTCCTCCCCTGCCCCCACCACTTTCGACGTGGTGAACAAAAAATGGACGGCCAGTGACTTCCAGCAGTCCAATTTGCCGATAGGCGGAATAATAGAGGCGCCGGGAAGCGGCCGCATCATCGTCATCGGCGACGGCGACTTTCCGGTCACAGGGCAGCGGGGCAGGGGCCAAAGCAAGGACAACATCAGCCTCATGGTCAACTCCATTGACTTCCTCTCCGACGACACCGGCCTGATCGAACTGCGCACCAAAGGCGTTGCCACCCGCCCCATCAAAGAGGAATACCTCGGCGATGAAAACGCAAGCAAGCGCAGCTTTATGAAATACCTGAATTTTGGCCTGCCCCTCCTCTTGGTCATCCTCTACGGCCTCTTCCGCAACCAACGCCAAAGGAGCATCCGCATACGCCGCATGCAGGAGGATTATTCTTGAATGGTTGAATGGTTGAATGGTTAATACGATATCCGATGGACTTATTTCATCGGATATCGGTCGGGGGATGGGATGCACAATTCTGGGTTTTAACCCAAAAAATGTGAACCCGTTTTGGGTTAAAACCCGAATTAGTGCTTCGATTCATAATTAGCAGACTATTTATTTTTTGGTAAATGCCACATTATCAAGGATTTGGCGAACTAATCACTAATCAACTGATTACGAATCACTGCACTACGCTTCGCTCTCCACTTCCTGTTCTTGCATTATCAGTTCAAATTTTCCATCTTCAAAAACGATTTTCAAGTTCCGGCGGTGCTTGAACCAATCCACGATGTGCGCCCCCAAAAAATCCTTTCGCCAACCAGTATCAATGGACGGATCAAAGAAATCCTTGTCGTTTTTCATCCGTTTCAGCACCGAACGGGGCATGACCATGTGGTGGGAAATGCCTTCTTCGAGGCATTTATAGCGCACCAACAAATCGAGCATTTCAATCAAAATATCTGCTTTCGGGTTGTCGCTGTTGTCGGGCGGAATCCTTTTCAGGACTTCGTTTTCTTCCTGCGTTGCCGGCTGCTGGTACATCTCCAAAAACTGCTGACCAAACTTGGAAACCAACGAATTGGGCAGGCGGCGGTTGTGCCGCAGCGCATCCACCCCGCTGTGGATAGCCCGCACGATGGGGCTGATAAATTTGTTGGGCAAAACCATTTCTTTGGAGTGGTCGAGGCGTTTGGCCTCTGCCGTCCTCCACAAAAACATGCGCAGCAGAAAGACTTTTTCTTTCTTCCGCAAACTCCTGATGAGGTTGCTTTTAAGTGCTTCTTTGTAAGGGTCTTGTTCGTACAAATTCGGGTCTTCCAGCCTTTTCAGTTCTGTCATTGCCCACTCATAGCGCCCTGCTTTCTCCAATTTCCTTTTCAGGCTTTTCCACAGATCGTACAAATGGATCACGTCGTCGAGCGCATAACGAACCTGTTTTTTACGGAAAGGCCTGCGCTCCCAATCGGTAACGGTGTAGCCCTTGCTCACGGTGATGCCCAGTTCGCTTTCCAGCAATTTGCTGAAAGAAACGGGGTATTTATAACCGATAAAAGCGGAAGCGATCTGTGTGTCGAAAGCATTTTTGGGGATGATGCCAAAGTGGGTATTGAAAAGGCGGTAGTCGTTGTCGCCGGCATGGACTATTTTGAGGATGCGCTCGTCTTCCAGCATGTCCAGCAAAGGGCCGAGGTCTTTGAGCCTTATGGGGTCTATCAAATAGTAGCCATGTTCAGTGGCCACTTGGATCAGGCAGATCAAGGTGATAAAACGCTTCTCTCCAATAAACTCCGTATCGAAGCCCATCCATTCTATACCCTCGTTGGCCTTTCTGAATTCTTCCATGCCTTCGGCATCTTCCACTAACGTAAACGGGACAATATCAGCCTGCATCAATTATTGTTTTTTTATTTTTAGGTGTTACCTGTACGGCAGTTTTTGGGATAAGGTGCGAAGATAGGGAAAGGGTTTATTTTGGAACTGCAATTTTATTTTCAGGCAAGCCAATTTCCGAACATCGTTTCTTTTTCCCCTTTACTTTTCATTTTTTCCGCACCGTTTTCCTACATTGCCCCAAAATTCCAAATGATGATAAACAAGCTCAGACAAACATTGGCGCAGGCAGGCGATGTCATCAAAGAACAAGCCTCCTCGCTCGGCGATGCCGCCAAACAAAAAGGCTATTCCATCATTGACGAATGGATTGCAAATTTGCCAAA
This sequence comes from Bacteroidota bacterium, assembly GCA_011321935.1. Taxonomy (GTDB): domain Bacteria; phylum Bacteroidota; class Bacteroidia; order Chitinophagales; family Saprospiraceae; genus UBA6168. Next base: position 3,613 of record DROJ01000200.1, on the reverse strand, counting down.
ACTGGAGGAGGCTGGTTTGGAATCTTCCTTCTTTTCGCTGACCGTTTCCATCAGCCCAACACTTGAGGTGGAGTTGATCGGGGATGCCGAAGAATTTGACCTGGAAAAGATCCAAAAATTACTGGAAGAAGCAAAAGGCAATACCCCGCTCACTTTGGTTTATACCACCATCAAAACCACTTATCAGCTCTATCAAAAAGCCGAACTGGAAATCGGCAACCCTTTGGCCATCAGGATACGGGTTCGCATCTCACCTGAAATCAGGGTCTCTTATGGCGAGCCGGTCTGCGAGTAAACGGTGGACGGTTGACGGTTGACGGGGGACGGGGGACGGGGGACGGGGGGAACATTCAAGGATCAAACATAGGCTCCCCGTCCAAGATTGTAAGTATTTGAAAATGTATAAATTACAGCTTGTTGATTGTCATAAGTATCCCCCGTCCCCCGTCCCCCGTCAACCGTCAACCGTCTGCCGTCTGCCGTCTGCCGTCAACCGTCAACCGTCCCCAAACAGCCTCAAACATACTTTTACCACTCATTTTCAACGATTTATGAAAAAATTCAAATTCATCATTTCACTTGCTTTCACCCTCGGCCTCATCTATTTTTTGAGCATCCCGATCACTGTTGACAAAGCGGCCAAAACGACCGTTCCGCCACTGGGCAGTTTTTTCAGCCCGTTCACAGGCTTTTGGCAAAATGCCGAATCTGCGCGGAACACCGTTTCCGAAAAACTGGAAATACCGGGCATGAAAGGCAAGGTCAAAGTCATTTTTGATGAGCGGCTCGTGCCCCACATTTTTGCCGAAAACTTGGAGGACGCCTACTTCGCACAAGGCTATATTTTAGCCAAATACCGCCTTTGGCAAATGGACCTTTTGAGTCGGGTGCCTTCTGGCCGACTGGCCGAAGTCTTGGGAGAAAACCTGCTGAAAACGGACAAACTGCAACGCCGCAAAGGGATGCTCCACGGCGCAAAAAATGCAGCGAAGGCATGGCAAAAGTCGCCCGAGGTGACCCGTCTCAGCCAAGCCTACATGGACGGGGCAAACAAATATATCAGCAGCCTTGACCCAAAAGACATTCCGCTCGAATTTAAACTGCTGGACTACCGGCCAGAAAAATGGTCCATGCTAAAAGGCGCACTCGTCAAGCAGTACATGAGCCAGACTTTGTGCTTCCGCCAAGAAGACATCGAAGCGACCAACACCCTCAATTTGCTGGGCAAAGAACTGTTCAACAAGCTCTACCCCGAAGTGAACCCAAAGGAATCTCCGATCATCCCGGCCGGCACGAAGTGGGATTTCACCCCTGAAAAAATAGAAAAAAACAAGGCACCAGAAGAAGCCATAGGTCTCATCAAAAACAAGCTGTTCGAGCAAGACAACGAGTTTGTTGGCAGCAACAATTGGGCGGTAGCCGGCTCAAAAACGGCATCGGGGCATCCCATCCTTTGCAACGACCCCCACCTCAACCTTTCCCTGCCTTCCATCTGGTTCGAGATGCAGATACACACCCCCGAAAGCAATGTTTACGGAGTGGCCATCCCCGGCCTGCCGGGCGTTGTGATCGGCTTCAACGAGCACATGGCCTGGGGCGCTACCAACGTCGGGCATGACGTGGCCGACTGGTACAAAATAGATTGGACGGACGGGGCAAAGACTTCCTACCAAATAGACGGCAAGGTGAAAAAAGTAAAAACGGTCATTGAAAAATACCACGTCAAAGGGAGCGGCACGCCCGTTTTCGATACCGTAAAATGGACAGACTGGGGGCCCATCGTCTATGAATCGGAGGAAAATGGCTGGAAAGACCTTGCCCTTCATTGGCTCGCCCACGACGAGCCAAACCCAAAAGATGCGCTTGCGTTCCAAGGCCTGGACATGGGCAAAAATTACGATGATTACCGGGCAGCACTGAAAGAACACAGCTTCCCCGCACAAAATTTTGCCTTCGCCGATGTGGACGGGGACATCGCCATAACAGTGAACGGATGGCTGCCGATCAAAGAAAAAGGGCAGGGAAAATTTGTGCAAGACGGCAGTTCTTCTGCCAACGGCTGGAAAGGTTTCATCCCCATGGACCAAGTGCCGCACATCAAAAACCCGGCGCGCGGTTTTATCAGCTCGGCCAACCAGCGTTCTACCGACTCCCTTTATCCCTACTATTACAACAGCCCCGGTTTTGAACCCTACCGGGGGAGGTACCTGAACATGGCCCTGGAAAAAATGGAGCAGATAACAGTGGAGGACATGATGCGTTTGCAAAACAGCAATTACAGCCTCAAAGCGGCCGAAACACTTCCAGTTTTACTTTCTAAAATAAACACTAAAACGCTGGCCGACAAGCAGTTGGTCATTTTCAACAAAATGAAAAAATGGGACTTCAACTATGACCGGGAAAAAATCGAACCCGCCATTTTTGAGGCTTGGTGGAGCAATTTTTATAAAATGACTTTCGATGAAATATTGCCCCTCCGCGATTCTTTGGACATCCTCGCGCCCGACTCTTGGCGCCTCGCCGACCTCCTTTCGGACACACCTGAGGACCCTATTTTTGATGATAAAAAAACACCGGAAAAAGAAATCGCGGGAGACATCGCAACTATTTCATTTCTGAAAACCTGCGATGAAATGGCCGATAAACTGGTTGACCCATCTTTCAATTGGGCAGCCCAAAATGGCACTTCCATTATGCACATGGCCCGCATCCCCGCATTTTCAAAAATGAACCTGTACGTAAGCGGCACCCGCCGGGCACTCAATGCCACCTCAAAATTCCATGGCCCTTCTTGGCGCATGGTCGTTGACCTTGGCAAGGAGGTCAAGGCTTGGGGCGTATTCCCCGGCGGCCAATCAGGCAATCCCGGCAGCCCTTATTATGCCACCGGAATCGAAAAGTGGAGCAATGGCGAGTACAACGAACTGTTTTTTATGAAAAACGAAAACGACGAACGGGGAAGGACACTTTTTACGATTGACTTTAACTAAGGTAGTGATTAGTGATTAGTGATTAGTGATCGGTTTTCCAAGCTGTTGTCGGTCACTGATTGGGCCGACTTATACTTTACTTCTAAAACGTGAGTTATGGATAAGCGAAGCCCCAGCGGGGCTAAACAATTGACCATCAGCCAAATACATCCATAACTCACGTTTCTAAAACAACTGTTCATGCTAAAAGCAATTATTCAAATCATTATCACCATCGTGCTCGGTTATTTAGCGCAGCTATATTTCCCTTTTTGGGCGATGGCATTGGCCGCAGCAATTGCTGCGCTGTTTTTTAATTACAAATACAACCTGACCAGTTTTGCCGCGGGTTTCCTCGCTGCCTTCCTGCTTTGGGCGGCCTACGCCTATACCCTGGACAGCGAAAACGCAGGTCTGCTGACTGCTCAATTGGGCGAGCTGTTCAAGGTGGAAGGCTCTTATTTGGCTTATGCCTCCGGCCTTGTCGGCGGGCTGTTGGGCGGCTTCGGAGCTTTGACGGGCTCGCTTTTGAGGAGGCTTGTGGGGTGATGCTCGCGCGTGTGTGCATGGCGGGAGAGATGAAGGTGTTGCCTCAAAAAATCGGACAAAACCTTATTATGAGGCAACACCTTCATCTCCCCCGC
>DROJ01000199.1 GCA_011321935.1 Bacteroidota bacterium | reverse complement strand
CTAATCACTAATCACTAATCACTAATCACTGGTCACTAATCACTAATCACTAATCTACTAAAATGAAAAGCATGCTTTTTGCCGCAGGCCTCGGCACCCGTCTCCGGCCACTTACCGATGACCGCCCGAAGGCGATGGTCGAGGTAAAAGGCAAGCCATTGTTGCAGTGGGCAATTGAGAAATTAATAGCTTCGGGATCGGAAGAAATAATAATCAATGTGCACCACTTTGCAGATATGATTATTGATTTTATTAAAAAGAAAAACAATTTTGGGGTACATATAGAAATATCGGACGAGCGGGAAAATATATTGGAAACAGGGGGGGGGCTGAAAAAAGCAAAATGGTTTTTCGATGACGGCAAACCCTTTCTCGTCTGCAATGTGGATATATTGACCGACCTCGATTTTAATAAAATATATAAAGCGCATATTGCAAATGACGCATTGGCAACATTGGCGGTGCGCATACGCCCCACTTCCCGTTATTTATTGTTTAATGGATATATGGAACTGATCGGCTGGCAAAATATAAAAACCGGAGAAGTAAGGTGGAGCAGGAAAGCAGTCCCTATTTCGACGGGCAAGCGCCTGCCGATGATTTCGCCGCCGCCGCCGGTCATCCAACCCTTTGCTTTTTCAGGTATTCATGTAATGAGCCCGCATATATTTGAACATATGTTGGAGGAAGACAAGTTCTCTATTATTGAGGTATATTTGCGGGCAATGGAAAAAGAAAAAATATTGGGTTTCAAGCATGACGGGGATTATTGGCTGGATGTGGGGAAGCCGGAGGCTTTGGCCGTGGCCGCCCACAATTGGGGAGGCTGAATAAAGATAATGTAACTGTTCAGCACATACAGGAATTTTCCCGCAAAGTCACGCAAAGGTCTCGCAAAGTCACGCAAAGCGAGTCGAGTACACGACTGACTTTGCGTGACTTTGCGGGAAAATTCCTGTATGTGCTGAACAGTTACAAAACATAATAAATTAAACAGCCTATCCAATTGTGGGTGGCTACAAACCAACAATCATGGACTCACTAAAAAAAGAATTTGAAGAAAAAAAACACGAGCTGGAAGAAGGGCTTGCCGAAAAAAAAGAAAAACTTGAAAAGACAATAGACTCTGGCGTTGCGAAAGCGAAAAAATTTACCAAACGTTTATTGTGGTCTATTTTTGGACTTGCTATATTGGCAATAATCGGTTTCTTTTTATGGGCCAACTATACTTACAGCGAGGGCACAAGGGCGGGCAATTTGATAAAAATTTCCCGGAAGGGATATGTTTTTAAAACATATGAGGGGCAATTAAAACTCGGCGGCATTGACCTCGAAAACTCGGACGATGGCCTGAGCGATACGTGGAGTTTTTCCGTAAGGGACAAAAAAGTGGTGGAGCAACTGGAAAAACTGCAGGGGCAAAAAGTGGTGCTGCGCTATAAGGAAATAAATTATGCAATGCCCTGGCAAGGAGATACGGAATATTATATTTGTGAAGTGGAGAAGCAGTGAGTATTTTTGCTGATTGCTGATTGCTGATTGCTGATTGCTGATTGCTGATAAAAAAAACCGCCTTCCCAAAAAAGGGAAGGCGGTTTTTTTTTATTTAAAACAAGCCAACAAAAAAGCGGCTTGTTCTATTGTTTCCATCCACGATCATTTAAAAAGGTAACGTACCCCGATCTGCATCTGCCAACGTGAGCTTTGGAAGCCGTTGTCGTCAATGTTGTTGGCGGAAGGATCGTTGTCCTGTACTGGCGTATGGGTGAAGGTCGGCGTAGTGTCGTCGTCCATGAAACCTTCAAAATTGATGAGGTTGAAGTTGGAAGGCACAAAGTACCTCCTGCCCCAATCTTTGTTCAACAGGTTGGTAAAGTTGAAGATGTCGAGGGAAACTTGGAAAGTGTGCTTTTTGCCACCTGCATTGAGTGAGAAATCCTGCAGCAGTTTCAGGTCCATCACATTGCTCCAGGGGGCGCGGCTGGCATTGCGCTCGGCATACTTGCCCCTTCTTCCTTTCAGGTAATCATCGTTTTCGATGAAGGAGTTCAAGGCTTCCCATTGCTGTGCAGCGGTCAGGTCGCCGTCATCTATAAGGATGATGTCGTTGGGGCCAGTAGGCACATAAATGAGTTCGCGGTCGCGGGAGTCTTCGTTTTTGATGTCCCCGCCGTCGGTATAAACATAGGAGAAAGGCCTACCTTGCTGTGATTCCCAGAAAACGCTGATGGTGGTTGCCACGTTTTTGGCTTCGTTCCAATCGTACCTGTACGACAGGCTTCCGATGACCCTGCTGCCCTGAGAGAAATCAGAGCGCCTCAAGGCTTGGTCTATGTTCCTTCCACGGATGGAGTGCAAGCCCCTCCACTGGGAAGAGTTTTGCGAAGAAGTGCCGTCAAAAACAGAATAGGCATCGCCGTAAGAATAGGCAAGCGAACCAGAGAAGCCCTTTTCGAGCATCTTGGTCAGCGAGGCGGTGAAGTTCCAAGTATATCCTTCGCTGGTATTGTAGCCGAGGATGATGCGTCCGTAAGTATCGTCAATTTCGTCGCGGCGGTTGTAAAGCGGTCGGTCGTCGCCGGTGCCGGTGAGCTTGCCCCATGCCGGCTTCAGGTTGACATTTTGATAGGCAACGTTGTTGAGGATTTTGTTGTAAATGAAATCAACGTTTCCGATCAGTCCCCAGGGCAGTTTATGGTCAAGGGCTATGTTGGTTTTCAACACCTGCGGCAGTTTGAAATCTTCGGCAAACAGGTCAATGTCGCCCGAAGGCTCTACATTGTTGAGGTCTATTTCGCCCGGTATCTGCCCGTCCCATTGAGGGTTGAAAGGCAGGTCGCCAAAGCGCAGCACGGTGCCCCTGTTGAGTCCGTTGTTGTTGTAGGCACCGCCCGGCCATACCAGAGGTGCGCGGCTGGTAAAGATGCCGATGCCCCCGCGGACTTGGGTTTTTTGCTCTCCGGTCACGTCCCAGTTGAAACCGAACCTAGGGGAAAGCAGCACTTGCTGCTTGATGAAGCTGCCAGTCTTGGCGCCGCGCAGGTCGTAGGTTTGCTCCAAGAGGGGGATGCTGGTCGTGTTAAATGATTCGTTGACCGGGGTATCGTCGAAGAAAGGCATATCTGCCCTGATGCCGAAAGTCAGTTTCACGTTGTCGGTTGCCTGGTAGTCGTCCTGAACGTACAGCCCCAGTTGCCCGGCATTGAACTCGACACCGGCCGCAGAGCCGTCGCCGGTTACATTGTCGCGCAAAGAATAGCTCCTGATATAGAAGCTGGAGTTTTGGTCGGTCAAGAAATCGTCGAGGTTGCTGAACTCGTAGGAGCCAAAGTTGAAAGGGATAAAGAGGTTGTAAACCTTGTAAAACTCGTTGTGCGTACCAATGGTAAAGGTGTGCTTGCCTTTGTATATCTCAAAGTTGTCGGTAATGGTGAACACGTCCTGGTCGAGCTGGTTGGCAGTGGAGAAGCGCTCCGAACCAAAGAAAATAGAGCCTGCCCCGTCCCTGATCCTTACATATGGGAAGGGGTCTCCGTTGGGGTCGCGGTCGTCCCTCACCCTGATATAGCCCAGCTTGAAATTGTTGGACATGTTGGAACCGATAACGGAGTTGAACTCAAGGGAAGAAGTATTGGTCACGGATTCAAAGAACTCGGAAGCGTTGAGGAAATTGATAGACCTGGTTCCCGATTGCAGGCCTTCGAGGTTTTTGGATTTGACGTAGCCGTGGCGGAAGCTGAGCTTGTTGTTCACGTTCAGGTTCCAGTCCATCCTGACCGTGATTTTTTCGCTTTCCAAAAATGCCCGGTTGGCATCGTAAGGCCCGGGGTCATAACCATATCCTTTCAACTTGCCGACGAGTGCGTTCAGGTCGGCTTGGTCGGAATCGCCGGTATAATCGGCAAAATCAAAAGGCAGTGGTGTTTCGTCGTCTTGTTTTTCAGCGTTCAAAAAGAAGAACAGCTTGTTTTTGATAAGCGGCCCGCCAATCCTGAAACCGTATGTTTTTGCGGTAAAATCGTCCAAGGGGACCCTTTTCACATCGGGGTTGTCGGTGGGCGTATCCCCTGCCAGGCTTTGGTTGCGGAAGTAGTAATAGGCCGATCCTTCAAAGTTGTTGGTGCCAGAACGGGTCACGGCATTGATCGCGCCACCTGCAAAACCTCCGATTTTCACATCAAAGGGAGCAACGGAAATCTGCAGTTCTTCGATGGCATCGAGGGAGAAAGGCGATACGCCGGTCTGCCCGCCGTTGGTGCCCGAGCGCGACAGCCCGAACACGTCGTTGTTGACCGCACCGTCAATGTAGATGGCGTTGTAGCGGTTGTTCATCCCGCCGATGGAGATGGAATAGCCGTCTTGTGTTTCCTGCACAGTGGCCTGTGGGGTGACCCGCGCAAAATCGCCGATGGACCGCGTCAGGGTAGGCATGGTGCTGATCTGCCGCTCGTTGATGAAGGTTTGTGCGCCCGTCCGGTTGCCATCGAAAATGTCGTTGCGGTTGGCCGTTACCACGGCCCCTTCCAGTACGATGGCCGATTCGGAAAGCTGGACGTTCAGCTTGAATGATTGGCCAAGGTTGAGATAGACATCGTTTTTCACGTAGTCTTCAAAACCGGTGTACGAAATGGTGATGGTGTAAGGCCCTCCGACCCTCATGTTGGGCATACGGAAATAGCCGTCCACGTTAGTGCTGTTGCCATAGGAAGTGCCTGAAGGGGTGTGGACGGCCAAGATGTTGGCCCCGATGAGGCTTTCGCCGTTTGTGTCCGTCACCTGCCCGTTCAAGGAGGCAGTGGTAACCCCTTGCCCGAAAGCAAAGGTAGAAGCCACGAGAAAAGTCAGAATAGTCAATGCTTTTTTCATCAGTGGAGTATTTAGTTAAGTTTAAAAAAGTGATTAATGATTAATGAAATATATCCAACCAAAGCAGCCAAAGGTTGCTGTCGAATTCAATATTTGGACGTTCCTTAAAATGATCTTTTTGCAGGTCAGAAAAAATAGGCGTTGCGTTCTGCACTTTGTCAGTTTAAAGTAAATGCGGCGTTAAAATGTATTTGGATATTGAACAGGTGATCCCAGTTGGAAAGTGGTAAAGTGTTTTTGTATCATGGTGCAAACCGTTGTTGGCGCTTCTCCTGTTTATGGGATTCTAATCGAAAAGCAAGGCCAAATTTGCTGTTTGTTTTTGATTCCAGTGCGAAGGTACTTACTAATGGTGGTTTGACCAAAAAAAAAAGTAACTCGGACGGAAGTCCGAGCGATATGCAACCCGGACGGAAGTCCGAGCAGCCCGGAGTACAGTAATTCGGACTTCTGTCCGAATTACGGCCCGGACTTCCGTCCGGGTTACTCATTCACCAAAACCAATTTCGCTGCGTCTGCTTTCGCAAGCTGTTTGCAGAAGTCCCTCCACTGGCCGTATTCCCCGGCGGGCAGGCGGACGGGCAGTATTTTCAGCCTGCGTTCAATAACCACCTTCCCTTCTTCTTTTTTGATTTTCATGAAATACTCGCCGTAGTCGGAGCTCAGTTCGGTCAGTTCTTTGGGCATGCTCTCCACATGGAAATGCTCGGGCAGGGCAATGGTAATGAGGTCGCTTTCGGTATAGCCGTTTTTCACCACGACTGGGTGGATCCGGTTTTCGTCTTTGGGCGGCACGCCCGAAAAGGCATTGATGGCATTGATGGGCACGAACATCCTTTTGCCCGATGCGGCGGCATAGCGCGGCACTTGGGCGGTATAAGAAACGGTGGTTTCGGGGAGGTCGGGGTCGGGTTTTACTTTCAGGTTTTCCATGGTAAAGCTGGGCAGGGAAGCGCGCTGCTGCAATTTTTTTTTCAGTTCCTCTTCCGAGAAATAGGCTTTGGCGGCCCGGTGCCATTCTTGGAGGCTGCCCTTTCGGAGCGATTCGAACTGGATGGTAGCGGCCCCGTTTTTTGCCAGTTCTACGCTGACCTGATTTATTTCTTGGTTGTCTTCGGGAGTCAGTTTGGGAGTGCGCATCAGCTTGCCGCCCTCCTCTGTCACCAGCAAAACATTGCGGTCGGATTTTTCGAGGTCTATGTAATTGGGCGGGTCGGTATTGCTGGTGCATTCGAGCCAATAATCTTGGGAGGGCACGTACAGCATCATGTGGTTGAAGGCGCTGGGCACGGCCATTCCTTCGGTCACGTCAAAAGGCTGGTCGCCCCAGTTGACGACCACGGTGTAGGACTGGATGCCGGATTCTTTCAGCATGGATTTCATAAAATTGCTCAGTGCCTTGCAGTCGCCGTACTTGTTTTTTTCCACGTATTCGGCGCTGAAGGGCTGCCAGCCACCGATGCCCAATTGCACGGAGACATAGCGCATGTTCTCCTGCATGTATTTGTAAAGGATATTGATTTTTTCTTTTTCGGTGGCTGCCCCGGCGGTCAGTTCTTTGACTTTGGCTTTCATGGTGGGCGTGAGTTTGTCCCTGTCTTTTTGCAGCAGGTACATAAAAGCGCCAAAATCTTTCCACGAGGCCATGCTGCCCGTATATTTTTCTGTTTCAAATTTGCTGGGCGAAAGGATTATCCTCGGAAACAGTTCCCCGGTCACGGGCGCATACGGCTCTTTGATTATTGCCGGAAAATTTGAAATGCCCCATTTGTATATTTTGTTGCTGCCCGTCTGCTGTACCCCCAAAAATGCGAGCGCGTTCAGTTCTTGGTGAAACAATTCTATCTCCGTCGGCACCTCCACTTCCATGTTGAACTGTTGCACACTTGCATTGTACTCCGGCAGCGACCACCCCGGGTAGCTTGTCAGGTCTTTGTAAACCATTTCATATTCAAATTCAACGGTAAAAGGGTAGTCCGCATATCCTACTTCTAAATAGCGGTACCGGTCATCTTCATAAACCGAATAGCCGGCTACATCGCTCTGGTCCTTTATTTCGCTTTTTTTTAGGTTGCGGACCAGGTTCCCGTTTGCGCCGTATATACTTCCTTTTATCCTGCTCAGTTTATTGGCCGGTGTATAATATACGGCCATTGTATTTAAATAGCTTTTTTTGTTAAATATAGTAACGGCCCTATATTCTCTGTAAATAGCCCTGCCCGGTGACTGTACTTCGAATTCGATGTGGTGGTTTCTGATAACGGCGTTTGCGTTTTTCAGTAAACTGTCGGGGATTAATCCTACTGCATATTTTTGGGAAAAAATAATGGACGGGAAGAAAAACAATAAAAATAATAATTTTTTCATGGTGGATTTTTTTTGGAAAAATAATTATTATGGGCAAGTACTTAATATATTTCGTAATTTTTTTTTTGCCCCCTCAAAGGGCAAAATAAAAACATTATTCCCTTTTTTTCAAAACAATTTGTTCGCCGATTTTTTCAATAAACAAATCAAATAATTCTTTTATTGCAAAATATTCGTTTGGATAATATTTTAATTGGGATATTTTCAGCAATATCACAAGGCTCAAAGTATGCTCGTTTTTTTTTGTTAAAATATATTTGAAAGCACCGCCATTGTCGGGCAGTACATATTTCACGTTTTCCGGCATTTCCTCTATTTTATAAGCCTCCGGCACGGCCAGTTCTATAACGTGCTGCTCGCGGAAAGCGTAAGGGATGTCAACGGGGTAATTTCGCTCGTCCAAAGTAAACGGATTGTCGCTGAACGAAGAATATATGACCGGCTGCAAATAAATAAGGTCGCCGGCGGTCATGGCAGCATTCGGGACAAAGAAGTTGATCGTATCAAAAAACCTGCTGCTTATATTTTCCAATTTTCCTTTCCGTATATTTTTGATTTCGGCATCTGGATATTTGCCGCTGAACCTCTCCTGCCAATGTTTTCCGTTTTTGTCCCTGGCATAATCCCTGCGCTCGGGGATGGCTTCGTAACCAGTAAACGCAGCCGTCTGCGAGCCTTCCAAACTGCCGTCGCTAGCAAGTTTCATTTTGACCACAAAAACGCTTGCGCTCATCTTGGGCGGCTGTATGTTTATCCATCCTTTTTCCATGTGCCAGCCCCTTCCGTTCAAGGCTTCTTGCTCTGGGTAGCCCAATGGCCGCAGCGGGTCGGTTGCGTCGAGCCATTGTTCTTTCCCATCTATTTTTGCCTGTATGAGGACGTGGTTGAACTGGTCCATAAAGGGGTACTCTTCGTACATTTTCCCGTGCGAACGGGTGCTGGTCAGAACGGGCTGCGCCTCGATGCCGGCCTGCCGCAACAAGGCCAGAACGGACAGGTTTATTTCGGCACTGTTACCGCTGCCCAGTTCATATGCTTCTTGTAGTTTCCTCCTGCTGGTGAACATGGAATGGTGCCCGTTCCATTTTATTTTCCGGCTTATATGTTGGTATATAAATTCGGCTTTTTCTTTTTCGGTATTTAATAAATTGATTTGTTGTTCGGTGCTTTCTATTATTTTTTTATAGTTAAATTTCTTATTATATTGTTTGTAAAAATACTCCTGGTCTTTGAGCTGTTTTTTTGCATTTTGCCAAGAGTCCAAAAATTTTATTTTCCGCCCATCGGAATAATTCACTTCGGACAATTGAAAACGGATCCTTGCCCGGTAATCGTCCATCGTGGTGATGAATGATTCTTCTTTCATGGCGGGGGCATTTTCTAAAATAAAAATCCCGTGGTCATTTATAAACCTCCCGTTTTTTCCGGCGTATATTTGTTTCCCTTTTTCATCGCTTATAAGCTCCATCCCTTCGTTGCCCTGAAAAAGGAAAATATATTCGTATGCCCGGGGAAAATCTATCCGGTACTCGCTGTGCCTGACCGGTATTTCTTCCTGAAAATACCACTCTTTTAATTCAGTATAAAAATCGGAATTGATAAAATAATTATATTCGATGATACAGCCTTCTTCCAATTGTGGGAACGTGAACTTTGCCTGCGACCAGTACTCGTTTATCTTTTCAGTGAACACATCTTTTTTGTCCAGTTTTATTTGTTTGCCGTCCGGCAATGTTATCATTGCGTCGCCAAAATAAAAACTTTCTTTGTGGCCATAGCTATAATAAGGAAGGGCAACGTCGCCATATTTAAAGCCGCTTTTTTTTAAAATCTTTACCCGGCGGTGGTGTTCAAAATGGAGGGGCGTTTCGCCCGGGACACGATGTACCATCACCTGCCCATAGTCGCATAAAACGACGGCCTCCGCAGAGGAGTCGGCCTCGTAATATTTCATTTTTATATCGGCCTCGCTTATTTTTCCAAACTTCATCGGGCGGGGCGGCGATTTTTGGGAAAAGGCAAAAACGGAAAGGAAAAGAAAGGAAAGGGCAGTAAATAGGAAGCGCATAATTAAATGGTTGAATGGCTGAATGGTTTGAATGGTTAAATGGTTAAATGGTTGTGGTAGCCATTTAACCATTCAACCATTTAACCATTTAAAACCATTTATTTTATTTTTTTGCCCGTATGGTCGTTGTTTCTTGTATCCAGCAGGGCACAAAATAAGGCTGTCCCACTTTTAGGCCGCGCTGGAAAATTTCGCCGAGTTCGGGCATGTATTGCGAATATTGGTTGATGAGCCTGTTCGCTTCACGGGCAACGCTGGGGTCAACCGATTTGGCTTTCTGCCATTTGTCAATGGCCGGCCAGACTACCCGTTGGCTGTCCCAGCCCCGGCCGGGGCCGCAAAGAGGGCCGCTCGAAGCATATAATGTGCCGATCAAAATATAAGGCTCGCCCCAATTTGGCCGGAGGCTGATGGCTTTCCGGGCATATTTGCGGGCGTTGGAGTAGCTCTTGAGGTGGGCGTAATATATCTTGGCAATGAAGAGGTTGTAGGTGGCCTTGTCCTTTTTGTCGGACATGGACCCGATGGCTTTTTCGAGGCACTTGATGGCCTCCCGGTATTGGCCTTCCCGCAGCATATCGTTGCAAGTAGGGTCTTTTTCTTTTTTACAATTGGTTTCATAGGCGGTGTTCAGGGCCTGCAGCTCAGCCGATGCTTTGTCGCAGCCGCCAAAGCGCAGGCTACTGTAAACGGAGTTGATGGTTTCGCAGTCTGTCGGGTTGGCCTGAAAAACGGGGTAGTATTTTTCGAGGTAATAAGCGCAGTCATAGAAGCCGCGTATGGACTCTAGGGCCTCTAGCCTGGCGGGGGCATATTCGTTGATGATTTTCCAGTTGTCGCACTCATCGCCCTGGCATTCCGCCAATCCTTTTTTGATGGCGTCCATTATTATTTTTTGGTATTTTTTGGCTTCTTCTATGGGTATTTTCCCTTCGAGGGTAAGGTCAACGAGCAGGGAAGTCATGGGGTTGAGGACAAAAAAGCGGGGCTTGCCCTTGTCCAGGTCAACCGATTTTTTGAACAGTTCGAACTGCTGCTCCTTAGTCAACAGGTCTGGGTATTTGAAAAAGTAATCGAATGCTTTCAAGCCCTGGGCATAGCCGCCCTCGGGATAGCACTCGGCCATTTTTTCATAAATACTGAGTATTTTGTTGAGGTATTCTTGTTTTTTGCTCTTGTCCTCTTCCATGAAATGCTCGTAAAACCGCACGCCGTCGGTAAAGACATTGGCCCGTTTTCCATCGGCGGCCGGGGCATCTTTATACACCTTTTGCCAGTATCCATAGGCGAGGTCCCACTCTTTCGTTTTCAGGAAATCGCGGTACAGCACGAAATTTTCCAATGCCTGATCGGGGTCGGGGGCATCTTCAAAGGTGGCGCAGGGGTTGTCCTTTATCTCTGGGAGGGAGGGGGGGGCCGGCTTGGTCTCCGTCACCGCTTCGGGCGTTTTGGGAGTGCAGGCAAAGAGCAAGGCTGCAAATAAAAACAGGATCGAAATTTTGTAATTCATAGCAGATTTAGGTTTGGCGGTTTATTGGTTTATTGGTTTTACGGTTCACTGGTTTACTGGGCGCTTTCAGTCTGGCAGCCGTTACACCAATATACCATTATACCAATATACCGATAAACCGGTTTTTCTCACACAAAAAAACAAAAAAGCCCCGTTCCGACCAATCGAAACGGGGCTTTTAATTTGCTCGGCCGATAAGGCCTCGACCGTTCAGCCATTTAGCCCCCGGCAACCGGGGCAGGCATTTCATTTATTGAAACCTGACCTTAACCGTTTCGCCGATCCAGCAAGGTACTTTAATGGACTGGCCTTCTTTCACTTTGCGCATGAAGGCGTCTTCTTGGGTCGGTTTGTGCTTGGCATAGCTGCCGATTTTTTTGTTGGCTTCGCGGGCTACCGACTGGTCTATTGATTTTGCGTAAGCATATTTGTCAATAGCTGCGAGGATGGCCAACTGGGCATCGAAAGCATCGTTTCCGCAGGAGCGGCTGGACTTGGCGTACATATCGCCGATGAGCATATATGGACGGCCCCAGCCTTTTTTAAGGGAAGCAGCTTTGCGGGCATGGGTGCGGGCTTCGTTGTATTTGCCAAGCTGGCGGAACTCGACGGATGCCATGTAAAAATAGTAGTTGGCCAGTTTTTCCGGGTCGGCATCGCCCGCTTCTTCCTGCCGGATGCCTTCTTTGAATTTTTGCAGTGCCTCGGTATATTTCTGCTCTTTGAAAAGTGCAACGCCGTGCTCGCCGGGGTTGGCGGCATAAAATTCCTCTAGCTTGCCTTTGTTTATTTCGGCAACTACGGTTTCGTACTTGTGCTTGATTTCAGCTACAAAAGGGTCGCTTTCGTCGCAGCCCTGTGCGGTGAGCTTGTTGTAGATATACTTCAGCATTTCGATGTCCTCTTCGTCTTTGCGGTAGTCCGGTTCCAGTTTTTTCTTAAAAAATTCGCAGTCGAAAATATCGTTTTCGATTTCTGCAAAAACCCCGTTCATGGCGCCTTTTCCCTGTTCGTAATAAGGGGCCATCTCCCCTCCTTTTGCGATGTTTTTGTCGGCAATATCATTCAGGGTGGTATAAATTTTCCGTGCTTGCTCGGCATCCATCACACCGTTCTTGTAGTCGTAAACAGCAATGGAGGCATAAGGTACGAACACGGCGTAGCTAGTGTTGTCGCCACCTGCTTCGACGGCTTCTTCGCATGCCTTCAGCGCATCGGCATAAGGGGAGCGCAGGGTATAGAACATTTCATAAACCTTCAGGCCGAGGTTGAGGGCCTTCTCTTTTGGGTAGCATTCTACGTGCTCGTCGAACAGGCGGAGGATGATCTTGGCATACTCTGCTTTTTTGGCCTCGTCGGTTTCGTTTTTGAATTTATCGAGGTAAATGGTCCGCCCGTCCACGTAATGAGAAGAACGGTTGCCATCAGCGGCAGGGGCCGCTTTGTAAACCTTTTGCCAGTAATCAAAAGCTTTGTCGTATTCTTTTGTCTTCATGAACTGGCGGTACAAAACGTGGTCGTTTTCAACGGCGTCTTTGTTGGGCAAGTTGAGCCAAGTTTCGCATTGGCCAAAGGATGGCAGTGCCCACATTCCGGCAAAAAGGAAGATAAAGGTCAATTTCAGTAGCTTTTCCATAATCAAAATTTGTGTTTTTTATCCGGTTGACGGCGGACGGTTGACGGTGGACGGGAGACGGCGGACGGCGGACGGTGGACGGTTGACGGTTGACGGCGGACGGCGGACGGTGGACGGTTGACGGCCAACGGGGGCAAATCCGTTTTCCGTTTTCCGTCCACCGTCAACCGTCAACCGTCAACCGTCAACCGTCTCCCGTCCGCCGTCAACCGTCAACCGTCCGCCGTCTCCCGTCAACCGTTTCCCGTCCTATCTAAATTTACGTTTATAAAACCAAGTTCCATCGTTAAGAGTGAAGCCCAGCGACATTTTCATATAGTTCTCGTTGATCTGGTTGCCAGTGTGGTAACGCCCGGCCTCGAAGGCCAAATTTACGAAAGAAGTTTTGCCCCGGGGCAGGATCAGCGGCAGGCCAAAGCCAAAAGTGAGCGCATATTGGGACAGGTCGTCCAACCTGGGGTCACTGCGGTAGAAAATGCCAGCCCGGTAGCGCACCCGTTTGAGGTAGTTGTTGTAAGAAGTGGCGTCGGGCGAATATTCGGCGCCGATGGCAAAGCGGTTGCTGTCGAACAGGGTTTCCGGCTTGGCCTCGTTGTCGTATTTGCTCCAGCCTCCGTAGGTGTATTCAGCGCCGATACGCCATTTATTGTTTTTTTGGTACACAAAACCCAGCGTCCATTCGGAAGGCAAGGTGCCTCCCATTTTCACGTCCTGATCATTGACGATGGTGTCTATGACGATGGGGCGGAGGTTATCATTGATACCGATGCGCTGGATGGTGCTCCGGGTTTTAAGGCTCGATTTTGGGTTGCCGTACAGGCCGATGATGATACTCTCATCACTGGTGTACCTGCCATCCGCATTTTCTTTTTTATTGAGGTCGAGTTTGTATTGAAACCCGAAAGTCAATTGCAGGGAACGAACGGAGATATTGTCGTTGAACTCATTGACATAAGAAGGGCCGATGTCTTGGATCAAAACGACCCTCTTGCTCTCCAACTGGCCAAAAATATAGTCTATATTGACTCCTGCGGAGAAATTTTTATAGCGGACCCCATTTCCCCAAACCAGTTTGCTCGTGCCGCCGGTACCTTGAAAAACGTTCAGTATAGAATCGGAAATGCCCCCCAGCACCTCTTCCGTCTGTATGTCGTAGCCGATGGCCGTGTTGGGCAACAGTGCCAGGTTCATGCCCCAGAAAAAATTCCGTTTTTTGTTGTCCAGCTCATCGTTCAAAGAGTTCCTCATCGGAAAAGCGAGGGCAAGGTGGCTCAGGTTACCGGTCAGAACGGTGGCAGAGCGCTCGTCCGTCTTGATTTTGGAACGCTCTCCATATGCCCCTATTTCGAATGTGGAAGCAGCCAGCCAGCCATAAGAGGCGGGGTTTTGCACATTGACGTGGAAGGGGTCGGCATAAGCTGCCGACAGGCCGCCAAAACCCGCCGCCGACATAGCATGGCTGACCTCCTCGCCCAGGCCCAGGCGGGAGTAAGGGGAGTTGTCTTTTGGCTGGGCAAAGGCTTGGGCAGCAAAAAACAAAATTGAGCAGAGCGAAATCCCGAACCTTACCGGGAAGTAAAATCGGGCAAAGCGAAATCCCGAACTGAATCGGGAAGTGAAAAGTGCCGCAGCCACTGACGGGGCCGTTTTCCCCTTTCCCTGCCCGTGGGCAGGCAGTTTACTTTCCGCTTTTTCCCTGTTTGAAAATATTGACATTATGTTGTAAAATTTTATTCAATCCGATCAGGACCAAATTTGAGTGCGCAAATATCTTTGTTTTAATGTTCTTGACAAAAAAATCGGCGTCACCTCCTGTAAAAATTACCCGCAAGGGCTTAAAACCCCGCCTGCACCTTTCCATAAAAGCGGTTACTTCCAGCAATGCGCCGAGTTCGCCGCCATTTCGGACGGCACTTTCCGTTGAATCGCCTAGCCAGTCAGCAGTCTGCCAGTCCACAGTCCGCAGTCCGTTTCCGAAAGTTCTGGGAATTACGAGCGGCAGGTTGGAAGTGAAGTGGTGCATGGCTTTCAGGCGCATCTCCACGCCGGGCGAAATATTGCCGCCGAGGAATGTTCCTTCTGAATTGATGAGGTCCATCGTTATGCACGTTCCTGCATCTATGATCAGGGCATTCTCATTTGGGTAGAGGCTGAATGCGCCCGCTGCGGCTGCAATGCGGTCTTTGCCCAGGGTGAGTGGCGTTTGGTAATGAACGGCAATGGGCAGCGGCGTATCACTGCCAAGCCGGACATAGAAAAATTTTTCCCTTAAATATGCCTCGACCTGCTTTGGCACTTTTGCCGTAGTGGAAAGGATGGCATTTTCGATTTTTTGGTTGTATGCCAGTTGCTCCAAAGCCGCTGTGGTCAGCTCTTCCCAGGCCGCCTTGTGCAGCAAGGTGCCGCCGTTGAACAAAGCTGCTTTGGTGCGGGTGTTGCCGATGTCTATCGCAAGCTGGATCAAATTATGGTCGGTGGTTTTATAAATGATGGTTGATGAGGCATGGAAAGGCCGCAAAGGTAAACGGTTTTGCGGTCTATTAAGGTGCAGCGTACAATTGGGGTGTTGAAAAATTTCTGATTGTAACGTTTTGCGGCGGCTCTGCACTTCAAATCTTTTATTCCGGAGCAGCGGCGTTTCCGAGAAATAAGATTGGCGTCAGGCAGGCGTTACAATCAATAAAAACCACCAAACCTGCCCCCCGCCCAAGGCCCTTTCAAATTTATTTTCATTAAAATATGTTTTCAGGTTTGAAATATAAACCTGAATTCCCCTAAATTTAAACCTCTTTTTCAAACCAACTCTTTTAGAAAATGATCAGAACACTGGAAAACGTTGACCACATCGTTTATGCCGTTCCCAACCTCGAAGAAGCCATTTCCGACATCGAAAAAAAACTGGGCGTAGCGCCTGAACCGGGCGGGCGCCACAAAAGCCTCGGCACCCACAACGCCCTTGTCAACCTCGGCAACGGCTGCTATCTCGAACTCATCGCTGCCGACCCCGACAACACCACTTTCTCCGGCGAACACTGGATGGGCATTGACCTCATCACCCAGCCCACCATCACCCGTTGGGCAGTCAAAACCAACGACCTCGACCGCGACATCCATTACTTGAGGGAGGTTGACCCCCGCTTGGGAAATATCAAGGGCGGCACCCGCAAAAAACCGGACGGCACCAAATTCATCTGGAAAGCGTCCATGCCCCTACCCGCTCCAAAAGTAGAAATACTCCCTTTTATCATTGACTGGAAAGGCCGGGAACATCCCACCAAATCTTTGCCCGATGCCTGCAAACTGATAGAACTGAGGGCCACCCACCCAACGCCGTATTTCATGGAAACGGCCATCCACGCAATGAACGTTGACATCAAATTGGGCGTAGCCGACGAAGCATCCATCACCGCAGTGATCGAGTCGCCCAACGGGGTGGTGGAACTGACCTGAAAAACCCAATGCCCCTGGTTGAACTGGCAACTTTTGAAAAGTTGCCGGTGGCCGTCTTTTATAACCGGGAAGCATTTGCTGCGGCAACCGCAAAAGTGCTGAAAAAATATTTTGAAAAACATTATTTCGGAGCAGGTTTTTTGGACAATGGCTGCAATATATTGTCCACTATATCTCCTGAAATAAAAAACCAAAATACCGAATTAAATATTTACCCCAACCCTGTTTCCGATTGTTTATATTTGGAATTAAACACACACCCAAACAGCGATTTCACAATAAGCGTTTTCAATAATACCGAGCAGGTAATTTACAATAAAAACCACTTCGGAAAATACCGGGCAAAAATAAATTGCAGCAATTTTATTCCGGGTTTATATTTCCTGAAAACAGGAAATAAAAAATTTACAGAAATAAGGAAATTTGTGAAATAAAAAATTTGCCGGAAGTTTATATACTGAACCATAATAGGTTTTCCCGAAGGGTCGGGAAAACCTATTATGGTTCAGTATAAATTCGATTTTCCACATTTCCAAAACCAATTTTCCAAACAATAACAAAACAATGAAAAACTATTTTCCCTTTATATTCAGCAATGCCCAAAAAACAAATTCCCAGTTTGCGTTTATTAAACTTTTGAAGTTTTGCAAATGTGGGCGGCAAAAAAAGGGAATTGTTTTTCCTGCCCTATTTATCTCCTTTTTATTTATTTTTGGCTGCCGCAGTTATATGGCCAGGCCATATGATTTCCCGCGCCCGGTTGACACCACGGACAAGGCCATCAAATTGCAGGAAAAGAAAATATACGCACTCGCGGAGCAGGGCGTATATGCCGGCAATTTGTTCGACGGCGCCCGCCTCAACAATTTTGAACATGTCGGAAACAATACTTTCCGGGCGACCATATCCCCCGAAAACGAACCCATCAACCCCAGCGCTTATTATGCTTTTAAAATATGGGCGACCGATAAAAAAAACATAAACCTGGAATTGAACTATACGCAGGGCTACCACCGTTATGCGCCCAAAATAAGCAGGGACGGAAAAACCTGGGAACTGCTCGACAGCAACAAAGTTGAATTGGCACAGGACAGCGCAAGTGCTTTTTTGTCGCTAGATATAAGCGCCGATACTTTATGGCTGGCGGCGCAGGAAATCCATAATTCAACGCATGTCAGGCAATGGTGCGAGGCAAAGGCCAAACAGCCCGGCGTCCATTTTTCGAGCATCGGGAAAAGCAAATTGGGGAAGGGCTTTTTGTTGCTAGACATAAATATCGGCGACGCCCGTAAAAAAGACATTATCGTCGTCCTCAGCAGGCAACACCCGCCGGAAGTAACGGGCTATTTGGCGATGCAGGCCTTTGTTGACGAAATATTGGCGGACAATATACTGTCCAATAATTTCCGGAAAAAATATCGGCTGCTAGTATTTCCATTGATGAACCCCGACGGCGTTGACCTCGGCCATTGGCGGCACAATGCAGGCGGGGTTGACCTCAACCGGGACTGGGCCTATTACCACCAGCCCGAAAACCGGCAGGTCGCCGATTTCATCGTAAAAACAGTGCGCCAAAATAAATCGGACCTGATATTGGGGCTTGATTTCCATTCGACTTTTTACGACGTATATTACACCAATAACAAGGCGCCCGAACAGATTCCGAACTTTAAAGACTATTGGATCACGGGCATCAAAAACACCATAAAAGAAGAAGCTGCCGAACGGCCCTCCAATGTCGGCGCCCCCGTTTCCAAAGCCTGGTTTTTGACCCAGTTTGGCGCAGAAGGCATCACCTATGAAATAGGCGATTCGACGCCCCGTGATTTTATAAAAAAGAAAGGAAAAATATCAGCGGTGGAAATGATGGAACTGTTGGTTTTTAGGGGGGAGTGAGAGGAGCGCAATTCTTTTCCTCTTTTATTTTTTAAAATTTTAGAACATATCGAGGGGCTTGTTGGAGGGGGCGTATTTCAAAACTCCGGTTTTTCCTCCGTTTGGCCCCATAGTCCCCAACAGGGTGGCCGTCCTGCACCGAAATTTTGAAATACACTCTGTTGGAGGTTCTTTATTTTTGCAAGCCCAGCATTCGGATTACAATTAAAAAAGCCCGGCAAAAAATTGCCGGGCTTTTTTAATTTAAACCAAATATAAAACCACTCATCACTTCTGCCCCAGCACCAACTGCTTCGCAACAGGTTTTGCGCCTTCCACAAAAACCCAAACAATATAATGCCCCTCCGGCAAAAGGCGCAGGTCCATTTGATAATATTTACTCGAAACATTACCGACTCCGATCTGCTGCACCTCTACCCCAAGGTTATTGTTGATGCGGATATTGACTTTTTCGCCGATATAATCAGCGAGGTCTATTTTGGCAAAATCATTGGCCGGGTTCGGGAAAATGGTAAACGAACGGAGTTTTGGAAAATATACTTTTTTAATTTCCGAATAAACAACAGTCCCGTCGTTTTGCCCGATTGCCACGCGGTAATAATTATCGCCGTAACTTGGGTCAAGGTCAAACCATTGGTAAAGTTCAGCCCCGCCATCTCCGGTCGGTGGCGTTTCATAAATCGTTTTATAAGTTGCATTGTCGAGCGATTTCTGCAACATATATTTATCCGTATTTCCGCCGTCCTTATGCACCCAATATATTTCCGTAAATTCAAGCTGCTTCGCAACTTCAAATTCAAAGCGGTTGTTCAGGCCAATTAAATTACTGCTGATATGCACCGTCTCCGAGCGCTCGCATTTTAATGAAAAATTTTGGTTAAAATATTTCACTAAAACATGGTAGCTGCCTGCGGCAAGCGGAATATCCAATGGCGAAGCACAGTCATCGAAACAATAAAAAACAGAATTCCAATTATTGTCGAAAACTTGCGTCTCCTCCATATAGCCCGGATCAAATCCGCTTATCATTAATTGGCTGCCTCCCGTTTGCAATTCCAAACCGGAACAAGGATCACCGGAATTATTATTGTTTCCCGAACCGTTTGTTCCGCCAATGGTAATTGTTTCGGTCACTTCACATAATGCCTGATAATCTTCATTAAAATATTTTGCGAGAATATGATAAGTGCCCGCACCGAGGTCAAATGTTTGTTCGCTGCCGCAATTGTCAAAACATTGGAACAGCGTATTCCACGATGCGTCAAAAACCTGCAAAAAAGAAATCGGCGCCATATCCAAACCAGAAACAATAAACCCATCGGCATTGCTTGTCACCGATATATTAGCGCAATCGGGCGCATTGCCCCCCGGGTTTCCATTGCAATTTTCGAGCGTCAATTTAATAATATTGGATTCCCAATTATATTCATCGCAACCGACCGGGCGGGCACAGCGGCGCACCCATGCCGTTTGGGCGATAGCCCCTAAATCCAGTTCGGGAGAAGCGGAGTTTGGGATGGCCGTCCAATTGGCAGCACTGCCGGGAACGGGTTCGATAAAATTGATGATCCAGACATATTCAAAACTGCCGACGCCATTGTTCGGCAAAGAAATGCTCGTGATCGGCGCAGGGTCCGGGTCGTCGGCGCAGAGGCTTTGGTCGCAGCATATTTCGCCGGGGTCGCCGACCATATCGCAGTCAGTTGGGGGGCCGCTGCACTCGCCGGTTTCATAGTCAAAATACCCGGCGCATTCGGCCTCGCAGGCATTGGCGAAGGTCATGCCGTTGGCACAAACGGGCGCATCGTCGGCAGGACATTCGCAGTCGCCATCGCAGTTGTTGTCTATGCCGTCGCCGGGGATTTCCGGCGCATCGGGGTTGATGTTTGCGTCCTCGTCGTTGCAGTCGCCGTTGTTGCCGACCATGCCCGGAGGGGGTTCGCAGGCATCAGTCGCATCGGCATTTGCATCGCCGAACCCGTCGCCGTCGTTGTCGGGGTAATAGGCCGTCAGTTGCCCATCGTCCACCTGCCCGTCGCAGTTGTTGTCTATGCCGTCACCACATATTTCTGTGGCTTCGGGGTTGATGTTTGCGTCCCCGTCGTTGCAGTCGGTATTATTACTGACCATGCCCGGAGGGGGTTCGCAGGCATCGGTGGCAGCGGCATTTGCATCGCCGAACCCATCGCCGTCGCTGTCGGGATAATAGGCCGTCAGTTGCCCATCGTCCACCTGCCCGTCGCAGTTGTTGTCTATGCCGTCGCCACATATTTCTGTGGCATCGGGGTTGATGTTTGCGTCCTCGTCATTGCAGTCGCCGTTGTTGCTGACCATGCCCGTGGGCGGCTCGCAAGCATCGGTGGCATCGGCATTTGCATCGCCGAACCCGTCTCCGTCGTTGTCGGGATAATAGGCCGTCAGTTGCCCATCGTCCACCTGCCCGTCGCAGTTGTTGTCTATGCCGTCACCACATATTTCTGTGGCTTCGGGGTTGATGTTTGCGTCCTCGTCGTTGCAGTCGCTGTTGTTGCTGACCATGCCCGTGGGCGGCTCGCAAGCATCGGTGGCATCGGCATTTGCATCGCCGAACCCGTCTCCGTCGTTGTCGGGGTAGTAGGCGGTATTTTCATTTGCGTCAGCATTATTGTCGTCGCAATCGCAGAGGGCGCCGAAGCCGTCGTTGTCGGCATCAATTTGCTCGGGGTTGGGTGTGTGCCGACAGTTATCTACGTCGTTCGGAATTCCATCGCCGTCGTCGTCATTGCAGGTGTCCAAAATATCTTGCTCCCCATTGCATCCCGGCAGGTTATTTTCAATAATAACCACCCCTGCACCGCCTGCCTCCAAAATCGGAACGACACCGCAACAGGCCGACAAACTCATATTATCGGTAATGACCAAAGAATCCACAACGCTCGTTAAATTGGCGAGGCTGTCTATATTCAACAAATTGTCATTTCCTGAAATAATCAAACTGCCGTTGACCGCCTGCAAATTGGACAGGCCATTTAAATCGGTAATATCGTCGTTGTCAATAATGCGTATATTTTGACCAATCAATTCCAAATTGCCCAAGTCTATCGGGCCAACAAATTGCGTATTGTTGATAACATGGAAGCAGCCCAATAATTGAATTAAATTCGGCATTTCGATGTGCGTTAAATTTGGATTATTTATTATAAAAAAGTCGCCGTCGATAAATGTTATATTTCCAAAGCTGCCAAAACCGATAAAACCAATTCCATCAAATATAACCGACCCGCCAATAGAAGTAAGGTTCCATGGCCCTATTTCAAAAAATATTGGCAGCCCCCGCAATATAAAACTGCCGCCAACAAAATTTAAAACAATTAAATTAAAGTTCTCCAACACCATACAATTTTTCACGCGTATATCTCCGCCCACTTCCATCAGGCTGCTGAAACCAGCCAATGATGTAAGTTTTGGATTATTGCAGATCAACAGGTCGCCGCCAATATTGGTGATATTATTTAATCCTTCTAAATTGGTCAATTCATCGTTGCCGTCAACGCCCTGCAAGGTGTCGCCGATTATTACGCTGCCGGTCACTTGTTGGATGGACAGTAAATTGGAAAGGTCGGTGATGTCGTCGCCGTTTATTATTAGGTTGCCGTTTATGATGTTGCAGTCGGCGGGGAAGGCGTTTACCTCGGCTTGGGAGGTGAAGATGAGGTCGCCGGGGGGGAGGCAGGGGGTCATGGTGACACTTCCTCCTTCGCAAGTAAATATCTGCTGGATTTCGTCAATAGATAAGGCACGGTTATATATCCTTATATCGTCCAATTTACCATTTAAATATTCAACAGCACCGGGAGGGTCTATTCCAATTAAAAGATCTTCCGTCGTTGGAGAAAATCCAGCACAGTTTATTGAACCAATTAATTGTCCGTTTAAATAACCCGAATAAATACCTGTTGCAGCGTCAAAAGATGTAGTCAAGAAAAACCAAGTATCTTTTTCAAAAGGAGATGGAGTAGTGATATTGCAATTACCAAAACCATGAAAACTATTCTCTCTAATTATTGAAGTAATCTGCCGCCCTTTATCAAGGATTATCCCCCATGTATTGTACCACTCATTTATTAAAACCCAAGAAGTAACTGTAAACCCTTCAGGCACGTCCAAAGCAGAAGAATGCGGGACGGAAATAAAATCATTTTGCCCATCAAATAAATAAGCGCTGTTATTATTTCCTAACCTATCTGTTGTCAAGGTAGCTCCATTGACTATTCCATTGTTCCCATTTCCAGATATATCGTTGGCATTTCCATCAAAGGTATAATATGCGATTAGTCCGTCCCCCATATTGCAATTGGGGTCGTTGCCAGTGCCGGGGGAGCAAACTGTGGTAAATAGTGGGTCAGTGTCATCGCAGTCATCGGCATTGTCCACGAAGCCCGGAGGGGCGGTACATGCAAAAGTTGGAGCCGCATTTTCATCTCCAAAAGTATCCCCGTCCATATCTGGATAAAATGCGGTCAATAATCCTTCGTCAATATCGCCATCGCAATTATTGTCGAGGCCATCGCATATTTCGGGAGCGTTGGGGTTTATGTTTGCGTTGGTGTCGTCGCAGTCGGTATTGTCGGCAACAAAACCTGGGGGTTGGAGAACACTCATTTCCTCGTCATTGGGATTCCCAAAACCGTCCTCGTCAAAATCACGGTACCAGGGGCGCAACGTGAGGTTTGCACAGGAATCAACTACTTCCACATCACTGTTACAGCCCGGTGCATTATTAGAAATCAAGGTATTCCCCCCTATTTCAAGGGGCATGAGTAAAATGGGATTGACGCCACAACAGCTAAAAAGCTGAGGGTTATTCCTGACCCTTAAATCCTGTCCAATAGAATTCAGATTTGAAAATGCAGAAATCTGTTTTAGGCTGGCGTTGTTTTCTACTGACAGGAAATTGCCCACCGTCCGAAGGCTGTCGAAGCCCGGTATGGCCTCCAGCGAGGCATTGTTCTGGATGCGCAGCGAAAGGGACGGGCTAAAGGTAAAGCCCCCCGAACCGACCTTCCCGAGCACGGGGAAGGAAAGCCCCG
>DROJ01000198.1 GCA_011321935.1 Bacteroidota bacterium | reverse complement strand
CCTCTTTCGGAAGGGCACGGAGACGGCGGGTGAAATATTGCATTTTAATTCTTTGGTTTGGTACTCGGAAAGTTTAGATTAGTAAATAAAAAAGACACTACCGCAGCGTCATGGCCGGATAGTGCCTTTCTTTCATACTAATTCACTCTTTATTTATTGGCAACCAAAACTGCGAGGTCGGCAAGGCGGGCGGAGTAGCCTGCTTCGTTGTCGTACCAACCAACAATGCGGCAGAGTTTGCCGTTGGTCTGTGTCAATTTAGAATCAAAGATACAAGAATGTGGGTTTCTTACAATATCTGAAGAAACAATCGGGTCTTCGGTGTATTCCATGATGCCTTTCCAGCCTTTGTTTGCGGCAGCGGCAAAGGCTTTGTTGATCTGCTCAACGCTCGCTGCTTTTTTCAAAATGCAGGTCAGGTCGGTAAATGAACCGGTGGCCGTTGGCACCCGGACTGCTTGCGCAACAAACTTGCCTTTCAGGTGCGGGATCACTTTTACCACTGCATTGGCGGCGCCGGTAGTGGTCGGGATGATGTTTTGTGCAGCCGCCCTTGCCCTTCTCAGGTCGCTGTGCGGGGCATCTTGCAACCTTTGGTCAGAAGTATAGGCGTGGATGGTGGTCATGGAAAACTGGGCAACGCCAAAAGCGCTGTCAAGGGTCATGAGCATCGGGGTAAGGCAGTTGGTGGTGCAAGAAGCATTGGAGATGATCTTGTCCGACTTTTTGATCTTCTTGTGGTTGGCGCCGATGACAAAAGCAGGGATGCCCTCGCCTTTTGGAGGGGCAGAAAGGATGACCTTTTTGGCCCCTGCCTCCAAGTGCAGCGCCGCTTTTTCTTTTGTCCTGAAAATACCGGTACACTCCAAAACCACATCCACTTTCAGCTTTTTCCACGGCAGTTCGGCGGGGTTGCGGATGGCCGAGCATTGGATTTTTTTGCCCTTGATATAGAGGTTGTCGGCATCGGCGCGCACCGCCCCGTTAAAAACACCGTGCATGGTGTCGTACTTAAAAAGGTGGGCAAGGGTGTGGTTGTCGGTCAGGTCGTTGATGGCAACGACTTTGATCCCTTTTTTTGTCAACAGGTTTCTCATCGTCAAACGCCCGATGCGCCCGAAACCATTGATTGCAATTCTTACTGGTGGCATGTGATTTTTTTATTTAAGTTAAATGAATTGAATTGAAATGAACTTTCAATTGGACTGAAAAGGTTAGTTGAATTTGAAGCCGCAAAGGTAAGGCAGATTGGATAAATAAAGTGGTCAATTTGGCGATGTTATTTATTTAATTCCGACCCGTAGAATGCCCATTTAATTGAGCCTCTGCCCATCGCTGAAAAAAAAATTGCCCGGGGGCTTGGAAATTTAAAAGGAGACCTACATCTTTGCGTCCGCTTTTCACCAATAGAGGGGTTCATCAGGAAGCCCGCAAAAATTTGACAGGAGAAAAGCCGTAGCTGGCCCGTTCGTCTAGGGGTTAGGACGCTGCCCTTTCACGGCGGAAACACGGGTTCAATTCCCGTACGGGCTACCAAAGGTCACTGATGTTTTTCAGTGGCCTTTTTTTGTTTTAAATGTATCGTTTCGGCCTTTCAAGGAAGCCAGTTTTTTTTTAATTTAACCTCTGCAATCTTAGACACGCACCAATTCCATCATCAAGGTAGATTACCATTTTGTACCCCTGTCTCCGTGCCCTTCCAAAAGAGGGGGAATTAATTCCCCCTCTTTTGGAAGGGCACGGAGACGGCTTCCAATTTCGATCTTCACATTGGCAATTAAATTGATCCATTTAATTTCACCCCTCCACCAGTTCCATTTCTATCTGCCGCCTTGCCAAGTCCGTTTTCAAAATCTTCACCTTCACAGAATCACCCATTTTCAGCACCTGCCCACTGCGTTTTCCGGTAGCGCTCAACCTTCCGTCGGCAATGTCGAACGGCTCATTGATGGTATCAAAACCGACCATGCCCTCGCATTTGTTGGCTTTGAGTTCCACAAAAATGCCGCGGTCAATGATGCCCGAAACATAGCCGTCGAAGACCTCGCCGACGTGTTTTTCCATGAATTCGACCTGCTTGTACTTGATGCTTTGCCGCTCGGCGTCCATTGCCTTGCGTTCTTGTGCGGAGATGTGCTTGCACATTTCTTCCAGTTCGCCCTTGTCCGTCCGCCATGCTGCGCTACCGAGGTTTTTTTCTAAAATACGGTGCGCCAGCACATCGGAGTAACGGCGGATGGGCGAGGTGAAATGCGAATAATAATCGAAGCCCAGGCCATAGTGGCCGATGTTTTCGGCGGAGTAGGCCGCCTTGGCCATCGTGCGGATGGCAAGCGGTTGCAACAGGCGCAAAGCCCCGTCCGTTTCGGCAGCTTCCACCAGTTTATTGAACGACTTGCCGATTGCCTTCGGCGAACTGATGTTCATCTCAAAGCCCAGTTCTTTGGCAAACTTGGCGAGTTCGGCCACTTTTTCGGGGTTGGGCGTATCATGGATGCGGTAGATAAACGGGATCTCGGCCTGCCCTTTTGCTTTTTTATTGATAAAAGTAGCCACCTCGCGGTTGGCCAGCAGCATGTATTCCTCGATGAGCATGTGCGCGTCTTTCCGCTCTTTTACATAAACCTCGATTGGCACACCTTCCTCGTCCAAACGGAAACGGACTTCTTCCATGTCGAAATCAATTGCCCCGTGCTTGAAACGTTTTTTGCGCAGGTCTTTGGCCATTTTATTTATCAATTTCAGTTCGCTGGAAAATTCGCCTTCCCCTCCTTCCAAAATAACCTGCGCCCCCTCGTAAGCAAAGCGGCGGTCGGAATGGATGATGGCCTTGCCGAACCAACGGTTCACCACTTTATTGTTTTTGTCAAATTCAAAAGCGGCGGAAAAGGTGAGGCGATCTTCGTGCGGCCGCAGCGAGCAAAGTTCGTTCGACAGTCGTTCGGGCAGCATCGGCAGCACCCGGTCAACCAAATAAACGGAGGTCGAGCGTTTGTAGGCCTCCTTGTCGAGCGCCGAGCCGGGTTTCACAAAATGGGTGACATCGGCGATGTGGACGCCCAGTTCGACATTCCCGTTTTCCAAAAATTGGATTGAAATGGCATCGTCGAAATCTTTGGCATCTTCGGGGTCAATGGTAAAGGTGGTGATGCCCCGGAAGTCGCGGCGTTTTTTGATTTCACTTTCGGTAATTTCTGCAGGATAGGCATTTGCTTCCGCAATCGTTGCTTCGTCGTGGGTTAGGTTGAAACCGGCATTTATCAAAATAGTGTTCATCTCCAAATCGCTCCCCTCGGTGCCGAGCACGGCAGTGATCTCGCCTTTTGCCTTGCCCCTCGGATGCTTGGGCCAAGCCGTGATTTTGACCACCACCCGGTCACCGTTTTCTGCGCCTTTCAGCTTGTCGGGGTCAACGAACACGTCCATGTTCACGTCAATCCGGGTCGGCTCGACAAGGGCATGTTGCCGCAGCAAGTGCAGTGTGCCGACAAAACTTTCGGAAGCCCGTTCCAATACTTTTATCACCTCGCCTTCCGGCTTGCGGCGGCCACGGGGAACCCAATATTTTATTTTCACCAAGTCGCCGTGCATGGCCGTTCCGAGGTTGTTGGCCGAAACAAAAACGTCCGTTTCCCTGCCCTCGCATTCGATGTAGGCAGTGCCGGTGCGGGTCACGTCCACTGTACCGGTGGCCTCTCCCCTGCCGCCCGTCGGCCTGCTCTTTTTCTGGAGCATGAATTTGTAATCGCCGAGCGCCCTCGCTTTGCCTGCTTTTATGAGCTTGTCCAAAGCATCGTTGACGGAGTCTTTGGAGTTCTTGACCTGCAGCTTTTTGGCTATCTGTTTTGGGTTGAATTTTTTGGTCGGGTTTCTTTTAAGCAAATAAAAAATGTCCTTTTGGAGCTGGGACTGCGTCCGTTTCTTGGTCCTGTTTTTTTGTTTTGGTTTACTGAATTTCTTTTTCATTAAATAATTGTTGTTGATTGTTGGTTGTTAATTGTTGGTTGTTGGTTGTTAATTGTTGGTTGTTGCCGCTTTCCCGGAACTCAAAAAAATTTGCATCAGCTTAACTTTGACGATGTATATTTTTTTCACTTTTAAACAGCAAATACCAAACATCCGGCTCCGCTGCTTTGTCATTCGCCGCAGGCGAACCCGTTCACGTTAGAGCGGCTGCCGTGCGTGGCTTCACTTTTTACGTGAACAGGTTCGCCTTCGGCAAATGACAAAACAGCGGAGTTTTGGGCTTGATTCAATCGTTTAAAAAGCAAACAAAGCGTATCATTTTAATAAGGCAGGGTAAGTACACAAAAATTCCCTGCCTCCCGGACAAGCATACGGCTCCGCTGTTTTTGTTCCCGATTTTCGGGACAAGCTATCCGCTTTAGCGGAACTGCGACGTCAAGGGGGAAGCCATGAACGGGCGCACACATCAGACGATGCAGTTCCGCTAAAGCGGATAGCTTGTCCCGAAAATCGGGAACAAAAAACAGCGGAGTTGGGTGAGCATTTTGTGCATTTACCTCGACTGATTAAAAAGATACAACAAAGCACATAAATAAGGTAAAATTAGTTAGATGCAAATCAATGAAATCATCGGGAGGACGGCTACGTTGGTTTGATTTTTTTTACAAATAATTGATGTCAGATTTTATCACAAGCGGCAGGCTACTTAAAAAAGGAAGGCGGCACACGAAGCATAAATTCAACCTGTTAAACGGCATGTCCCCCAAAAAGGTTCAAGCCCCCGGCACTTGCCCGATTAAAACAAAACCCAAAAGCATCTTATTTGCACCCACCATCCTACTCCCCAAAAAAGACAAAACAAAGAGTCCCTTCACAATACTGCTCTCATTCTCTCATTCTCTCATTCTCTCATTCTCTCAAACTCTCTAAAAACCTTCCGCGTGGTCATCTGGATTTCTTGGATCGGCCGCTCCATGCAATTTGCCGTCCGGTAGCACCTGCACTGCTTTTATCAAGGCCATCCTTTTTACTTCGTGCAAATGGTGGCCCATGTCCCACAGCTTTTTTCTTTCGAGGGTATCAATGGCAGTGGGTTCGACCTTGATTTCATCGGGCAGCCATTGGTGGTGGAAACGGGGGGCGGCAACGGCCTTGTCGAGCGGCATTTTGTATTCGGCCACGTTCAGGAAGGTCTGCAAAACGGCGGTGATGATGGTCGAGCCGCCCGGTGCGCCGAGTACCATGAACAGCTTGCCGTCCTTCTCCACGATGGTCGGCGTCATGGACGAGAGCATCCGTTTTCCCGGTTCGATGGCATTGGCCTCGGCGCCTATCAGGCCAAAAAAATTGGGCACGCCGGGCTTGGCGCTGAAGTCGTCCATTTCATCGTTGAGGAAAAACCCGCCGCCCTCGACGAGCACTTTTGAGCCGTAGTTCAAATTCAAAGTAGTGGTGACCGAAACGGCATTGCCCTCGCTGTCAACTATAGAGGTATGGGTGGTCTCAAAACTCTCCACCCGCTTAAAATTTCCAGAACTCAGGGAGTCGCTGACCGCTGCTTTCGCCGGGTCAAAATCGGCCATCCGCATGGCCAAATAGGTGCTGTCCAGCAGCGAATCAATTGGCACGGGGTAAAAGTCGCTGTCGCCCAGGTATTTGGAACGGTCGGCATAGACCCGCCTTTCTGCTTCCGCAATAACATGCACCGCTTTGGCCGATTGGAAGCCATAATCCGCAATTGGAAAAGGTTCGATCATCTCCAACATTTGCGAAAGCGCAACCCCGCCGCTCGACGAGGGCGGCATGGTGATGACTTTGTAATTTTTGTAATTTGAAACAATGGGCGCCCGCCATTTGATGCGGTAATTTTTTAAATCTTCGAGCGTAATCAGGCCTCCGCCCCGCTGCATTTCGGCAACGATGAGGCCGGCCGTTTCGCCTTCGTAAAATCCTTTTGCCCCCCGGTCGCTGATGCGCGTCAGGGTGCGGGCGAGGTCTTTTTGCACGAGCAGGTCGCCCATGTTCCACGGCTGTTTGCGGACAAAAGGCGCAGCGTTTTCATTGTATTTTTCAAATTGCTCTTTGAATTTGTTCAGCCTGTCCGCCTCCGATTGGGTGATTTTATAGCCTTCCGCCGCCAATTTTATTGCTGGCGCAAGAAGGGCTTTCCAGTCTTTCAATTGGCTGTATTTATTGAAAGCCGCCTCCATCCCGGCCACTGTCCCCGGTACTCCGACGGCCAAGTGGCCCACCTTGCTCAACTGCTCGACGACCGTTCCCGTGCTGTCGAGGTACATGTCGCGGCGAGCGGCGGCGGGCGCCTGCTCGCGGTAGTCGAGCGCATCCGCTGCCCCGTCGGCCATGCGGACGACCATGAAACCGCCGCCGCCGATATTGCCCGCGCGGGGATGCACCACGGCAAGTGCAAATTGGGTAGCGATGACCGCATCAACGGCATTGCCGCCCTGCCGCAAAATTTCCACCCCAACTTTGGAGGCCAAAGGCTGCCCCGCAACGACCATGCAACTGTCCTCGACCACTGATTGGACAATGGTATAAGGTGGCGCGGTCGGTTTGGTGCGGCAGGCCGCAAATATTAGAACTATCGAAAATATCCAGAAAAAAGAGCTTTGTTTTGATTTGGTACAGTACTTGTTATACATATTTTTATTATTTATTTGAAATTAATTTAAGGTGTTTGCCAGCAAATCGAGGCCGACTTTTTTCAGAAAAAAGCACCCCTCGCACATGAAACACTAAAGCAGTGATTAGTAATTGGTTGAACAGTGATTAGTCCGCCCAAGCATGAAGCGTGAAATATCCCTGAAGGCAAGTAGGCGTCCAAAAATCAAATAGTCAATTAATTAAGGTTTGTACCAATAATCACCGATTGGCAAGCAAATATTCACAAAACCATTTTACCAAAAAACACATTACGCACCCCAAGAATAAAGTTTGGTTAATTATTTTCATGGTTATGTTGTCGTGCCATCTTTTCGATGGCACTTTTTTTTTTGGGTAAATATTGAAATCTCCGCAGCCCTTTTACATTTGCCCTCTTACTTTAATCTTTGTTGGCTGTTGGCAAAACAATCAACAACTAACAATCAACAACCAACCATGCTCACAGCCATTTCTCCCATTGACGGCCGATACGCCAGCAAAACAAAGGAACTTTCTGCGTATTTTTCAGAATATGCCCTAATTAAATACCGGGTGCTCGTAGAAATAAAATATTTCCGGGCATTGTGCGAACTGCCGCTGCCGCAGCTAAAAGATTTTGACGCCGCAAAATTGGATTTATTGGACAATATATTTTCCGGTTTTAGCATCGAAGATGCGCAGCAAATAAAAGACATCGAAAAGGTGACCAACCACGATGTGAAAGCAGTCGAATATTTTTTGAAAGAAAAATTCGATGCGCTTGGCATTTCTGAATTTAAAGAATTTATCCATTTTGGGCTTACCTCTCAAGATATAAACAATACGGCCACGCCCATGCTTTTGATGGATGCCACCGAGGAGGTCTATATTCCGCTTTTATTAAAATTAAAAAAAGGATTAAAAAATTTGGCAAAGGAATGGGCGGATATTCCGATGCTCGCGCGCACCCACGGGCAGCCAGCTTCCCCAACCCGTTTGGGAAAAGAATTCGACGTATTTGTGGAGCGCTTGGACGTGCAATTGGAACAATTAAAATCCATCCCGTCGAGCGCAAAATTCGGCGGGGCAACGGGCAATTTAAATGCGCACCATGTTGCCTATCCAGATATTGATTGGCTTTCTTTTGCCAATGATTTTGTAAACAATTATCTCGGCCTCGAACGCTCGCAAGTGACCACGCAAATAGAACATTACGACAACCTCGCCGCTGCCTTCCATGCCCTCAGCCGCATCAATACTATATTAATAGATTTATGCCGCGATATATGGACTTATATATCCATGGAATATTTTAAACAAAAAACAATTATAGGTGAAATAGGCTCGTCGGCCATGCCGCATAAAGTGAACCCCATTGATTTTGAAAATGCAGAAGGCAACCTCGGCATGGCCAATGCTATATATGCGCACCTTGCCAGTAAATTGCCTGTTTCGCGTTTGCAAAGAGATTTAACGGACAGTACTGTTTTAAGGAATATAGGCGTACCGATGGGACATACCCTTATTGCATTTAAATCAATATTAAAAGGACTTGGCAAATTATTATTGAACAAAAACAAATTGGAAACTGACCTCGAAAACAATTGGATGGTAGTGGCAGAGGCCATCCAGAATATATTGCGGCGGGAAGGTTACCCGCAGCCATATGAAGCACTAAAAGAATTGACGAGGGGAAAAGCAAAAGTGACCAAAAATGATATTCACGGGTTTATTGATTTATTGGAAATAAAAGAGGAAATTAAAATGGAATTGAAAAATATATCGCCGCATAATTATATTGGGATATAAAGGGGCGGGAAATATAAGAACAACCGCAAAGTTTTTTTTTGCGGGGCGTGTTTTCATGTTTTATATTATATTCTGTACCTTAGCAAAAATTTGAAAAGATGAAAAAAATAGCGGTCGGCGAACAAAGTTTCAGCAAAATTATAGAAGGAGGTTTTTTATATGTGGATAAAACACCCCTGATACACAAGTTGATAACCAACGGCAAATTTTATTTCCTGTCCCGCCCCCGGCGTTTTGGCAAGTCCTTGTTGGTCACTACCATGGCCGAGCTGTTCAGGGGAAATAAAGAACTGTTCAAGGACACCTGGATTTATGATAAATGGGAATGGGAAAAACACCCGGTCATCTTGTTCAGTTTTAACGGCATTGATTTTAAGGAAAGAGAATTGGAAGATGCCATAAGAGATGAATTTGACAGGATGGCAGCCAATAGGGGACTAAAATTGAGCCGCTCATGTTCCCTATGGGCTGAAAGCCATGATTTGAATTAGTTTGGGGGTTACTTTTTTCAGGTTGTGCATCCATTCAAACATGGCAACATAAAGGTGCAAATAGTGCTTGCTGACCCCTTTGAACTTCCGCAAATAGTTGCGG
>DROJ01000197.1 GCA_011321935.1 Bacteroidota bacterium | reverse complement strand
CTACGAGACCGAGGCAACGCCTTTCCGCCCGCCGTCCCCGCCCAAAGGCATCGCCTCTAAGGCCCTGCTAAACAGCTTCAAAAAAAATATTTTTTCAGAAGCCATTCAATAAAATAAGTCCCCGAAAAACGGGACAAGCATTTCAGTTTTTCTTTTTACCGACTTAATAAAAACAAACACCATGAATAAGCATTTCCCCCTGTTGCTGCTTGCATTTCTTTTATTAAAATTCCCGGTCAGCGCACAAGTCAGCTACTCTGCCCATGATACCATCCCCGCTTTTGAGGGGCGGTTCCGCTATGGCGCCAACATGGGCGCCTACTATTTTTGGCGCGACGAAGAACTCGCCGACATTGCCGCAGGCAACCCCGAACTCGGCGTGGAAGGCGTTGGCATAGATGCGCTCCGCCCCTCCCTTTCCGAGGTCTTTCTCGAATTTTGGGGCTACGACATCCGCCTCGACGCCTTCCGCCATTACGACAAACTGGGCATCAAGGACAACGTTGTTTTTGTGGGCTACCCCAACGAAGAACACCGCGACCCAACAGAG
Source organism: Bacteroidota bacterium (assembly GCA_011321935.1). Lineage (GTDB taxonomy): Bacteria > Bacteroidota > Bacteroidia > Chitinophagales > Saprospiraceae > UBA6168. Next base: position 9,840 of record DROJ01000197.1, on the reverse strand, counting down.
TATTGCCCCGGTGTGCGCTCCGAACTCTTCGCCAATATGTACGAACCCATCTGGGACAACGGCGAAAACGGGACACCCGTGAACGAGGAAAATTATTACGCCTCCTACCTCTGGAAAATGGTCAGCCAATACACCGATTACGTGAAATATTGGGAAATATGGAACGAGCCGGATTTTGATTTTGTCGGCAAATCGTCCCGGCAGCCCGGCGAAGAGGGCAATTGGTGGGAGCACGACCCCGACCCCTGCGACTATGCCATCCATGCCCCCGTCGAGCATTATGTCCGCCTCCTCCGCATCAGTTACGAAGTGATAAAAACCATCTCGCCCGATGATTACGTGACCCTCGGCGGCATTGGCTACCCCAGCTTTTTGGACGTGCTGTTGAGGAATACCGACAACCCCGACGACGGCAAAATAGACAGCCTCTACCCCCTCACGGGCGGCGCCTATTTCGATGTGGTCAGCTATCATTCCTACCCCCACATTGACAACAGCCTGCGTGCCTGGTCGGACGAGGTGGGCGGATTTGTTTATTTCCGCCATTCCGATAAATGCGTTGATGGCATGCTCTCCCGGCAGCTACAGATGAAGGGCGTTTTGCGAAACCGGGGCTATGATGGCTCGGTCTATCCGGCCAAGCGCTGGCTCATCACCGAGAGCAATATCCCACGGGTACAAGTAGGCGAATTTTTGGGTTCGGACGAGGCGCAGCGAAATTATGCCATCAAGGCATTGGTCACTTGCCAGCAAAACGGGATTGACCAGTACCATATCTATCAGTTGGGCGACATCCGCATCCCCGGGCAGTTCAGTGAGTTCCACTCCATGGGGGTCTTCTTTCCGCTCGACAGTGTGCCGAAATATGAGCAAAAGGTCCATAACGTGGGCATTGCCTATAAAACGACTTCCGACCTTTTAAAAGAAAAAATTTACGACCCCTGGCAGACCGCCGATTTGCATTTGCCGGACAATATAAGGGGCGGTGCTTTTAGGGATGCCTCCGGCAATTATACCTACGTGCTGTGGGCCGTCACCGAAACCGACCGCTCGGAAAAAGCATCGGCAACTTATACTTTCCCCGCTTCTTTTAATTTGCAAAACCTGCACCTGCGGGAATGGAATTATGCGACCCTCGGCATTACCCAATTGGTCAGGTCATCAGATGTTCAGTTGACGGGGGCGCCCCTTTTTTTTACCGATAGCCGTTTGGAATTTCCCGCCGAACCCGTTAGGACGATAGAATTTGAACTCAGCCCAAACCCCTTTTCCGATGTGCTGCACGTAAAGCTGAACCTGCCTGATCCGATGGTTTCCAGCCTTGCCCTTTATGATATGCAGGGCAAGGTGGTCTCCCGTTTTTTTAGCGGTGTGAAATTGGCAGAAGGCGAACACCTTATCACACTGGATACCAGTTCGTTTCCTGTGGGTATGTACCTGATGTATTTTGAAGGTGCAAACGGTCGGCGGAAAGTGAGGAAGGTGGTTAGGAATTAAAATGAAAATGAAAATGAAAATGAAAAACTCCAGCCGTTCGACCTTTTGGCATTTGTTGTTTTTTTTAATTGAAGAGAAAAACCAAATGCCAAAAGGTCGAACGGCTGGAGTTTTTCATTTTAATTTTCATTTTAATTTTCATTTCTAAACGTCAAACGTCAGCTCCACCACCTCCGAGGTAGGATGGGCCTGGCAGGTAAGCACAAAGCCGTCGGCCACTTCGCTGTCGTCGAGGGCATAGCAGGCATCCATTTTTACGGTGCCTTTGGTCACTTTGGCCATGCAGGTAGAGCAGGCGCCGGAGGTGCAGGAATAAGGGGCGTCAATTTTATTGTCGAGCAGGGCAAAGAGGATGTGCTTGCCGGAAGGGACAGCGACTTCATGCTGCTTCCGGTCGAGGGTCACAATGACCTTTGCGCCATCAACTCCCGCCGTGGTTGGGGCATCGCCAGCCACAGTGAAGTATTCTTGGTGGATGTTTTCTTTTTTGAAATTTTGCGAAAGCAGTTCCTCTTTGGCCGCTTCGATCATGCTGCCGGGGCCACAGATAAAGAACTCGGAATCCTTGTGGCGGGGTGCATGGTCTTGCATGAATTTTTTGACAACGCTTGCATTGATGCGCCCGGTTTTCCCTTGCCAACTGACTTTCCCTTTTGAGAAAAGCCCCCCCAATCCTTTCTTCTTTTCCCGTTTGGGTTGGCTGAGTATCAGTTCCATAAAAAACTGCCCTTCGTATTTTTTTTGCAGCGCTTCCAGTTCGTTTTTATAAATAATAAAGTCCTCGTTGCGGTTGCCGTAAAGCAGGAAGACATAGCTCATCGGCTCTTTTTCGAGGATCGTTTTCAGCATCGACATCAACGGCGTGATGCCGCTGCCGGCACCGATCAGGTAGTAGTTCTTTTTGTTGTCGCCGTTGAGTTCGGTAAAAAAACGGCCGTCCGGCGGCATCACTTCAATGACATCCCCCTCTTTTATATTGTTGTGGATATGAGTGGAAACCTTTCCGTTTTTTACTTTTTTGATGGTCACCGAGAGGTCGCTTTCGAGCGGGCTGCTGCACATCGAGTAGGAGCGGCGTTCCTCTGCGCCGTTCAGTTGGAACTTCAAAGTGAGGTACTGCCCTTGGGTGAACTGGAAGGTTTCTTTTAAATCCGCTGGCACCTCGAAGGTGAGGGTCACGGCGTCGGGGGTTTCTTGGGTCCGTTTTTTTACAGAAAGTTTATGGAAAGATTTGCTCATTTTTTTTGTGAAATTTTTTTGCAGCGGGAACGGATAGGTTTTGGCCGGTCCCACAGCTTAGATCGGAAGTAGAACCTAGATCTGCATAAAAAGTTTGCAAAGGTAAAAACAAGGGAGTGGAACTAAAAGTGATAAAAATCAAACGGCCCTTCCCGAATCATGGAAAGGGCTGTTTATTAAAATTTTATTGGCGAGCCTCAGTGGCCGGTAAAACCTGTCAACCATCTTTATCAAAATTTATAAGTAAAGCCTCCCCTGAAACTGATCGGCAGGTCAAGCGTATTTTCCGGTTCGTTGAGGTTGTAGAGCAGCATTATTTCGTAGCCCCAGAGGCCGCCGCTATTATACCCCACTCCCACATAAACATTGTCCCTTGTCTCTTTTGCGGTAAACACTTCCCCGTTTTCAATAAACAGCAGGCCGTTTGCCGTGGCGTATCTTTTTGTTGTTTCGTATTCATATTCAAGTTGCGCAAAGAAATTGGGAAACGCCTTGATCCGGGTGAAAGCTCCCAAAGTAAACGAGGGCAGGTTGACCCTGTGGATACCAAAATCAGTTCCCCTGCCTTTTATGGTTGTATAAATGACACCGATCCGCGGGCCAACCGAAACGATGTCGCCAATGACATTGTAGCCGACCATTGGTGTTGCCCCGATTGCAAATTGGTTGACCTCACCTGAGCCGGAAAAGTTGAGCACAAACCCGCCCCCGTACCACAGCTTATTGGCGAAGCCGCTCTCGTCAAAGTACTGGTCGGTTTTAGAGGATTTCTTTTTCTTTTTGTGGCGGCGTTGCGAGTAGGCGTCGGTACTGAACGCTGAAATGAAAAAGATGGAAAGCAGGCTGAACAAGAATATTTTTTTCATGTCTTTTTGAAATTATGATGAATTGGTGTGTTGAGGAACAGTTGTTTTTAGGATCACAAAACACCCAACAATTTTACAATAATAAAGGTCAAATGTCACAAAAATAAACCGAAGGCAAATGTCTTTTTTGTCGGTGTTCAAACGTTTAACGAATCCACAACAAATAAGCTGCCGCAAAGGGGAGGAGGAAGATAAACCCGTCGAAGCGGTCGAGGACACCTCCGTGGCCGGGCAGCATGTTTCCAGAGTCTTTTACGCCGACACTCCTTTTTAGCATTGATTCTATTAGGTCGCCCAACGAGCCGAATACCGAAACGATCAGTGCCAGTACCATCCAGTCCACTAGCTTCAGCACATTGGTAAAATAGGAATAGGCAAAGGCCACCAAAAAAGTAGTGGCCACTCCCCCCAATGTCCCTTCCCACGTTTTTTTTGGTGAAACGCGCAGCGCCAGGGGGGTCTTGCCGATCTGCGACCCTACCACATAAGCGCCCGTGTCGTTCATCCAGGTGAGCAGCAGCAAACCAAAAACGATCAATGCACTGAACTCCCCCTCGTTGAAAGCGATAAAGTCGAGCAAGGCAAAGGGCGCACCGATATAGATCATGCCCAATACTATAAAACCGACATTTTGAAAAGGCGTTTTTGAGCCGCTGAAAAGCTCATATACAAAGGCCAAAAAAACAAAGGGGGAGAACAAAATGGCCGTTACAATGACAAACTGGTCGCTCGACTGCATGATGACCGGATGGACGTGCAGGATAGTGGCCAGCACAAAAGGCGTCAGCCCAAAAGCGACGCCTATGAGCATCCGGTAAAAATCCCGTCTTGTATATTTGGTGAGCATCATGCAGAGGTACTCCCAAAGGCAAAGCGCCGTAATGACTGCAAAAAGGGCGATGAAAGTATAGCGCCCACCAAAAAGCCCTGCCAGCATTACTATTACAAAAATAAGTGCGGTCGTTGCCCGGCGTATCAGTCCTTTCATAGTTTTGTTTTAGCTGTTGGCCCTTGGCTATCGCTTATTGGCAACAGCCAATGGCAAATAGCGGGGTGTCAACAAATTTACTGCTGCAATTTTGGGCCAAAGGCCAAATCCCCGGCGTCGCCGAGACCCGGCACAATGTATGACTTGGCCGTCAGTTCCTCATCGAGTGCGCCTACCCAAATATCTGCTCCGGGATTGTTCCGCTTGATATAGTCAAGTCCTTGTTTGGAAGCAATGGCCGTGGCGATGTGGAGCCGTTTGGGCTGCCCTATTTTTTTCAATTCTTCAATGGCGACATTCATGGAGGCGCCCGTGGCAAGCATAGGGTCGGAAATGATCAGTACGGTGCCGTGGAGGTCGGGGCAGGAAACATATTCCAGTTTGATTTCAAAAGTGCCGTCTTTGTGGTGTTTTCGGTAAGCTGATATGAAAGCATTGCCGGCATCGTCAAAATAATTCAGGAAGCCTTGATGGAAGGGAAGCCCTGCCCGCAAAATAGTGGCAATCACTATTTTTTGCGGAGACAGGCTGATGTTGGCAATGCCGAGCGGTGTTTCCACTTCTTCTGTTTTATATTGGAACGTTTTGCTGATTTCATAGGCCATCACCTCTCCGAGCCTTTCCAAATTGCGGCGGAAACGCATTTTGTCCTGCTGGGTATTTACGTCGCGGAGTTCGGCTATGAACCTGTTGGCGATTGAGTTGGCTTCGCTAAAGTTTTTGATCATATTTTAATTGTCGTTGGCAGTTAGCAGTTGCCTACCTGTCGGTAGGCAGGGTTTTTTGCTTTTCCGAGCCGGATGAGCAGCGGATGAAGAGGGGTTTCAAAAGTATAAAAATTTGTTCGCCCGCAAAGGATTGGACGAAATAAATTGAAAAGGGGAAGGTTTAGGGTTGTCACAAGTTTGAGGTGATGCCTTTGTGCGCTGGCTTTGTGGGAGTGAAGAGGGCATCACCTCAAAAGCGGCCCCGGACAAATTTTCTGTCTGTCAAAAAAGGGATTTTATCGAACAAAAAACAAAAAGGGAAAGGGGGCATTTTATTTTCGGCCTCATTATCAACCCATCGGCATGAATGCACTCGAAAATATAAAAATAGCACTCCGTTCTGTCCGTTCCAATTTGCTGCGGGCCATCCTTACCATGGTCATCATTGCCTTTGGCATCATGGCTTTGGTGGGCATATTGACGGCCATTGACAGTGCCATTTTTTCTTTGAACGACAACTTTTCGGGACTCGGCGCCAATGCTTTTACCATTGAACCGCGCGGGCAGGACATGGGCAGCAACAAAAGGGGGCGAAAAGCCAAAAGGGGCGAGCCCATCACCTACAAGCAGGCCATGGCCTTCAAAGACCGGTTTGATTTTCCGGCCGAGGTATCTGCTTCGGTGAGGTGTACCCGCAGTGCCACCATTGCTTATGGCGATGAAAAAACCAACCCCACGGTGCAGGTCAGGGCCATTGACGAAAGCTACCTCGACGTAAAGGGTTTTGAGATAGAAAAGGGGAGGGCGTTCACCAAACGGGAAGTATTGAACGGCGCCAATAAAGTACTGATCGGCTCGGATGTTTTAAAAAAACTTTTTAAAGGCAAAGCAGAAAAAGCGCTCGGCAAAAAAGTATCAATCGGCAATTTGCAGTTCAGGGTGGTAGGCGTACTGAAATCAAAAGGCACGAGCATGAACCAAAACGACGACCGGGCGGTGTTCATTCCGCTGATGGACGGCAAGCGGTATTATGCTTCGCAAAGACAAAACTACAATATCACCGTGGCAGTGAAAGATGCTACCCGGATGGAGGCGGCAGAGACTGCTACCATCGGCGTTTTTAGGGGTGTCCGGCATTTGAAGTCCTCGGAAGAAAATGATTTTGAGCTGTTTTCCAGCGACAGCCTTGTTTCGATGATAAAAGAAAACACCACCAACTTCAGGGTCGCAGCAGTGGCCATCGGGTTGATGACCCTGCTCGGAGCAGCCATCGGACTGATGAACATCATGCTTGTTTCCGTTACCGAACGTACCCGCGAAGTGGGCATTTGCAAGGCATTGGGAGCTACGCGCAAAAACATACTCTGGCAGTTTCTTACCGAGGCCATTGTCATCTGCCAATTGGGCGGTATCTTCGGGACTATCCTCGGTATTTTTATCGGGCTCGGTGTTACCCACATGATGGGGGGCACTTTTCGGATGCCCTGGAACTGGATCATCATGGCCATCATCGTCTGTACTTTGGTGGGCCTTGCTTCGGGCATTTGGCCTGCCATGAAAGCGGCAAGGCTCGACCCCATCGAGGCACTGAGGCATGAGTAAACAGGGTTTGGGCTTTTATGAAAATTTTCCCGTTTTAAGTTTTTACCGTCAAATACCCACCATTTTGCGGCCATTCCGAAAAAAGATTTCAAACAAATCGCCTTTGGCACTCGTTTCTCTCCCATTATTCCCGTACATTTATAGCTTGGAAAATCCCCGGCCCCGCTTCCCGGTCGAAATGCGGGGTTTCGTTTTGCTCAATTTTACTTTTCACATTGCCTTTTTTACATATTTCAAGTAGTGCCATGAAATTAAAATTACAATATCTGATCATTGCTTTTTTTAGCTGCCTTGCTTTACGGGCACAGGAAACATTCCAGCCCAAGCAGATGAATACCAGTGCCGGCATTGTTTACAACCAAGAATTTGCCGTGGGGCTGCGCCTGCATACCCACGGCTTTGCCGCTGGGGTTACTTTAGGGAAATTGAGTACCTACTATCTTACCAAATACCTTCATTTTGAATTGGGCGAACTAAAGCATGAAAAAGAATTCCGGCAAAGTTTTGACTCTCCGTCTGCATTGGGAGGCCGCATATCAAGGGCTTTTAAATATGGAAAACAAAACAACTTGTTCGTACTCCGGGGGGCAATGGGCGCCAAGCGTTATTTTTCCGAAAAGGCCAAGCACAAAGGTGTCGCCTTTGGCATCTCCTATGAAGGCGGGGCCACCCTGGGGCTGCTCAAACCTTATTACCTCGAACTGAGAGGCTACGACGGACGGGTCTCTGAAACCACAAAATACAGCAAAGAGAACGAGGAGCGATTCCTCGACATTTATTCTATTCAAGGCTCAAGTGGTTGGACCAAAGGCATCGGCGAACTTTCTATCTTGCCTGGCGCTCATGCCAAAGTTGCTGTCCATTTTGATTGGGGGGCTTACGATGAGTACCTCAAATCCATCGAAGCTGGTATCATGGCCGACTTTTTCATCCGCAAAGCCCCCATCATGGTCGAGATAGACGGGGTCGAAAACCAGCGCCTCTTCCTCAACCTTTTCCTACATTTTCAGTTTGGTAAAAGATGGTAAGAAAAAAGGGTATTAAATGGTATTGGGGTATTGGGTATTACTGCTAATACCCAATACCCCAATACCATTTAATACCCCAATACCATTTAATACCTTTTTTATGCTAGAACTTCCTGTTGTTGAACAAAAAGAACCGCGCCGCCGCAAGCCCAGTTGGCTGCGCGTAAAGCTCCCTATCGGAGAGAAATACAAGCACGTCCGCAACCTTGTTGATAAATACAGCTTGCACACCATTTGCCAGAGCGGCAACTGCCCCAATATGGGCGAATGCTGGGGCGAGGGCACTGCTACTTTTATGATACTCGGCAATACCTGCACCCGTTCCTGTTCCTTTTGTGCAGTGAAAACCGGCCGCCCACCGGAGTACGATGAGGACGAACCGAGAAGGGTTGCCGAAGCCATCATGCGAATGGAAGTTAAACATGCCGTCATCACTTCTGTAAACAGGGACGAGCGCAAAGACAAGGGCTCGGAAATATGGCACCAGACCGTAAAAATGGTAAAAGAACTATCCCCAAAAACGACCATCGAAACCCTGATTCCAGATGTGAAGTCGAATTGGGAAGCCCTCGAAAGAATGATAAGCCCAGGCCAAGAAGTGGTCAGCCACAACATGGAAACGGTGGAGCGGCTCTCCCGAAAAATACGTCCGCAGGCCAAGTACCAACGCAGCTTGGAGCAGATCAAACGCACCAAAGAATACGGCAAACGCACCAAGTCCGGCATCATGGTCGGCCTCGGCGAAACGCAGGACGAGGTCATCCAAACCATGGACGACCTGCGCCGGCATGGCTGCGATGTACTCACCATCGGCCAGTATTTGCAGCCTACCAAAATGCACCTCGAAGTGGCCGAATTTGTTCACCCCGACATTTTTGAAATGTACAAAGAAGCGGGGCTTTCAAAAGGCTTTGATTTTGTGGAGAGCGGGCCTTTGGTGCGGTCGTCCTATCATGCGGAGCGGCATCTTTGAAAATAAGGTAGGGAAGGGTTTATAGGGTTTATAATCCCTCTTTGACCTTAACCTACAAAATGATTTTTTTTACATAAAAAAATATGGAAGCAATAACTAAAAAACTGACGTACCAAGAATTTAAGGAACTTGATTTCCCGGAAGGTGACAATGCTTGGTATGAACTTATAAGCGGACAGCTCGAGAGAAAACAATCCCCTACCCTCGACCACCAGAATATTGCGGACAATATACTCATCGCACTGAAAACCTATGCCCGGAAAAACAAATTGGGCAAAGCCTATTCGGCCCCGCTCGATACCGTTCTTGACGACGGAAACGCCTACCATCCCGATGTCCTTTTTGTGAGCAAAGACCGCTACCATATCCTTGATGATAAAGAACGGATCGTCTTGGGCGCGCCCGACCTTGTCGTTGAAGTCCTTTCCAAAAGCACCGCATTTTATGACCGGGGAGACAAAAAAGATATTTACGAAAAATGCGGCGTCCGGGAATATTGGTTGGTTGATCAGAAATATAAAACCGTCGAAATTTATACTTATCAAGATCAACGTTTTAAACTCCGGGAGATGGTAGATGAAAATGGCGAAGTGAAGTCCACAGTGGTTGTTGGCTTCAAAATGCAGGCGTCGGAAATTTTTGAAGAATAATTGTTTTTTGAATTAAATATTACCCGACCCGACAAAAATTATTTTTAGTTTTGTGATAGCCGCTAATGCAGTGGTTAGTAATTAGTTGATTAGTGATTAGGAGTGATTAGTCCGACAAATCATTGATAATGTGGCATTTAACCAAAAACTAAATGGTTGGCTCATACTACTATACATCAACACCTTGTTAGAAAAAAAGTAAAGAGATTTCATTGAAAAAAGGGGAAGAAAGCATAGATATGTCTTTCACCAAAAAGATAAATTATGCTACTTCCACCAAAGGATGAAAT
>DROJ01000196.1 GCA_011321935.1 Bacteroidota bacterium | reverse complement strand
GGCGTAAAGTACAGAATTATCTCTTTGCGCCTTAGCGGCTTTGCATGCAATACAGGAAGAATTTTTTTTTGGCAAATTTGAAAAAAATTATGGAAAAAGTGACCCCTTATTCTCTCCTCCGTCTCAACAGCATATTTTCATTTTAGTAAGTTTATTACATTTGCTTTTTAGTGGACAAATGCTGACCATAACCAAATATATAAGTTAGCATCTACATTATTACCTCTTATTCCTTAGTTAGCCTTATTATAACAGGATAGCAATCCGATAAGAGTCTTTTTACAAAACGAATGGGGACGGACACCGAATCGAAAGTAAAAGACATTGATCTTATTCAGGAGTACCTTCGGACAAAAGATTCGAAGCACTTTTCTGCGCTGTACCGGAAATACTCCGGTAGGGTATATGGCAAGTGCATCTCTTTGCTAAAGGAAGAGCACCTCGCCAAGGATGCCACGCAGGATATTTTCATGAAAATATTCCTGAACTTAGGCCAGTTTGGTGAGAAATCTAAATTTTCGACCTGGGTTTATTCTATTACCTATAACTACTGCATAGACCTGATCCGCAAGAAGAAAAAAATGTCCAACATTTTTTCTGACGAAATGGAAAAAGTGCCGGATGTAGTAGAGGACGTGCATGATGAAGAACTTTTGACAATGGAGGTGGGCAGGTTGAGGAAGGTACTAAATGAAATACCAGTTGGGGACAAAGCCATCCTTTTGATGAAATATCAAGACGGCCTACAAATAAAGGACATTGCTAACATCTTAAACAAAACAGAAAGTGCCATAAAAATGAAAATCAAACGGGCCAAGCACAAGGCCCAAAAGGCGTACAAAAACTTGTACCCTGAAATCTAAAAGTTCAAGATTATGAATGCAGCCAATAACAGTTTCCTGCTAATGCAGGAAGAGGACGAGCGCCAATTTCCGGTTCCCCCGGAAATTGAGGACAACATTGCAGGTACGCTGCAAGTGCTCACCATGATGGGCTTTGCAATGGAAATGTTCATACCAAAGGCTTTGGAAATGTTCATCTTAACGATGGGCGGCACAGTCAAAGAAATAGACGGCACAACAAAAGACGAGCTTTCTAAAGGTGACCCAAGCAAAGATATTGACGAAGCAACACCAGGCAGTGCAGGCAGTTTCCCTCCCGGTGAAATCCTTTGATTTCTTTCCCTCCCGATTAAAAAAATAAAATACACTTCACCACCGCACAAGTTGGAAAGGTAAAAAAAGTCAGCCCGATCGGGCTGACTTTTTTTACCTTTGTCGCAAATTGAACTTCAGGATTCACCCTATCAATATCAAGTGCCTATGTCTATTCTCAAAATTGTGCAGGAAGTGTTGATGAAATTTGCTAGTGCGCTGCCAAATGTGATCGGTGCAATTGTTATCCTTGTAATCGGCTGGCTGATCGCAAAGATCATATCAAAGGCCCTGCAAAAAGTTTTTGAAACAATAAAAATAGACCGCTTTGGGGACAAGCTCAATGAAACAGAATTTGCGACCAAAGCCAATTTTAAAGTCAAGGTAAGCACTTTTCTGTCGAAACTGATCTATTACGTGTTTATGCTTGTGGTCGTTATGATGGCAACGGATGTGTTGGGCATGCCCGTCGTATCATCAATGGTCAGCGACCTGATCTCCTATCTGCCGCGGCTGCTTTCGGCCATCGTCCTTTTTGTGCTGGGCATATATTTGGCCGAGTTTATAAAAAACATTGTGCTTGCTGCCTGTACGGCCCTTGCCATCCCTTCTGCCAAGATCATCGCCACTTTTGTTTTTTACCTTATTTTCCTTACACTGACCATCAGTGCAATGGCACAAGCGAGTATTGACACTGCTTTGATCACATCCAACTTGACGGTCATTTTGGGAGGGGTCATTTTGGCATTTTCCATTGGCTATGGTTTTGCGTCGAGAGATACGATGGCCAATTTTATCGCTTCTTTTTACAGCAAAAACAAAGTGAAGGTGGGCGATTTGGTAAGCATTGACGGTTCTTCTGGAAAAGTGATCGCAATGGACAGTATTTCCTTAACTTTGCAGGCAGAGGGCAAGATCATCATTATCCCGCTCAAGAAATTGACCTCGGAAAAAGTGGAGATTTACTCGAACGAGCGGCAATTGAAATAACATTTCTTTTTTATAAAAATTTATTGACTAACTAATCCCGTTAGCAACGAAGCCTGTCTGTAATGGACGGGCTTTTTTTAATTTTGATTTTCAAATAAAAAATAGATGTCAGGCACCACCTCCTTGTCATCTTGTAAAGACCTGTTCACGTTAGAAGTGCTGCCATGGCTTCACTTTTCACGTGAACAGGTCTTTACAAGATGACAAGGGAGTGGTGCTGGATATTTAAAATATCCGTCCATTCCAAAATGATGAAAATAGGCATACTCGGCAGCGGGTCAATGGGCAGCGGCATAGCGCAAGTAGCGGCCACTGCCGGCCATGAAGTGCTGCTTTACGACAACAACCCCGCTGCCCTCGACCGGGCAAAAAATAAATTATTGAAAATACTCAACCGCCAAGTGGAGAAAGGCCGCATGGACGACCGCACTGCCAAAGCCATTTTCGGAAGGGTTTATTTTGTGGATGATATGCTCGATTTTGCGGGTGCAGGCCTTGTCATCGAAGCCATCATCGAAGACTTGGGGATCAAAAAATCCGTTTTTGGGCAGCTCGAAGATATTACTGGCAAAGGCTGCATCCTTGCTACCAATACCTCCTCCCTCTCCATTGCTGCCATCGCTGCTGCCTGCGAAAAACCCGGACGGGTCATCGGCATCCATTTTTTCAACCCCGCCCCTTTGATGAAATTGGTGGAGGTCATCCCCGCCATTCAGACCGATGAGGCAATCGTCAAACAATCGCGGGAACTGATAGAAAGCTGGGGCAAATTGGTGGTGCTGGCAAAGGACACGCCGGGCTTCATCGTCAACCGCGTGGCGCGCCCGTTTTATGGAGAGGCGCTGCGGATTTACGAGGAAGGTATTGCCGATGTGCCGACCATAGACTGGGCGATGAAAGAAATAGCAGGCTTCCGGATGGGCCCTTTCACGCTGATGGATTTTATCGGCAACGATGTGAACTACAAAGTGACCAAAACCGTTTTCGAGGCCTTTTATTACGACCCTCGATATAAACCTGCCTTTACCCAAAAACGCCTTTCGGACGCAGGTTGGCTGGGCAGGAAAACCGGCCGGGGCTATTATGATTATTCCGAAAATGCCAAAACACCCGAACCAAATAAAGACCAAAATCTGGGCAAACTCATCGCCGACCGCATCGTGGCCATGCTCATCAACGAGGCTGCTGACGCCCTTTACATGAACATTGCTTCCCGCGACGATATTGACCTGGCGATGGCCAAAGGCGTTAATTATCCAAAAGGGCTGCTGAAATGGGCGGATGAATTAGGCATTGAAACCTGCGTGGAAAGAATGGATGCGCTGTACCATGAATATCTGGAAGACCGCTATCGCTGCAGTCCTTTGTTGCGGAGGATGGCGAGGGACAAAAAGACTTTTTACAAATAAAAATGATAGAAAAAAAGCTACCCGCCCGCATCACCGACGCCATGATGCAAAAAGACTATTTCAGCCAATGGCTGGGCATAGAACGAGTAGAAGACGGCCCCGGCCGCTGCGTTCTTAAGATGACCGTGCGCAAAGAAATGCTGAACGGCTTTGGCATTGCCCACGGGGGCATCACCTATTCATTGGCCGACAGTGCGCTGGCCTTTGCCTCCAACTCGCACGGGCGAATGGCAGTGTCGGTAGAGACTTCTATTTCGCATACCCAAAAGGTGAAAGAAGGGGATGTTTTGACAGCAGTGGCAGAGGAAGAAAACCTTTCGCATAAAATCGGGAACTACCGGGTCACTGTAAAAAACCAGGACGGCAAGGTGGTGGCGCTGTTCAAAGGCATTGTTTATCGGTCGGGCAAGGAGTGGCAGGTCTGACACGGGTGTATTTCAAAACTTCGGTCTTTCCTCCGCTTGATCCCTTAGTCCCTATTAGGGGTGGCTATCCCGCACCAAAGTTTTGAAATACACCCGTTTGACACCTGATTGCCCTGACTTCTTTCCATTTTTCTATCTTCACCAAAATTATTGGCTGTTCGGTCAGTTGCGCCACTTGCTTCGCAAGTGTGGTTGCAATTTTTTTTGAAAAAACATACTTCCGTAAAACATCTCAAAAATTTACTCAACATGAAAAAACTAATCGCAATGATTGGCTGCCTATTGTTCGCAGGCATTTTATTTTCCCAAAAAAAACAACTGGGCCATGAAGAACTGGTGACCTGGAAACAGGTCGAACGGCCAAGGATTTCGAACGACGGCAAGTGGGTGGCCTACTCCCTGAAAGCCGAAGAAGGCGACGCCGAGCTGAAAGTCTGGAATGCGGGCGATGGGCTGACCTATACTTTTGAGCGGGGGGAGGGCGCTGTTTTTTCGGCCAACAGCGAGTACCTTATTTTTAAAATACACCCCCACGAGGACAGCCTCAAAGACATGCGCCGCCGCGAGGTAAAAAAAGACGACCTGCCCAAAGATACCCTCGGCATCTTAAAATTGGATGGAATGAGTTTGGAAAAAACAGCCAACGTGAAGTCCTTCAAAGTGCCCGAGAAATGGGACGGGTGGATTGCATTTCAAAAAGAAATTGAAAAAATAAAATTGAGCGAAGCGAAATCCCGCATTTCAATCGGGAAAGAAGAAGTGCCAAAAGACTCGACGGCAACCGCCATGCCCGACAGCACAAAACTGGCCAAGCCAAAAAAGAAAGGCCATTCTCCAAAAAAGAAAAAGCCCAAAAAAGAAAGCAAGAAAAACGGGACAAAGCTCGTCATCAGGCATTTGCCGACAGGCGAAGAAAATGTGGTGGGCTTTGTGAAAAAATACAGGCTGGCCAAAGAAGGCCCGAGCATCCTGCTGACCACAACGGGCAACGACTCGACGCTGCTGGAAGGGGTCTATCTTTTTGATTGCGCAGCACCCCAACTAAAGCCGTTGTGGCGGCAAAAAGGGGAGTACAAACAATTGAGCCTCGATGAAAAGGGCAAGCAGGTTTCCTTCCTCGCCAACCTTGATACCACCGGTGCACAAGTGCCTCCTTTCCAACTTTTTTATTGGAAAAATGAACTTGACTCAGCAAAAATAATCGCTGACCAAGCCGCTCCTTTTTTGCCCGACGGCTGGCTGATAAGCGAAAACGCAAACCCGTATTTTTCAAAAGACGGCTCTAAACTTTATTTCGGAATTGCCCCGCCGCCCATCCTGCAGGACACCTCTTTGCTCGACGAGGAAATAGTCAACGTGGAGGTATGGAGCTACACCGACGGCAGGTTGCACACGCAGCAAAAAGCAAGGCTCGACAGGGAAAAAAAGCGCAGCTACCGAACAGTGTGGCATGTGGACGAAAACAAATTTGTCCAGATCGGAAGTGCTGATTTGCCGGAGGCGAAAACAGGCAGCGAAGGCAATGCGGACGTGGCCCTCGCCTATACGGAAGACGGCTACCTGCAATTGATCTCATGGGAAGGCAGCGCCCGGAAAGACCTTTTTTTGATAGACCTGAAAACGGGCAACCGGAAGGAAATAGTAAAAGGCCTGCGGGGCAACCCCTCCTTTTCGCCTGCGGCAAATTATGTGTTTTGGTACAACCGGATTGACAGCGTTTACCAGACTTATTCGGTAAAAAACGGCAGTATCGAAACGATCACCAAAAATACACCCCATCCATTTTACTACGAAGAAAACGATGTGCCGAACTACCCTTGGGCCTATGGCGTTGCCGCTTGGACAAAGGACGACAAGCATGTGCTTATTTATGATAAATACGACATCTGGCAAGTTGACCCGAGCGGAAATGAGCAGCCCCTGAGATTGACACAAGGAAGAGAAAACAATATCATGTACCGCTACATCCGCCTCGACCCAGAAGAGCGTTTTGTGACGCCGGGGCAGCGCATGATGCTCCGTATTTTTGATGAAAAAACAATGGCAAGCGGCTACGGTTATCTGCTGCTTGGGGCAGGCAAACCGATCCAACTGGTGAAAGGTGATTATGCATATGCCCGGCGCGTGACCAAGGCCAAGAATGCCGATAAAATCATTTTCACAAAAGAAAATTTCCAGACCTTTCCCGACCTCCTCTACTCCGACCTCAGCCTGCAAAACCCAAAACGGGTGAGCAATGCCAACCCCCAGCAAAGCAAGTACAGTTGGGGCAGTATCGAACTGTACGAATGGACTTCATTGGACGGCCAAAAGCTGCGGGGCATGTTGGTAAAACCAGAAGGTTTCGACCCTTCTAAAAAGTACCCGATGCTCGTCAATTTTTATGAAAAAAGCTCCGACCGGCTCAACCGCTACCATCGCCCCTACCCGGGCCGCTCTACCATCAACTACTCTTTTTACGCCAGTCGCGGATATTTGATTTTTAATCCAGACGTGCCTTACCGCATCGGCTATCCAGGCGAAAGCTGCCTGAACGCAGTGATCTCCGGCGTCACTTCATTGATTGACAAAGGTTTTGTTGACCGGGAAAAAATCGGCGTGCAGGGGCATAGTTGGGGCGGCTATCAGGTCGCTTACCTGCTGACCAAAACGGACATTTTCAAATGCGCCGAGAGCGGAGCGCCCGTGGTGAACATGTTCTCGGCCTATGGCGGCATCCGCTGGGGGAGCGGCCTGAGCCGCATGTTTCAGTACGAGCATACGCAGAGCCGCATCGGCGGAACGATCTGGGAATACCCGCTGCGCTACCTCGAAAATTCGCCGCTTTTTTTTCTCGACAAAGTCAACACGCCCGTGCTCATCCTGCACAACGATAAGGACGGCGCAGTGCCCTGGTACCAGGGCATCGAGTATTTTGTCGGCCTGCGCAGATTAGGCAAACCTTCGTGGCTGCTCAATTATAACGGCGAGCCGCACTGGCCGGTGAAACTGCAAAACCGGAAAGATTTCCAAAAAAGGATGAGCCAGTTTTTCGACCATTATTTAAAAGATGAGCCAATGCCGCAGTGGATGCAGCGGGGGGTGCCGGCCATTGAAAAAGGGATTTTGCAGGGGCTGGAAATGAAGGAGTGAAGCTGTTCGCAAAACTGTTTTGTAACTACTCAGTCCCCATCCAAAGTTCTTTGAAAAATGCTTGAAAAACAGGTGCAACGCCCTTACCTTTCCATTTTTAACCTGGCAGAAGGCGGATCGGTCAGAGATTCTAATTCCCAAT
>DROJ01000195.1 GCA_011321935.1 Bacteroidota bacterium | reverse complement strand
TGATACAACAGATTGGAACAGGTTTGACGGGGCGGGATTGGACACTGATCGAACTGATTCAACAGATTGGAACAGATTTGACGGGGCGGGATTGGACACTGATCGAACTGATACAACAGATTGGAACGGATTGTTTTTAAATCAGTTTCTATCTGTTCAATCTGTTCAATCAGTTCGATCAGTGTCCAATCCTACCCAATTAATGCTTCTTCTTCCCGAAAATATCCACCTTGCCCTTGTTAAAAACAGGCTCCGGCCGGGGCGCTTCGTCCTGTGTTTGGTTAAAAACTTTTTCCACCCAATACCACCGTCCGTTTTCATATTTATAGCCTTCGTAACTGCCGTCGGTCACCTGCACCGGGCCTTGCCCGTAATTGCCGCCCGAGGTCACCAAGTGGTCGAACATGATGAGGCCAAACGTTTCGTCGTAGTTCATGCGGAAGGACGACTCGGCGGAGTATTCCTTCACGATGCGGTTTAGCGCAAGCTGCTGCCCCGTTTGCGGGTCTTCTTTTATAAAAACAGGGGCGCCGAAACGGGCTTCCCCGTTCTCGATGGTCAGCACATCAACCACTTTCCGTTTGGTAAAAAGGTTAAGCCCGTTGAAGCCAAAAAGCAGGTACTTCCTCCCCGCTGCCGTATCGAACTCACGGATGTTATAATACAGCGCACCGTACCATTTTTCGGGCCTAAGAACCACGTTTTCAGGAGATTGCACGTTGGCGCTGCGGTCGAAGAGGGGGTACAGTTTCAGTTCGGGCTGGTTCATTTGTATCGCGCCAAAGTAGCGGTAGTCGTCCACGTCCACATAAAGCTGCCAAGTGAAAATGCGGAAAGTGCTGTCTGCCGGGTACTGGATGGAAACGGAGCGCACCTGCCCGAATTTATAGTTGAACGAATTTTCCGTTTTCAGTGCCTGCACCAAGGTCGTGATGAGTTTTTTGGTGGCCGCAAAACGGTTTTCCGGCAGCGAATCATGGATGACCATGTACGACACGAGGCCGAGGGTGTCCTCGTATTCTCCCAAAATTTCGAGGTTTTCTTGGCTGATTTTTCCGGCCTGTGCCTGGAGGTTGAAAACGGTAGCGGTGAACAGCAGGGCGATGATGATTTTTTTCATAAAATAAAAATGGTTTGGTCGTTTAAATAGGAGCACTTGTAACGTGCTTTTCCATTTTATTATTTTTTGGAAAAAAACTGCTGCGGGCATATTAATAAAAAGCCAAGAAGCAAGTGGCCTTGCATCTTGGCTTATAAACCCTTTCTACCTAAACGACGCCTCGAACTCCGCATCCGAAAACGTCACCTTGTCCGGGTTGTCCGGGTTCCTCTTTTCCCTGCCCGGTTTTATGACAAAGCTGACCGTGAAGTTTCCCTTTACGATGTTGTTGAGGGTGTCAACTGTAGTGATAGTGATAGAATTGTCTCCGGCGGATCCGTCCCAAATATAAACATCTTCCAATACATCTCCATCGTCGGTGACTGTGCTGTATGATGCTCCAACTACACTGTCATATCTTTCATCGTAAGGGCCAAAAGAATGGGTTTTTGGGTTATATTCAATGTCATTTAAAGTTACTTGTTCTCGTGCAAATCCTTCCTCCGTTTCGGTAGTGAACCTAATAGCAAAATATTCCAAAGGTGGTTGGTCATTGGCAATGGCAGTGCACGACGCCAAAAATTCCACCCCATTTTTTTTAGCTTCAACCCAGCCAAATGTCATTGGCCCTGGCTCGTAAATGGGGATAATTCTATCCTCTTTTGAACAGGAGAGGAAAAACAGGCCCAAAAGAAATAAATGCAAAAATCTATATTTCATGATATTTAGTTTTAAACAAAGTGGATTGAGTAGAATTTCTACATTCTACCCAACCACATGCATTATTATTAAATCAATGTGCAGCTTTCAGTATCTTCTGATAGGTCGCCCCTTGTTCCCCTTTTAATTTGAGGAAGTACATTCCATCGGGAAGCCCTGAAAAGTCGAGAAGCAGGGAATTGCCATGTGTATTCTTTTCCAACCTCAAAATCCTTCCCTGCATGTCCGATACCTCTATCTCGGATGGGGTTTCACTTGCTCACCTTACCACCACCTTCCCGCTGTCAAGCCGCCCCTCCCCGTTTCTCAGCTCCCAAAAGTAGAGCCCTTCCGGCAGTTCCGGCAGGGCCACTTCATGCCGCATCTGTCCTTTGCCTATCCTTTCCACCAGCACCTTCTTGCCCACCGCACTGTACAGCGACCACTCCCCCTCACGCCGCAGCGGCACCGGCAGTTCGATGTGCAGCACACCGCTTGCCGGGTTCGGATATACGGCCACCCCCTGCAGCGGTGGCAGCACCCGTATACTTGCCGTGACCATCTGTATGCTGCTGTCGCAGACGGGGTAGGGGGTGCCGAGGCGGTAGTTGGGGTGGTTGGGGATGGATATGAAATTTGTCCCGGGCAGTTCGACAGCATGCTGCTGGAAATCACAGGCCGTCCCTTTTTCGTTCGGGCTGTTGATGACATGGAGGCGGTCGGTGCCGTTGGTTGTGTTCATGTATATGCGGCAGTCAGGGGCCAGTTGCATCAAATAAAATGTGGTTGCAAAAGGAGAGACAAACCCGTCGTATGTACCTATCAAGACCTTTGAGCCCTGAATGTCATCTGCCTGCAGATCAAATTGGAACAGCTTGACATTATTGGAAATATACAGAAAACGCGAATTAGAGGAAATGGCAGCGCCCCCGGCGAATATGGTATCTTCAACAAAAATCTGCTCGGGCTGCCCCAACTGCCCGGTGCTGCGGTCAAAGTCGAACAAGAGCAAAGGCCCGTATTGGTCGTAATGCACATACTTGGTGCCATCGGGTGAAAAGGCGGACTGCCCTATTCCCCAGCCACCATCTGTAACCCCGAGGTCAAAATCCTGATAATCATAGACCCTTACCCCGTTTGAGTCGAGCAGCAGTTTGTAATATTGATCCCTGTAATAGCCCCCTGCGATGATCCACCAGTCTGTGTTGTTGGCGTGTTTTGTTGCGGTCAGATAACCTGCCCACAGGGAGTCCTCTAACACGGGGACGTTTTTTTCAACAACTGCCCCCAGCCCTCCGTCCAGATCCATATCAATTGTTGTATAGTACAGCTTATCTGAATAAAAGGGGGCGTCTGCAAACCGGGTATGGATTATTATATTGTCAGCAGTACCTATTGGAAAGGGGATGGTCACTGCTCCTTGCTTTAATGGGTATCCGATATCAAAACAGAAATCAGAATGGATGTTTCCCGGATTCAAGTTGTTACCATTTTCCATCAAGGTATTGTTCGCGTTCGCTATGTAGCACCCATTGCTGTAAAACAATAAATTTCCAGATTCATTGCTTATTGTATTGCTGGTAGCGTACATGGACATATCCCTGTCTATTTCATTTACCTCCATGTACCCTTCATTAAAATCTATCATTATCCCGTCCGAAAAACTACCCAAAACCCAATTGTAATCCCATTTGCCCTGCGATGAACAAAGCAGTGGGAAGTAAATAGGAATAATTAAAAGAATATATTTCATGATAGTTATCATTTAAAAGAAAGGGGACTGTGGCGTGCCACAGTCCCCTTATCTGCATTATTCTTTATTTAATGATAACTATTTGTTCGGTCACCAGCTTTTTGCCGTTTTCATAGATAGAGACAAAATAAGAACCGGGCATCAGCATAGCAGTACTGATACGGTAGCTGCTTGTTTTGGCCGAAAGTAGCTGTTTGAAGATGACTTTCCCGGTCAGGGAATGCACAACCAGTTCTCTGTCCATCTCTTCCAAATCGTCGCCGACGGCAATGTTGATATGGTCAGAAGCAGGGTTGGGGGAAAAGGCAAAACCTGAACCTTGTCCATCTTCTTCCACATAGCCGTTTGAAGACCGTGAACCAGTCCCGTCACAAATAACATCTGTAAAAGTAGCCTTGTCGTCAACAAGGGCATACATGCTGCGCGCCCGGTAAACGGCATCACCTCCGCAGGTCGGGCATTGCTTGGCGATGGCAAACAGTTGGCTGCTTTGTTGGGGGCTAAAGACATCGTTGCCCACGGCAATGGTCTCCAAGAAAATGGCATTGACCGTTTGCTCATTGATGCCGGGGGTGGTCGTGGCGGGGATGGCAGCGTTGTCGGTGAGCAGTTGTTGGGCAGTAGCCTCTTTGGCCGTTTGCAGGCTGGCTTGCAGGGCATCGTTGGTTGCCATCTCGCTGTTCAGGCTGGCCTCTTGTACCTCCTTTTGCTGTTGCAAAGCGGCTTCTTCGGCAGCGGTCAGGCCGCCCTGTGCCAGTGTGCTGTCAATGCCGTAAAGGCTATGCAGTCCGGCATTGATGCTGCTTTGCTGTGTTTCCAACAAGGCAGTGGTTGCTTCGTCCGTTTCGAACAGCCCGGCGATGCCTTTTTCTATTTGGTGGAACTGCCCGATGGTGGTGAGGGCTTCGGCGTCCAAGAAATTTTTGATGTTGGGGTCGGCATCGCATTCGCCCGGTTTTTCCGTCCACCGCCGGTAGAGCCTCCGCTTGCCCGTCCAGTTCAGTTCTTGCCGGCAGAGGTCGTGGCCGGGACCTCCGTTGATGATTTCCTGGTCCAGCACGTCAAATTTGCAGGGGTCTTGTGCATTGAAATCTTCGAGGTCGGTGCCGATGCCGAAGGGGCAGCCGTTATCGGCAACGCAGGAGTAGGAAGGGGTTGACGTGGGGTTGTTGTCAAACCAGCCTGAAACATTTGTAGATGTATTGAAGGCTGCATTTTCAGGTTCATCAATAATAAATACGGAAAGTTCAGGGCTACTCCCATTAAAGGCCCCAAATCCCCCGTTCATGCCTCCCGAGGCGGCATTGCCGTAGCTGCTGCCGAGCCATAGGTTGCCGCGGTGGCTCTGTGTACCGATGAAGGCACCGGGGTTTATCTGCAGCCCCAGCCGGTGTTCGTTGATGATGTTTCCTTTCAGTATCATGGCGTCCTGCAGGTTTTGGAAGTTGAGTCCGATATCGGAGTTGTTCACACTGTTGCAGCGGAGGCGTCCGTCGGAAGAGCCGACGGAATTGATGGCGATGGCCGATTTCCAGTTCGCAGGGGAGCCGTTGCCGTTCACTTCGTTGCAGAATGCCCAGGGGATTACCGCACCTTGTATGTCGATGCCAAAATAGGTTTCCCTGTTGGGGTCTTTGAGGTTGACGGTGTTGCGCCTGATAAGGGGCCACTTGCCTGCCTGGAACCAGATGCCTGTCTGGGCATTGTCCACATTGATGCCGTTGTTCTCTATCTTGTACAGCCTGGTCGAAGAGGAGAAGTTTTCTTCGGCGCGGATGCCTATGCCGGTGGCAGAGCCGTTGGTATTGGTAGCGTCGTGGACGGTTATCAGGTTATCTTTCAGGTTGAGGGAGACGGGCATGTTCTGGAACAGCCTGACCCCGTCTTTGCTGGCAATGATCTCGTTGTTTTTGATGTCCAGTTTTTTGTTTTGGCTGCCCTGCACAACAAAACCATAACTGATGTCCTTCATGCTGGTTTCGGTGAAGTCTAAATTAGTTCTTTTGGAAACTACTGCGGCCCTCCAGTTCTCAAAGTCGAAAGATCCCGTGCCATAGCCGACATACTTGACGCTGCGGTTAGAGCCACTGGGCGTGTTGATGTTGATGGCAAAGTTGGCCTTGGCCCCTGCAGCCGAGTTCCTGAACAGCATTTTCTCAATAGTGGCATTGCAGTTGGTCAGTTCTATGCCATTTTGAAGGTTGGAGAAAGCGATGTTGTTGGAAGCGTCGCCGATTAGACGGAAATTGGTATTTTCCATATCCATCCCCCATCCAGGGATTTGGCCTTCAAGGGGCGAGAGCATCTGCCCGTCGGAGGTGATGGCATTGAGGCCGCTAATGACGAAAACTGGGATGTTGAGGGCATTGCTATTGCCACTGCTACGGATACTCCTATTGTTGTTCAATAGAGTCGCATCGGTTAAATGGAGGCTGGCTTTGCCGTCCATCACGATACCGTTAAGGCCATCTTTGATGGTTGCCTCTCTAACGATCAGCGTTGCGTTATCTTCTACTTCTATTCGGTCCCACATGCCAGTACATCCTGTTATTTGTGGAGGATTGATGTTTCCCGGCCCTTTGTCAATAGTAAGTGTCCGCCCAGAGCGAATCACAATGGAAGCATTGTCCTTCAGGGCAAAATTACTGAATTCGGAGATGAAGTAATCCTCGTCGATAACAAGGGTATTATTAATTAAAACATGTTGGCCGCTGACTTGTGACTGGGCAGGGGTCAACATTTCGTTGAATTCCGGCCCTCTGGTAAAGTCAGAAAGGAAAAATTCGGTGGACGGTGGAAGATTACTGTCTCCAACGATATAATGGTAATTTATGACTGAAAACAGATCAAAAAGAAAATACTCTGATATAGTTCCATCAGGTAGCTTTATCCTGAAATAAATATTATGTTCTCCTTCTATTGCAGTTGATATGACGGTAAACCCAACGTCAAGTATTCCTTCTGTATCAGTTTTACCGGGTACGGTAAGGTTGCTCGTATATAGGTCATATCCAAAACTTTCATTTGGGATCGTATTGCCAGAAGATACAAAAACAAATCCATTTGGGTTTTCAACGATGGTAAAATGGCTCTGCTGGAAGGGCGAAATAAAAAAAAGTTCTATCGTAATGTCCACTGGGTCACTTTCACATTCCGGTGGGTTGTCGTTTGCCAATTGAATGGACATAGTAACAGGGGTGCAGTTAGCAAGTGGACTCACCATCATTTCTGTCACAATACCAAAGTCATTGACAGCAGGCAATCTTGGGCACTGCGAATAAGCGGTAAAAGAAATCATAAAAAACAAGGCTGGAACAAGGGCTCGCAAGCACCTTGTTAGTGTGTGTGTGTGTGTGTCAGTAAGATGCACACGTAAAAGAGAAAACAATAAATTGTTCATAAAAATGAAATTTAAAAAAATTAAAAAAGAAAAGTGATACGTCGAGAAGTGCGGTACGTTTTAGTCGGTAGCTTTTCGTGGGCAAAGCCCGGTAGCGTCATGTGCCGTTGTTTCAAGGTTCTGTCTCTAATCTCCAAAAGTGCGAGGTAACGTGTCAGGTCCATTTGGTAACGTGTAAGAATTTAGAGGCACTTATTCAGTTTTATAAAACCATTGGCAAGGATAAACAGAAAAGTTTGGATCGGCAATACATAGGTTTTGTTTTAACATAAAAAGGCGGCCGGACGGCAAAAAAGCAGAGCTTGATAAACATAGCTTGCCAAGTAATATGGCCAAAAGAAACGGGTTTTGAACAAAGGAGCGGGCTAAACATTTTTCCAAAGATAACCCTGCATACTTGGAGAAATATGCCCAAAAACGATACATTTCTCCAAGTATCGCCCGCATATCTGGAAAAATGTGTGTCCAATAAATACTACTGGTACAACTCTTAAATAATTACCTATTTATTCCGTTCTTTGAGGCAAAAATTTAT
>DROJ01000194.1 GCA_011321935.1 Bacteroidota bacterium | reverse complement strand
ACAAAATCCGGGCTTACATCAAATATTACAATGCTTGCCTGGCCAAACCGCTGAATTGGAAGTTTAGAGGCTTCAACAAAGCGAAAGAATTGTTCAACATAAATAGGTAGTTATTTAAGGGTTGTACCACTAATTAGACTTTATTCTAAAATTTTTTGTATGAAGCCTTTTCAAAAACAATGAATTTGGACGGTTTGTGTGCTGGCGCACACAAATCCGAATAAGGTCTATTAAAATGATACTTGCCTTGAAAAAAACAATATAGTGGTTCGATTCGTAATTAGCGGACTATTTATTTTTTGGTAAATGCCACATTATCAAGGATTTGGCGAACTAATCACTAATCAACTAATTACGAATCACTGCAATAGCCTTAGCATGAAAAAAAACTGGTGGAAAATACTCGCCGTCCTCCTCATCGTTTACAGCTTCGCGATGGGCCTGCTGACCCCGCTGCGCACGGGCATCAGCGGTGCAAGTCCCCGCAGCGTAAAGGCAGGCCAAACCTTCACGATGCAGGTGCAGGGCTACAATTCTTATTTTACCCAATCAAAAAACGAACTGCGGGCATGGCTCAAAATGGACAGCGCCCATGCCATCGCCGCCGACAAAATAGAAGTCCTCAACGACCGCGACCTGAACCTGACTTTTGAATTGCCAGCCTACCTGCCCACCTCCCGGAAGGTCCAAAATTTCACCTTAATAGTGGACAGCCCAAAAGACGGGGCGGCCGTTTTGCCCGAAGGGCTATATGTGACCCAAGAAAAAATAGACCCATCGCAGGGCGCGCAGCTTTGGCAAAATGACAAAATCACGGATTTGCATGAAAAAAATTCCATCACTTTCCCTTACCGCAACATTTTGTACGAGACCATCCGCAACCTTTATTACCATGTCCCCCTTTGGTTTGCCATGTTCATTTTGTTCATTGCAGCGGTGGTGCAGAGTGTTTTGTTTTTAAAAAATTTTGACGAAAAAAACGACCAACGGGCGGCAGCCCTGACGAGTGTGGGCATTCTCTACGGCATCCTCGGATTGATAACGGGCGCCATCTGGGCCAAAAACACTTGGGGCGCTTTCTGGAGTTGGGACGTGAAACAAAACATGACCGCAGTCGGCCTGCTCATCTACGGCGCTTATTTTGTTCTGAGAAACTCGTTTGAAGACCCCGAAAAGAAGGCGCGCATCTCTGCGGTCTATAATATTTTTGCTTTCGCAACTTTGGTCCCCCTCCTTTATGTCATCCCAAAACTGACCGACAGCCTGCACCCCGGGGCAGGTGGCAACATTGCTTTTGGCAGCCAAGACTTGGACCATACCATGCGCTTGGTTTTTTACCCGGCCATCATTGGCTGGGCCTTGTTCGGAGTGTGGGTGGCCTCCCTTGTTTACCGCACCAACCGCCTGCGGGAACGCCTTTTAGGAGGAGAATGAAATTTCTTTTTTCTTCGCTTTCGCAAATATTATTTCGCTGCTTTCTCCATGCAGCAGGAATTATGCAGGCCTTCTGCGCTATTTAGAACTTTTATCATTTGAATGAAATCCTGGCGGAATATACAATCCTGATTCTTGTTTTTTCCTGACAAAAATTTTGCAAACCTTTTCTTTCCTTTCTTTCTAAAAATAAAAATTTGTTGGACTTTTGCGCCGTCTTCGGAACATCGCAGAGCTAATAACAAAACCATGTTAAGAGCGAGAATAAAAGCACTGGCTACTTTGTCTTTCTTCCTGTTTCCATTCACCATTTTGTTGGCACAACAAGACGCTGATTTCATGCGCAGCATGGGCAAGATGTATGTAGTGGTGGCGGTCATTATTGCTGTTTTCATCGGCATTGTCATTTATCTGATTTCCTTGGACAGGAAAATTTCCAAATTGGAGAACCAAATTATTGATAATGACTAAAACAAAAAAGCCGCTCAGCTTTTACCAAAGTGTCGGCAATTACTTTAAAAAAGCTGCGCCTCACACAGGCCTCGACAAGGGCCTCCTCAAGCAGATCAAAGTCTGCAATGCCGTTTACGCCATCCATTTTCCCGTTGAAATTACCGACCAGAAAACCGGTAAAAAAAGGGTAAAAGTCATCGAAGCCTACCGGGTCCAGCACAGCCACCACCGCTTGCCGACCAAGGGGGGCATCCGTTACAGCGAGCATGTCAACCAGAGCGAGGTACAAGCCCTCGCTACTTTGATGTCTTACAAATGTGCCATCGTGCACGTACCCTTTGGCGGTGCCAAAGGTGGCGTAAAGATCAACCCCTGGGAGTACTCCCAAGAAGACCTTGAAAAGATTACCCGCCGCTATACCTATGAACTGCTGCGCCGCAACTTCATCGGCCCGGCAACCGACGTGCCCGCACCTGATTACGGCACCGGCCCGCGCGAAATGTCATGGATCTACGACACTTACCGCACGCTGCGCGAAAATGACCTCAATGCCGCCGGCTGTGTAACCGGAAAACCAGTCAATATGTACGGCATCAAAGGACGCACAGAGGCGACCGGGCGGGGGGTGTTTTACGGCCTGCAACAAGCATGTGCCAATGAGGAAGACATGAAAAAATTAGGGCTTTCAAAAGGCATTGCCGGAAAAAAAGTAGTGGTGCAAGGGCTCGGCAACGTGGGCTCGTTTTCGGCTGCCATCTCACAAGTAGAGGGCGATGCACTGATCATTGCAGTGGGCGAGGCCGACGGGTTTATCCTAAATGAAAAAGGCCTCGACATCGCAAAATTGATTGCCGTAAAAATGGAAACCGGCTCGATCATGAACTATGGCGATGCCAAAAAATACGGCCCAGAAGACCGGGGCAAAGTGCTGGAACTGGAATGCGACATCCTCATCCCGGCGGCTTTAGAAAACCAGATCACGCTTGCCAATGCCGATAAGATCAAAGCCAAGATTATCGGCGAAGCGGCCAACGGCCCGATTTCTTCTCCTGCGGAAGATGTACTTTTGAAAAAAGGGAAACTCATCGTACCCGATGTTTTCCTCAATGCGGGAGGTGTTACTGTTTCTTATTTTGAATGGCTCAAAAATCTTTCGCACATGCGCTTCGGCCGCATGGACAAAAGGTACCGGCAGCAGGGCAGGGTCAACACCCTCGACCTGATCGGAGATATGGTGGGCACTCCCGTTGCGCAAGATGTTTACAAGAAATATGCAAAAGGGGCTGGTGAAGTTGACCTCGTCCGTTCCGGCCTCGAAGATGCGATGATCACTGCCTATGAAAATATCCATGAAATAAGCAGGGAAAAAAATATTGACCTGCGCACCGCCGCATTTGTCAATGCCATCCAATTGATCGGTTCTGATTATGAGGGTATGGGTATATTCCCTTAAATAATTATGATTTATTATTTTTGATTATCAAAATGCAGAGCGAAAATTTATTTTTTGTTCTGCATTTTTTTTTGATTTTTCATAAAATTACCACCACTATATTTTGAATAAATAAAAAATGTGATAAATTGCGCCCGCAAGCAAGTTTTATAAAAAAGGTTGTTTGCTTTTTATTAAATTATCCCAATTGAGTCAAAGCCGATAAGTAGCCAAATGAAAACAGGAGAGACCCGCACATTTAACTATATCCTCACCTATTTTAAATACCTGAACACTCTTCTTT
>DROJ01000193.1 GCA_011321935.1 Bacteroidota bacterium | reverse complement strand
TCAACGCAAGGCCGCAAGGCCGCAAGGGAACGCAAGGCAACACTACGCAGCGCGAGGGTATTCCAACGCAAGGCCGCAAGGCCGCAAGGGAACGCAAGGCAACACTACGCAGCGCGAGGGTATTTTAACGCAAGGCCGCTAGGCCGCCAGGGAACGCAAGGCAGGGTTTTTGAACATTGCGTTTCCTTGCGGCCTAGCGGCCTTGCGTTGAAATACCCTCGCGTTGAAATACCCTCGCGTTAAAACACCCTTGCGTTCACTGCACTATCAGCTTCGCAAAAAACACCCGCTCCTGCGTCGCAAAACGCAAGATATAAATCCCGCTTTTTTGCTGCGCATCAAATATAAGTTCCTGCCCTTTTATAAAAGGCGCATCATATAGCTGCGCAATATATTTTCCGGAAATGTCCAATAAATCCACTTTCAAATTTTGGCTGTTTTCGATAATTAAATTTACATTGATATTCCCGTTTGTCGGGTTGGGAAATATATTGACCGCTTCTGCCACATCTTTTGTATCATTAATAGCGGTGGCAAATTGTTGGCTGGAATATAAGCGGTAGCCTCCCGCATTGAGCGCTATATTTTCGTTTACGTCATTTACCAAAATACTGTCGCCGCTAAAAAATTCGTACCACCAGCCCGTATGTTGAAATTCCGGATTGATAGAACCCAATGTCACCCCAAAATTCCCGATAATAGTAACGTCGGTATTATCGCTGTTGAGGTGTATTTTTTTCATCGTACCGCTCAATGAATAATTAAAATCATCGGTGCTGAATACTTCCTCCGTTTTTTTCAGTTCAATTAATTGCTGCATTACGGTAAATATTTTTTTCCGGTTTTCATTGTCCTGATAGTCCCAGCGGATGGGTTTTGGGTCGAGGCGGCAGTTGTCGCTGATAGTGCCGTTGGTGCAGCGGTTAATTGAAAAATCATATCCCAGTTCCCCAAATTCCCAGATCATTTTTGGGCCGGGGATGGGGAAAAAGAAAGTGCTCGTCAGTTCCACCCTCGACAATCCCGTGTTCAGGTCGGTCACGTCATAATTGCCGGACGAATTGCCCCATTGGCTGTTTTTGTACATCTGTCTTTCCTCGTCGTGGCTTTCCATATATCCCACCACATGCGGCACGTTCCAGCCCCTTTGTTTATGCGACACCCAAGAAAAATTGGAGGTATAGCCCATGCTCGCTTCATTATAATCGTAGTTTGAATTTCCCCAGATCATCATGCCATATTCGGCCAGTTCTTTTTCTTCCGTATTATTGGCAAAATGCTCCAATATCACATAACCGTCCGGGTTTATATTCCAAATAAAATCTGCGTAATCTTTTAATATAGCAATGCGCCCGGCATCATATGCAGCGAACTGCCCATTGTCGCTCGACTGCCTTTGCGTAAAGCCTTTGGAGAGGTCGAAACGGAAGCCGTCAATATGGTATTTATTTATCCAAACGGCGAGCGTTTGTTTCACATAATTTTTGGTGGCGGTACTTTCGTGGTTAAAATCATTGCCCACATTAAAGGGGTGTTTTGGAACAGGATTGAACCACGGGCTGTTATTGGCCGGCCGGTTATTGGCGGCGTCCCAATATAGCTGCGCCAATGGGCTTTGGCCAAATGCGTGGTTATATACCACATCTAAAATAACGGCAATCCCGCGCATATGCGCCTCGTTGATAAAATCTTTAAATGCCTCCGGCGTACCGTAATATTTATCCAAAGCACCGTGGAAAGATGGATTATATCCCCAACTGTTATTTCCCTCAAATTCACTGACCGGCATGAGTTCTATGGCCGTAACGCCGAGACGGTCGAGGTAGCTGAGGGTGTCCAATAAATCGCCGTAACTATGGCTTTCCAAAAAGTCGCGCATCAGCAGTTCGTATATTACGAGTTTGGTTTTTTCAGGATATACAAAATCATCGTCTTGCCAATTATATTCTTCCTGTGCCGTTTGCAAAACAGAAACAATCCCGACCGTTTTCCCGGCAGGGTAGGGTTTTAAACCGGGATATATATTTTCGGAAATAAAACCATCGTTCCAGGGGTCCAATATTTTTTCGGCATATGGGTCGGCGATGCGTATTTCCCCGTCCACCAAATATTGGAAGGCATATTCTTCCCCGGCATCCAGCCCGTTTATTTCTATCCACCAAGTATTTCCGTCGGGCGTATTTTTTAATTGAAAATCGGTATTGACCGACCAATCATTAAAATCGCCCAATAAAAAAACATGCTGCTTATCCGGCGCATATAAAGATAAAACAACGGTATTGCCGTTTATATAATTAATGCCATTTATTGTGCCTGCCGGCAAACCTTCCGTTACGGTCGGCAGCGGCACTGCGTATATAAAAGATTCGGTAATTATATCGGCGCCATTATTTGCCGAAAATACGACGGTGTGCGTTCCCGTGCCCTGCACATTGATTGTATATTCGAGCGAGGTGCCGGTGGTCTGTATCAATTGTGTTCCATTATCGGTAAGGGTAAGCGTTGCCGATTCGGAAGCGGCGGCGCTCACTTCTATTGTTTCGCCTGCCGATACGATTAAAGTATTTGAAGTGGGCGATAATAAATTAGCGGAAAAGGGATTTCCTGCTGCGGATACATCATAAAAAATATCGGCGCCGCCATCGTCCTTTCCCTCCAACGAACCATTTGCATTCCGAAAAACAAAAGCCATCTTTTCTATTGTTTCACTGGCAGGCACATTATAATAATCCCTGATCGTCGGGCTTATGGTATAGGAATACATATTGGGCTGCCCGGCCACCGGCGTCATTTTCCAGGCGGCATTGGCCACGCCCCATGAGGTGACCACATATTTCCAATCGCTCGGTGCATTGCTCAGGTTGGTGATGACCCCGGTGTGCAGATATACGTCGCAATTGCAGTTTTCCAGCCCCGCTGTGCCCTGCGAAGCATTGAAAAAAATAGTGACGGATTCGTTGGCCTGAGGGAAGGCCGGGTCGGCGGTGATGACCTGGGCAAAGGTTGAGTTAATGAAAATGAAACCTAATAAAAATAATAGGATGGATAAACGCATAATTAAGAATGTATTTATGAATGATTGAAACTATTTGCCAAATCCTGAAATCTCGGAGGGATTTCATAGGGGGTAAATAGTTACGAATGATTTTGATTAATGGAATTAAAGGTCATATAATTTTCGTTTTATGAGGGTTGGGAAAGAATCCCAACCCGGTATAATTCTGGTAATCCCGAAGGGATTGAATGTGAATAACCCCGGATGCAATCCGGGGGAAGACGGTAACGGTGGATGGCAACCCCAGAGGGGTTGAATGTCTATCGGCTATTTATATTCAACCCCTCCGGGGTTGTTGCCCATCCCTATCCTTTCCCCGGATTGCATCCGGGGCTATTCATGTTCAACCCCTCCGGGCTTGTCACCCATCCTTGCCCTTATCCCCGGGTTTCCTGCCTACCGACAGGCATCCGGGGTTATTCAAGTTCAATCCCTTCGGGGTTATTGGTTACTTGGGGAAGGGATCGCTACCTCCATTACTCCAAATATTTTTCATTATATTCCACCCCATGTTCTTTCAATAATGCGATTAATTCTTCCCTATATGTTACGGTCTTATGGTGTTCTTCCTGATTTTTGACATATTCGATCAAATCGTTTTTTGCGCTAAAAGAATAGGTAAATGCACCGTAACCGACTTGCCACCCATCAAAATTATCAAACAGCTTTTTTTCTTTTATAAAACCTGAACTCGCCAGTTTGATGTCTTTCACCAAGTAGGCGGGGGCAATGGTCGGGTGGATATGGGTCACAATGTGCAGGTGGTCTTCTACTCCATTGATGCGGTATAGATGGCATTTCTTTTTATTTAAAATGCCCCAGATATAACGGAACAAATCAGGGCGGTTTTTTTTGGTTAAGGTACGTTCACGTCCTTTAGTGCTGAATACGATTTGATAGAGGATTTGGGTGTAAGTACTCATAGTTAGGTTTTTTTATGTTATTAACTGAAGTTACGCAGTGAAAGCCCAAAGGGCTTAAACATGAATAGCCCCGATTGAAAACCGGGGTTAAAAATGGAAGGCGTGGCAACCCTGAAAGGGTTGAATGTCTGGGTTTATAATTCAAGCCCCCGCAGAGCGGGGCAGGCTCTTCAGGCTTGTGCCACAAACCTTAATTTAACCCCGATTTTCAATCGGGGCTGTTCGTATTCAAGCCCTTTGGGCTTGCACTGCGTAACTTCAGTTATTTATTTAGCCCTGTAAAATCTCGGATGACTTGCCACATAACCCCGGAGGGGTTGAACATGAATAACCCCGGATGCAATCCGGGGGAGGACGGTAACGGTGGATGGCAACCCCAGAGGGGTTGAATGTCTATCGGCTATTTATATTCAACCCCTCCGGGCTTGTTGTCCATCCTTGTCCCTATCCCCGGATTTCCTGCCTACCGGCAGGCAGGCATCCGGGGCTATTCATGTTCAATCCCTCCGGGATTATGAAAAGGGCCGGATAACTCTATATGGTTGTTTAATAAAAAACAGGCAACATCCTCCTGAATGCTGCCTGTCCTCATCAATTAAAAAAACAATTTCACATTATTTAACGATGCTGAACTGTTTTCCGATAATATATGCAGCATTATTAATTTGCAGCAAGTAATTACCAACCGGCAAATCCGCAACGTTCAACTGCATGATTGCGCTAGCATCCATTGTATTATTAATGATAGTCTTTCCCTGCATGTCCACTACTTTAATATTGACTTCGCCTTGCAAATTAATATTGCTCACATCAATATTCAAACGGTCGCTGGTCGGGTTTGGGAAAACACTGACAGAGGCCGGCGACAATATTTGTTCTTTGCTCGAAACCGGGTCGGCAAACATATACTCGCCCGTTGCGGTATTTATAGAAATGCTATAAGTGCCGCCCGTGATCGGGATATTGGGGCCATCTTGCGTGCCGGTGCCGGAAGGCCAATCGGTGGCGCCCCAGTTGACGGCCCAGTCATTTTCGGCCCTGAATTTAGCCTCGCCCTCGCTGAGTATCATGCTGCCCATTTCCCAGAGGTTTTCGTTGTCGGCATTTTTTATCAGGTCCACGTCTTCGTCCCAGTTGCCGATGGGCGTGGCGGGGCCGATGATGCCCACTGTACCGAACACGATGATTTCATCGAAGCTGTATTCGCCCGTGATGGTGTTGAACGTTATATTGTACTCCCCGGCAGGGATGGGGATATTGGCGCCGTCCTGAGTGGCCGTGCCGGATGGGAAATCGCCTGCGCCCCAATTGACGGCCCAGTCATTTTCTGCCCTGAACTTAGCCTCGCCGTCGGTCATGATAAGCCTCAGGGTCCAAACGGCCGAGTCGGTCGGGCTGCGTTCCATGTCGGTATCTTCGTCCCAGCCACCGGGCGTAGCATCGCCGATGATGCCGATGGTGTTGAAGTTTCGGATGACCAAAAACTCATATTCAAGGGTGGCCGTATTGAAGGTCACTTGGTAATCGCCCGCAGTGGCGGGGATGTTGCCGCCTGCGGCGTCGCCGGTGCCTGCAGGGAAGTCGGTGCCGCCCCAACTGATGTCCCAGGCATGGTTGGCCCTGAATTTCAGTTCGCCGTCGGTCAGGGTGATATTTGTTCGCCAGAGGTCGGGGTTGCCGGAGTCCTGGGTCATGTCGGTATCGGTGTCCCAGCCGCCGGGCGTTGCGTCACCGATGATGCCGATGGCGCTGAACTCGATGATGGGCTCAAAATTATAGGCGCCCGTCATGGTATCGAAAGTGATGAGGTACTTGCCCGCAGGGGACACTTCGATATTGTCGCCGCCCTGTGTGCCGATGCCGGAGGGGAAATCTGCCGAGCCCCAATTGACATCCCAGTTGTCGTCTTTCCTGAATTTGGCGCCGCCTTCGGTGAGGTCCAGGATCACGAAATAACCGTTTTCGAGGGTGTCCTTGTACATGTTGGTATCGGTGTCCCAGCCGCCGGGGGTAGCATCGCCGATGATGCCGATGGGGGAGGCTACCGCAAAATTGTATTCGCCCGTTCCGGAGTTAAAAGTGACGGTGTAGTCGCCTGCAAAGACGGGGATGTTCGGGCCGCCTTGCGTACCAATACCCGTGGGGAAATCAGTCTCTCCCCAGTTGATGGTCCATTCATCGTTTGCCCGGAACTTTGCTTCTCCGGCAACCAGCGTGATGTCCAAAGTCCAGAGGTTGGTGTCAACGGCATCCTGCACCATGTTGGTATCAACGTCCCATCCGCCGGGGGTGGCCGTACCGATGAGGCCGACAGAAGTGATCTGGCTGCTGGCAGAAAAGAGGAAAGCGCAAAAGAATGCGGTCAGTAGTAGTTGTAATTTCATAATTAAAATTTTTTATGTGAAATAAAGTAGCTGTTCTCGGTTTAATGAAATTTAAAAGTGTATTGTTTTGAAGATCAAGGTTTAGCGGGGCGGCGAAAAAGGTTGAATTGTTTCCCGTTTTATACCTTACTATTAAGGTGTCAAAATTTTACACTTTCAAAATATCAAACCGAGAATGGCTGGAAACCAAGGGATGGTATGGCGATAAAAAAAGCATTTGTTTTTCTGCATGAAAAACAACTGCTTTAGAATTTTTGGGTTGGGCCTGGATGGGGTATTTTGTTTAGGGGTCGGCGAATAATAACCTTCCGTTTATGCTTGTTCTTTTTAATGCAGGCTTCTTTAAAAAAATGTCAAATAGAACCACTATGCTCTATTTTTTTGCATCGCCTGCATCAAAAATAACGTCGCCTAAATCGGAAGGT
>DROJ01000192.1 GCA_011321935.1 Bacteroidota bacterium | reverse complement strand
CTTTTTTTGACACCCAATTTTTTTAAAAACAAAAACTTTTGAACAAAAAACAAACAAAGGCTACTGAACAACAAGAATTTATGAACAAACACACACCCTTTTTTTTGACACCCAATTTTTTTAAAAACAAAAACAGAGAAGCGCTTAAATAAACACAAAAGAAATTAACCCTTTGAACCAAAGTAGAACTACAACACCATACCTATTTTAAAACTATGGGATAAGGCCCGTAGGCAAAAACTTTGAACGTTTTACCCTTAGCCCCAATTAACCAAATTTTTAAAGCACCCTGTTTTCTTCCCCCTGTGAGTTGGACCTATCTTAGAATAGGCCACGCTATCAACATTACACTTACACCAACAAAAACTTAGAACATGAGACACATCTTACTCACGGGATTGCTAGGCTTGTTTTGCATTCAACTTTTTGCAACTACTATATACGTGAAAGCAAACGGAACGGGCACGGGCACTTCTTGGTCGAATGCGGCCGGAGACCTTGCCGCTGTTTTGCTCAATGCCCAGCCCGGCGATCAGGTTTGGGTAGCCCGGGGCACTTATTACCCCACAAAAGACCGCAACCGCAGCATTTGCTTTACGGTGCCGACGGGCGTCAAAGTCTTTGGCGGCTTTGCCGGAAACGAAAGCTCAACGCAGCAGCGGAACATCCAATCAAATAAAACCATCCTGAGCGGAAACATCGGCTCAAAATCTGACCCGAAAGACAATTCTTTTACGGTCATCTTTTTCAAAAACGCCAACGCCAACAACCAATTGGACGGCTTTACCATCGCCGACGGGAATGCCAACGGGGCAGGGCCTTCGGGCGACAAAGAGAGGTGCGGCGGCGGACTTTACCTAAAAGGCTCGAAAGACAAAAACGCCCAGCCCATCATCCAAAGCTGTGTTTTTCAAAACAACTTTGCCCGCGACGGAGGGGCCGTTTATGTGAACGGGCGGCGGGGCGAATGCAGCCCGGTCTTCAGCAACTGCAAATTCTTGCACAACTCGGCCAACCTCGACGGTGGCGCCATCTTCAACGATGGCCGCCACGACGGAAAAGCCAACCCTTCTTTTACCAATTGTACTTTCACTGGCAACAAAGGGAACTACGGCGGCGCCATCTGCAACTACGGCGGGCAGGGCGAGAGCAGCCCTAAGATTTATAGCTGCACGTTTACCAACAACGAGGCATTCCTGCGGGGCGGGGCTATCTTCAACATGGACATTGACGGGGAAACCAAGCCAATCGTAAATGACTGCCAATTTGTTGACAACAAGGCCGTGGCCGGAAAGGGAATGTACACTTTCAGCAAGTATAAAGAGAAGCAGGAAGGAAGTGTAAACAGTGTCGCCAAAATGAATTAATATATGGTTGTTGATTGTTGGTTGTTAATTGTTTAACAACACCCAACAACCAATCATTAGCAACTAACAACTACCAATCAACCAAACATACAATGAGCTAACAACTTGAGAGAGCGTGTGTCTATTATAATAAAAGTTGGCGGCTGTAAAGCCGCCAGCTTTCTTTCTCAAACTTTTGCAACGAGGGGCAGGAAACGACCTGCTGCCAATTCCAAAACCTGAAGATTTATGGGCAAACCAGAGAAATGGGTTTTCATAAAAAACACATTCTCAAAACCAGTCACTTAGAGCTTGTTGGGAGTTTGGATTTCGAGGGAAAAAGTGCCTATTTCCTGCCTGCCGGCAGGCAGGTTTGATGAGACGAGGCGGAAAATTAGAAGCATAGCGGGGCTACGTGACTAATTTTCCAACAAAGTATCATCAAACCTGCCTGCCGGCAGGCAGGAAAGAGACATTTTTTCACCGGAAGCCAAACTCCCAACAAGCTCTTAAGGTGGATGCCCAAAAGATTTAACATAGCCATGGGAAATAGTTTGGAACTGGGCTGGGGATGCTGTGCAGGTTTCTGCCGGTATCCCCAAGCACCAGCTTTTTCCAGACCAGAGAATGAGAGTTTGAGAGAATGAGAGAATGAGAGTTTGAGAATTTGAGAGTTTGAGAATTTGAGAGTTTGAGAGAGGGCGTCTATGCAACATTATGACAATCACTGATTAAAGATACATGTGCGGTTGCTCCTCACATTATGAAACACTACCGGGGCAACCATTAAACAAGCACACAATGAACAGACCGCTCTACCCCTTTTTTTAAACACTGGTTTTAAGTCCGCACATGGATAAAAACCTCCCCGCACAGAGCAGGCACGGAGAAAAAAATGATTGGTAATTGGACGAAAAATGCCTGCTTTGTTCAGGTAGAATTCACTTTTTTACGAGTTAAGTTATAACGGGTTTTTTCATACTGATTTCTTTAAGGACACACATCACGACATATATCGTAGGAAGATACGTGATGTTTGATTCTCGCAGGTCTCTGTCCCGCTTTTGCGGGGGGAGGCCTTTTTTTATGCTCCAAAACCTTGTATGTGAGCCAATGAAATTCGGGGAAGTCCAAGAGGTGGCTGGATGAGGGGGAGGGGTGATTAAATAAATTCAATTTGTCCCACCATTTCCTCCGCTGTCAAAACAGCCGCAATTAATTTCAGGTTACGGACTTGCTCACCAATATTACCCTGTTTTGAAGAATATACAATTCCGGCGTGTTCAAAGCCATCGGTATGTAAGCGGATGAAATCAGCATCATAAGTGAAAATGACCCTGCCATTTTCATTTGCAAAAGCCAAATGCTCTTCATCAGAAGCAGTCCGCATGCCCGCTTCTTGACAAGAAAGTACATCAACGCCCCTTGCCTGCAAGCCTTTAATAATAGCTTTTGAAATGTGTTCGTCCGTATAATATTTAATTGGAGTCACCAAGAGACTTTAGTTTTGCCTGAAGAACGGACGGAGTGTTTTTCCTTAGCGCTTCAACAAATATTTTATCTTCTTTAATAGATCGGTCTATTATTTTCCGGTTCATATAATAAAAGCCCAGCGCTATATATATGTCGCTAATTGAAAGGTCATATTCAGCGGCAATTTCATCAATGCCCTTGCCCAAGCGTTCGTGCCAAATGACAATATCCTGAACAGATATGCGCCGTCCGGCGATGCAAGGTTTGCCCCCTTTTATTTTTGGGTTATGCGTTATACGGCTGTCTAATGCTATGCTCATATAAAAGAATTTTCACCAAAATTAATCTTTTTTTATCAAAACACCATGACTGGATGAGGAGGTGGGGAAACAACGCCCATTTATAAAACCTTCTTCTTCCGCAGCCACAACAGCATCAAACAAAGGAACACCACGCCGAGCGCCCCGCCGATCTGCATCCAGAGTTCCCTTTTTGCTTGGATGCTGCTGCTGAGGTAATATTGGTTGGCGGCATCGGGCGAGCCGTTGCCGGTCAGCACTTCCCAGTTGCTGGGGTCGCCGTTGTCGAGGCTGGGCAGCAGGAGGTTGTAGGCAAACACGCTGTCCATCGGTTCGAGTTCGTAGCCCACACTGTCCACGGAGGAGGTGTTGGGCGAGAAAAGCTGGATGGTTTCGGAGCGTTTGTTGAGGCCAAAAGAGAGGCCCCCGATGAGGCTTTGTACCTTTGGGTGGACTTTCAAAAACTTGGAACTGTCCTCGCAGACCACCACGTAGCCCTTTGGCGGGAGGATGTATTTTGGGAATTTGAACTTGTTTTTGCGGTCGGTGAGTACCCAGCCTTGCAGGTTGACTTTTTCTTTTGAATTATTGTAAATCTCCAGCCAGTCCTTGCTCTGCCGGTTGTTGCAGCTTATTTCGTTGATGATGATCTTGCCCGCCAGCGGGTGCTCGAATTTTTCAAATACACAGCGGATGTCCCAGATGGGGCGGGTGAGTTCGAGCAGCAGTTCGGGCGAGGAGGAGTTGACGCCCTCGCCTTCCCAGCGCACGAAGCGGTAGCCGAGGTCGGGCTTGGCGCGGAGGCGGAGGGGCGTTTTTTCAAAATATTTTCCTGAAAAATGCTGGCGTTCTTTGATGCGCCCGTTGACTATTATTTTGCCGCCCTTGTCAATTTGGATACTCACTGTCCGGGAGTCTCCGATGTCGAATTTTTCTTTCAAAAACTTGCGCATGTAGCGCGGCCGGGCATTGGCGAAGGTGCGCATTTTTTCTACTTCTTGTTCCCATGTTTCCCGTTTCAATCTCCATCTTTTGAGGTGCCTCGGCATTTCCGGCAGCAGCCGGTGGTAGAATTTTTCGATGGTCGAAAGCACCTCTTCTTCGCGCAAATCTTCGTTGAGGTAATCACAAAAACGGGTGACGAATTCGATTTGGAAGTCCCTGTTTTCCAGTAGTTTGCGCAAAATGAAAGTGCTCCACGGCGGGTTGGGCCAGTTGGGTCCGTTGGCTTCGGTGTGGAAGTCGAGGCTGTTGTTGCGGTAGGCTTTGGAGTCGTTGAGGCCGAAGCCCCAATCGGTGTCGTAGAGTATCCACCGCCAGCGGCCGGCGGGGGTCTGCGGGCGCCAGTATTTGATGTTGCCGCCTGCGTCTTGGTTGTCGAAATAGATTTGAGCGATCTGGTAGTCAATGAAGTTGTTGACC
The DNA here is from genome assembly GCA_011321935.1 of Bacteroidota bacterium. GTDB lineage: Bacteria > Bacteroidota > Bacteroidia > Chitinophagales > Saprospiraceae > UBA6168. Next base: position 16,534 of record DROJ01000192.1, on the reverse strand, counting down.
TCCATCTGCGATTTCACGTAGGCATAGTTGACGGGGTCGGAGAGGTCGTTGTCTTTTAAAAAACGGAGCAGCTTGCGGTAGTGGGCAGTGCTGCCGTTGTGGCGGTTGAGCCGGTGTTCGAGGAGGTCAATGCTGTCCTTGTCCACGTCGTAATGGGAGGCGATGAAGTACCGGTTCACCTTTTCGCGGAGGTTGTAAATGCCCCAATATTGGCCGTTTATATAAACTTGGGCGGGGCGGTAGTCCTGCATGTCGAGGTCCCATTTCCTGACAAGGTGGGTCATCAGGGCATCGCGGAAATGGGTTTTGCCGAAGTCGCTGCCACTGTTGCGCAGCACCAAAAACTTGTATTTTTTCAAACCTTTTTTTCCAAAAACCTTGTGCCGGATGCGCTTGTCGCCATAGCGGCTGCGGGCCACCACGCTGATGGACTTTTGCGGGAACAAACGGCTCATGCCCCCAAAAAGGCGGAAGCCAGTTTCGTTTTCCCAGACCGATTTCCCGTTCGTTTCAAAGAGTTCAAAATTGCTGGTCAGCTCGCGCCTGCTCCAAAAATTGGCCCCCGGCTTGTACCAGATCGAATCAACTGCATTTTCCCCTTTTTTAAACAAACCCCTCACCGGGTCGAACAGCAGATGCGGCGAAATGGACACTGAAACTACGGGCAGTTTCGACTCCGGTTCGTTGATGAAATAGGTGGCCGAAAAAACGTGGCTCTCCTCGCCCGTCATCACGGCGATGGCGCGGACGGCGGTCGTTTTGGTAACAGGGAAGGGGGTGGAGTAGCGGTGCTGCGGGATGATGCGCGGCTCGGTGCCGTCGGTGGTAAAGTAGATTTTTGCGCCGGGCGAAAGGATCTGCACATTTACCGAATCGGCATAAAAACCGGATGGCGGGACAAATTCGACTGCCAACGGCGGTGGCTCGTAAACCAATTCTTGACCGGGACTTTGGGCGAAACCGATGCTGCACAGCAGCAATGCCCATAAAAGGTTCAGTATAGAAGGAAAGGTTGTTTGTTGTTTGTTCATCGTGTTTTCTCGACTGGCGGGAGGCCTTCGCTGTTGTGTTTCTTCCTACCGGCAAAAATAACGGGTTTGCAGGTGAGTTCAAAAACTGGAGGATATGGGCCGCTTCGGATGCCAGAACTGTTTTTTGTAATACTACACTAAATCAGTGACAAATATATCACGGTTTTTTTAAAATATAAAACCGGGAGGGGTTTATAACTTATACTGGACCATGATGGGTTTTCCCGAACCCTCGGAAAAACCTAGTCATGGTCCAGTATAAGTTACCGCTGTGAAAAAAGCATACATTTGCCCCTCCCAATTTCCAATTTCCTAATTTCCAATTTCTATCAAAAGTGAACTACCTGACTCTCGAAAACGTATCGCGCAGCTACGGCGAAAAAGTGCTGTTCCAGAACATTTCCCTCCAGATAAACAAGGGGGAGAAGGTGGCGCTCATTGCCAAAAACGGCAGCGGCAAAACGACCTTGATGCGGGTGATCGCCGGCATGGAGCCGAGCGAGGGAGCGACCAGCAAAGTGCTTTTCAAAAAAGACATCCGTATCGGTTATTTGGAGCAAGACCCCGATTTTTATGATGGCCACAATGCGCTCGAAGCCCTCTTCGACAGCGACAGCGAAATGGTGCAGGCCGTAAAAAAATACGAACATGCCATGCTCCATCCCGACGATGTGGCCGATATGCAAACCGCCCTTTCCCGCATGGACGACCTGAAGGCTTGGGACTTCGAGGCGAAGGCAAAAGAGATATTGTTCAAGTTTAAAATCACCGATCTGGAGCAGTCTGTTTCGACCCTTTCGGGCGGGCAGAAAAAGCGGCTGGCACTGGCCAAACTGCTCATTGACGAGCCGGAATTTTTGATACTCGACGAGCCGACCAACCACCTCGACCTCGACATGATCGAATGGCTGGAGGTCTATCTTTCGCAGCAGAACATCACCCTGTTCATGGTGACGCACGACCGCTATTTCCTGCAAAATGTCTGCACCAACATCCTCGAACTGGACAGGGGCAAGCTCTATAAATACACGGGCGGCTACGCCGATTTTTTGGAAAAAAAAGCATTGCGGAGAGACAATGAGGCCGTCGTTCTGGACAAAACAAAAAAGCTCTACAAGAAGGAACTGGCTTGGGTGCGCCGGATGCCAAAGGCCCGCACCACCAAGTCGAGCGCCCGCACCGACCGATTTTATGAAATAAAAGAAAAGGCACACCAAAAGACCGAAAACGACGAAATCCAGATCGAAATAAAAGGCCAGCGCTTGGGCAGCAAAATCCTCGAACTCCACTACATCAGCAAGGCATACGGCGAGGTGAAGATCATCGAAGATTTTCATTACAAGTTCAAAAAAGGCGAGCGGGTCGGCATCGTCGGCAAAAACGGCGTCGGCAAATCAACCTTCCTCCGTATGCTCACCGGAGAGGAACGCCCCGACGCGGGGAAAGTGGTGATCGGGGAAACGGTCGTTTTTGGTTACTACTCGCAGGATGGCCTAAGTACAGCGAACGGAAGTTCGCAATCGGACGCAGGCAACAAGCGCGTCCTCGATTTTATCACCGACATTGCCGAGTACATCCCGATGGACAAGGGCCGCAAGCTCACCGCCGAAACCCTTTTGGAACGCTTCCTTTTTACCCGCGAACAGCAGCGGGTCTATGTGTCGCAACTCAGCGGCGGGGAGCGGCGGCGGCTCTACCTGCTCTCCGTTTTGATGCGCAACCCCAACTTCCTCATCCTCGATGAGCCGACCAACGACCTCGACGTTATCACCCTCAACATCCTCGAAGAATGGCTGATGGTGTTCCCCGGCTGCGTGCTCATCGTCTCCCACGACCGCTTCCTGCTCGACAAGCTCTGCGACCACCTTTTTGTATTTCAGGGCGATGGAAAAGTAAAAGATTTTAATGGCCGCTACATGGAGTACCGCGCCCAGCAACTGGAAAAAGAACGCCACCAACGCCAGCAGGAAAAACCAAAATCAGAGAAGCCCTCCGCTCCGCAAATACGCACCGCCTCTGGCCTCACCAACAAAGAAAAAAACGAACTCAAACGCCTCGAACGCGACATCGAAGCGCTCGAAAAACGCAAGCAAGCTATTCATCAGGCTTTCGCCAAAACGGGCATTTCGGTAGCCGATATTGAAAAGCTGTCGAAAGAACTGAAAGTGCTGGAAAGCACGGTGGAAGAAAAGGAAATGCGGTGGATGGAATTGGCAGATCGGTAGGAGCAGCCTCACTCAAAACCCAACAACTCCAAAACTCAAAACTCTATAACTGGGCAAAAAAAAAGAGGTCAAGAACAAGTCTTGACCCCATGAATAAACACCTAAAACCCTATTAACTAACCAGTTAAGGTTAATTGTGTTATTTAATTTTTGGCATCTGGGGCTTGGCTTCGCACGGGGTGATGTGAATACTAATGTGGGCAGGTTTTGGAATGTTCGGGCATTGCCCAAAAAAAAATCAAGCCTGCCGGAACATGTTTCCGACAGGCTTGAAAACCAAGGGTTTGTGAGAAAAATAAATTTCATTTTTTCTCTCAAACTCTCACTCTCTCAAACTCTCACTCTCTCAAACTCTCACTCTCTCAAACTCTCAATCTCTGCTCTTACTTGATCTTGATCGTCTTTGGAGGTACGGGTTTCGCTTCTTCCTTCTTGGCCAAGGTCACGTTGAGGATGCCGTTTTTGTAATCGGCGCTGATGGCGTTGGGGTCAACTGTTTCAGGCAGATGGAAGTTGCGGGCAAACTCGGTGTAGCTGAACTCCCTTTTGGTGTACTTCTCGTTGGTGGTCTCGTTTTCCACTTCTTTGTGGGCAGAAATGGTCAACAAGTCCTTGTCCACTTTTACTTCAAAATCCTTTTTGTCGAGTCCGGGGGCAGCTACTTCGATGCGGTAGCCATCGTCGGTTTCGACCACATTGACGGCTGGGCTTTTTTGCAGGCCGTTGTAAAAAGAAACGGGATATTCGTCCCTGAAAAAATCGCCAAAAAAGTTGTCAAAAGCGTTGACTGGCTTGGTGGCGGCTACTGGTGCTGGAAAAAATTTGATCAAACTCATAACTATAATTTTTTTTGTTAGAAAATTTATTTTGAAAATTCAAAAAAGGGGGATCAATTGGCGTTCCATGTGGGGGATTGGGGCGAAATGGCGGAAAAGGAGCAATTTTGCATGACATAACGACTGGATTTAGGGAAAGCCAACTGACATAGTGGCCGTTTTTGATGGCTGCCTTTTTTTGAGACACTTCGATGCAAAGGACAAAATTTGACGCCCGCCCATCCTTTTGCCATTTATTCTACCTTTCCGGCTATATTTGCTATCATTTATTTTAATGAAATGATTTTCAAACATTTATCATGAGGATTGAAAAAATAGACCTGAAAAATGTGGGCCCCTTCGCCGAGGAGACGATTGAGTTCCAACCTGTCCCCAATACGGAGAAGAAGGCGGAGGTGCATGTTTTTACGGGGCCGAACGGGAGCGGGAAGAGTACCTTGTTGTATGCCTTGGCGGCGGCTTTTACGCCTGACTCTCAAATAGGTGATATGCTAAAGCGTTTCCATGATATAAAAGATAGTTTTATAAAAGTAAATTGCAATGGAGACACTTATAGTTTGCTCGGCACAAATTTTCAATCAGATCGTGATGGTATCCAGCATGTGGGGCATCTTGGCTTTGGTTTATACAAATCACTTGTTTTAGCTGCTTCTCAATCAAAGGATATTTCCCCCAGTTTAGACTATGCTTGCTTTGCCTATTCAGGCAATCGGAATATTTCCCACACCAAAGTCGAAACCATAAAAGAAATAAATACCAACCCGCTCCACGAATCCCTCGTTTTCAACAAAACCATAAAAAACCAGGTCAACCAATGGCTCGCCAATATGATCGCCAAAGAAGCCATCGCCAATCAAAACAATAAAACAGAAGCTGCCAAAGGCTACCGCCAAAATATCGCAAGCCTCGAAAATGTAATCAGTGAATTGATGAAAGAAGATGTCCGTTTTGAATTGGAAACCGAACCTGCAGATATTGTTTTGAGAAAAAATGGGACTGCCCTCGATTTTGATGTTTTGCCGGACGGCCTAAAATCAATCATCAGTTGGCTGGGGGATTTATTGATGCGCTTGGACCGACTTCCGTGGGAAAACAATACGCCCATTTTACAGAGAAATATTTTATTGTTTTTGGATGAAATAGAAATCCACCTGCACCCAAAATGGCAGATGAAAATATTGCCCATCATGCAAAAGCTGTTGCCCAATGCGCAGATATTTATTTCTACCCATTCCCCTTTTGTGGTCAATTCCGTTGACGGTGCCTGGATATATAAATTGGTTTTGGACGAGCATGGGGTTTCTACTTGCAAGCCGCCCGTCCTTTCTGAAACCGGTAAAAGTTATAGTTATATATTGGACGAAATATTTGATGTGGAGGAGCGATTCGGTTTGGAAACAGAACAACAATTGGATGATTTTTATAAAATGAGGGATGATATATTTGCAGGAAAAACAATTGATAAAAAAGAGTTTACAACATTGGTAAACAAGCTATTAAAAGAAGGTATAGAAGTGCAGCAGATCATCGGCCATGAATTAAGGCAAATAAAAAGGATCACCCAAAAAGAATTTAGTTATGATGAAAATTAATCGGCCAAAGGCTCCTGATTGGCTGGACAAAAACTGGAAAAAATGGGGAAAAGAATATGTGGACAAACTTGGCAAAAACCCAAAATACAAGTTCAGTTGGAAACAATATAAAAAAGAGAAGGTCAACCACCTATTACTTCCATTATTAAAAAAAATGACAGCCGATCATTGCTCGTTTTGCGATGGCTTTCCAATGGGACAAGGGCTTATTAAAGAGACCGTCGAACATTTTCGGCCAAAGGCTTTGGGCATGTTTCCTGAACTGGTTTATATGTGGGCAAATTTATTTGTCGCTTGTCATTTTTGTCAAGAAAAAGGAAATAAATTTGATATAAAACTGCTCAAACCCGATGAGGATGATTATGATTTCAATAAATATTTCATTTTTAATTTCCGCACTTTTGAAATAGAAACAAGAAAAGGCGACGGCATCTCCGATGCTGATAAAGAACGCGCTGAAATAACATTAAAAATATATAAACTCAACTATACAGGCAGGTCGAAAGCAAGGGAAAGGGAATTTAAAAACTATTTAAATGCGGATATAGACAGCCGTAATATAAATGACTTTTCTTACCGCTATATGTTTTTATAAAATAATGGCCAAACAAATTTTTGAGGCTGTCTCATAAGTCACTTTTGAAAAAATTAAATCTACTTTGTTTTTTAAAACACTCATTTCAAGTAAAAAACAGCTATACTAAATTTTAAAAAAAAATTGAGTCCGCTCCGAAAAGTCGGGTAGGACATATATCTTCCAAATCAAATTTCGGAGTGGACTCAAAAAATTAGTAAATTCCGACTTATGAGACAGCCTCAAGGCTTAAAAAAGGGGTAGAAGGAAAACGGGGGGTGGAGTATTTTTTTGGGTTTGAGTTGGTGGGGGCATGAGAGAGACGGGCACACCTCTAAAGTACTGCCATTTGATAGTGGGACAAATACTTGGCTGCTTATATTTTAGACATCAACATCCTCATACCGCCCGTTTCATAAATACTGACACCTCACCATAAAGACCACCGGAAATGGCTTGAAGGGAGTGGCGGACATCTTCCAAAACCCCCAGCTTACTCGTCCAATTTCCGTCGGACAACTGGCGGGCTGCATGTGTGGGCAAGTCATCTTTCACAAAAATGGCGATTTTTTGAAAGCCCTGTTCCCAAAGGCCATCGTTGCATATTTCAAAACCTTCTGACCTGAACAGAAGGACGAACGAATCCAAGGTTTCCTCCCGTGGGAGGCCGGGCGGCCAATAAAAAAAACCTGCTGGTTGTACCCAGTAATTCCGGTCGGTTTTTTCCATTGCCCAAGCAATGCAATTGTATTCGCCCGTGCCGTACTGGTCACTTCAAAAGGTGAGTCTTCTGAATTTGGAAAAGCAGGGAGGGAAAGGAATTGTTTTGAATCCCCTCAAAGCGACATGGTAAACACATTTTTTTGAAACACATAGGGACATAGGACACATAGTTTTTGCGCCTTCGGCGCATAAGGCACGGCGCCGGAGGCGCATATCTATGTGTCCTATGTCCCTATGTGTTTCAAAAAAATGTGTTTACCATGTCGCTTTGAGGGGATTCATTGTTTTTTCATCGTAATTGTTTAGCACCCCTCGAATCCCGAAGGGATTGAATGTGAATAGCCTCGGATGCAATCCGGGGAAAGCCGTAAAAGTGGGCGACAACCCCGAAGGGGTTGAATATTGCCATTCACATTCAACCCCTTCGGGGTTGCCGCCCACCTTTACATCTTTTCCCCGGATTGCATCCGGGGCTATTCACATTCAATCCCTTCGGGATTCGAGGGGTGCTAAACAGTTACTTTTCATCAACTTAAATAGCCTTGTCGCTTGCCCCAGTCCAGCCAGTCGGCTGTCATTTGGGACAGGTTGCCCGCATGTTTTTTGGGGACGGGGTTTTCGCCCGTTATTTTAAAAAGGGCATAAAACAAGTGGTGCGGGTCTTCCATTAGTTTTATCAAAATGAACGGGACGACCGCTTCGCCCATTTCCATTATTTCCAAATAGGCAGGGTGCGTCACCAAGGCCGTACCGCTCGACAGCAGGGCGGTCTCGGATTTCCATTGTTGGTAAGCAGCCTCGAAACGGTCGGCGAGCCTGCCCGGACTTTCCTTTTTGGCACTCCCTTTTGGATGTACCGAAACCACCACTTCATAGTCCTTGCCCTCCCCCGTGAACAGGTTTTTTATTTTGTCCAACAATTGGGCGTTTATTTCTGCCCCTGATATTTTGAAAGTTGTGCGCTGCATTTCTTTGATTGCATTTTTTACAAAAATAAGGGTTTTGGGGGAGATTGTTTTTTTAAAAAAAATTGACTTATGAGCCTGCCCAAAAATTCATACGGCTACTTCTTCAGCAGCTTCACGTTCCCCTCCGCCACAAACCCGCCGCTCGGCTTGGTTTCAAATTGCAGCACATCCATCGGGCAAACGGTGATGCAGATGCCACAGTGGATGCACGAAGAATTGGTGTTGTCGAAGGGCTCCTGGTTTTTGGCGAAAGCCATCACATCAACGCCCACTTGGCAGTATTTAGAGCACTGCGTGCAACTGATGCACTTGTCGTTGGAGGTGATGGCGAGCTTGCCGTACCACTTCGACAACAGCTTCATATAATGTGCCAGGGGGCACCAATATCGGCACCAGACCTTCCCGCCAAAAAACGGGTACAGCCCGATAGGTATCACCGCCACCATCCAGAAATCAACCAGGTAATCGTAGCTCTTCCAGATCATATTGTTGCCGTCCGTCCCGAACAGGAAGGCAACGATGGCCAAGCTGATAAACGCCCAGATGAGGATGATCGGGCCGGTAAATTCCCATTTCCGGGACTTGGGGCCTTTGGGTGCCAGGTGCCGCCAGGTGTCGCCAAATGTTTCGGCGAGGCCACCGCAGCCGCAGACCCAAGTGCAAAACCTCATGCCGTGAAAACGGACGAACAAGGGGATGGCGATGAAAGTCAGCAGCAGCCCAAAGCCGATGAAAAACCATTTTATGGAAGCAGGGTCGCCGGGATACCACCAAAAGAAGGTATTGAAAAACAGGGGGAACGGCTGGTAAAGCCCCCAGCCCCGCCAATAGTACTGGCCGATCAGGGTGGACAGCACCATGTTGACGACGATAAAAAATATCAACTGAAAGGCCATGATCGAGATGTACCGCTTGACCTGATAGGGGTCTTTGCGGTCAATGCCCCAGCGCTTCATCGCTTTTATTCCAAAAAACAAAACCAAAAAAGTATAAAGTGCGGAGTACCAAAAGGAAGGCGCCCCTTTGAACGAGGCCACGGCATCGGGCACAAACGAGCCAAAAATACCGCTGCTCAAAAACGCCGCAATCCGGTCTTTGCCGATCCAATGGAAAGGAAAATGCGGCGAACTCGTCTTGGCTGCATAGATGACGTAACTGAGCACGAGGGTAAACGAAAGCCAAGCATAGCGGTTGCCCTTCATCCCAAAAGCGACCAGTGCGCCCATCGCAGCAATGAAAAGCCCTGCCCCGAGATTGGCCGTCAGGCCTGTGCTGTTCATGCCGGTATGGTAAGCCCACAGGCTGACCCCGATCATGGCCAACAGCGCCATGATGACAGCAAGCACCTTGTTGCCGGCCCAGGCATTGTCCATCGTGATGCCCACTTTTTTGAAAAACCCGACGGGCGGGATGGCCCCGATCATTTCAAAAACGACATCGTTGGGGTGTTGGCTTGTTTTTTCGGTCTGCTGGTTTTGCAGTTCGATTTTATCTTTTTCGATGCGGTGCAGCCGGGTGTCGAAATGGAGGTCTATTTTGCCCTCTTCCACTTTGGCGAGGATGGCATCGGCATTCCTTTTTTTAGGATAAACAAATTTTTTGTCAATAGTGGCCATCGTCACCTTGTTGGTGTCGCACAAAGCCAGGGCGGCCTCGCAGGCCACGTCGCCCCCTCCGTAAATCAAAATGTTTTTGCCGTCATAAACAGTGGGGTCGGCCAAAAAATGATAAATTTTATCGGGGTATTCGGCCTCCCCGGGAACGCCTGCCTTGCGCGGGTTGCCCGATTTGCCGATGGCCAGCAGCACCAGTTTGGAGGTGTATTTGCCCTTTGCCGTGATTACTTCAAAATGCCCCTCCGCGCCTTTTATGTCCTCTACTTTTTCAAATTCGTGGAGGTTGAGGTTGATCTTCTGCCGGTGTTCTTCCCATTTGTCCAAGAGTACCTGCTTGTCGCATTCTTCAAACCAAATGCTGCCCTTTTGTTCCATCGCCGTTGGTTCGGCAAAGAGGAATTTCCCTTTCGTGAAATTCTGGATCACGTTGGCAAACCGCTCCGATTCCAGCACCAAATAGCTGATGCCGAGTTCGTGTGCCCGGTTGGCAGCCGCAAAGCCCGTGGCGCCGCTTCCGACAATAATGAGGTCGTAGTCGGTTTCTTTTTCGCCGTTCAGTTTTGTCAGTTTTTCTTGGATGGACTCTACCCAATCGTAGCCCTCGTTCAAGCCGATTTTGAGCAGCGGGTTGCCGGCCGCATCGCCTTTTATGTAAAGGCCGTTGATGGCACTTTCACCGGTAGGGGAAACGTATGGCAGTTCGGGGTAAGATGGCCCTTTTCGGTTGGGACCGGTCAAAGACTTGATAAAATTTTTTAAATCAAAACTCATGGTTTCAGATTGTTTATGAACGGATGTGAGCAGATCGGTTTGCGAACTTACAGGGTGAGAACAAATGTATTTGGATTAGTTTAACTTGATATTGGGATACGTCGCAATGGCTACAATGTTGACAAGAAAAAAAACGGAGCTGGTTTTCGTCGCTCCTTTTGGCCTGTAAAATGATGCCGGGTTTTAAGCACCTGGGCAGTTCCGCTTTAAGGCTTTAGATATTGGACAATAGAGGGCCCACCTTTTTTAGGTCTATGTAAAATGCGATTACTTGCCGTAAACCCAAGCAAGCGCTTTTTTTTATTTATGTTTGATTTTTCAAACGAACGGGAATATTGTTTCCTTTACAACCGGCCATGCTGAAACGATTTCGCAGACATACTACCAAGCAAACAGACGAGGAACTGGTCGGGCAGTACCAGTCCACAGGCGAACTGTTGCAGCTTGGCATTTTGTTCGAGCGATATACGGAACTCGTTTTTGGGCTTTGTTTGAAATACCTGAAAAACACCGCTTTGGCAGAAGACGCGGTGATGGATATTTTTGAAATCTTGGTAATAAAGGCCAAGACGCACGACATCCGGCAGTTTCGCCCGTGGCTTTATGTTTTGGCAAAAAACCATTGCCTGATGAAGTTGCGGAAAAAGAATTTGACCGATTCCTTTGACGACATGAGCCCTTCCGCACAGGCTGCCGTTGTGCATTCGGCCGGGGTAGTGCATCCCATTGATGACTTCGAAACGGATGGCGGGGAAAAGGCGCTGAACGACTGTTTGAAGAAACTGCCGCCACAGCAGCTTGCCTGCGTCAAGGAGTTTTATTATGAAGGAAAATCTTATAAACAGATAGCCGAAGAACGGGGCGAAGAACTGGGCCGGGTGCGCTCGAACATCCAAAACGGGCGGCGGAACTTGCGGAACTGCATGGGCAGAATACAAACAACGAATAATGATTGATGGCAGATAATTCTAAAAATTGGCGATATTTTTTAAACCGCTGGATCAGCGGTGCGGCCACCCGCAGCGATGAACGTTCGCTGGAGGCACTGGCCAAGGAAGACCCTTTTTTGGCCGATGCACTGGAAGGCTACCGCAACAGGCCAGAAGCCGACCACGCCCGTTCGGTAACGAAACTGAAAGCAGATTTGCGGAAGCGGACTGGAAAGAAACAGAATAAACGGACTGTTTTTTATTTGGCGAGAATCGCCGCGGCAGGCGTTTTGCTGTTGGGGGCTTGGCTTGTTTTCCGCTCTTTTGACGGCAATGAAAAAACGATGGGCCTGGTGGACGAGGCAGCCAAAACCGGCAAGGAAAAAACAGAAAACCTGGCAAGCAATTCCAAAATTATTGATTTAAATAAAAATACAAATGATGAAACGGCCACTTCCGAACCAATAGGTTTGAATAAAAAAACGGATGAAAAGCCAGAATACACAGCCAATATTTCACTTAAAAAAGAAAGCCCTGCCCCTGCCCCGCCAGCAGTGAAAATTGCCCCGCCGCCGCCCAAAACAGAAGCTGGCCCAGGGGCCAACAAACCTCAGGTTGCAAAAGACGAAGGCTTCGCTTCCGCAAATAAAAGAGCGGACAATGCCTATGCCCCAACTGCCGGTTTGGCCGAAAAAAGAAAAATGACGGCGGCAGAAAACAAGGAAACCGAAAGCTTGGCGACAGCGGGGGAGACCGCAAAGGAAGCCAAGGCCATGCCTGCGCCAAGAGACGAAGCGGCCCGTTATTTTACCGACGGGATCAAGGCCGGCGACAAGGCCGCTGCCCCGGCGCCGCAAACAATCAAAGGCCGGATAACCGATAAATACGGCGACCCGCTCATTGCTGCCAACGTGGTCGTCAAGGGTACCGGACAGGGGACGGTCACCGACCTCGACGGACATTTCACCATCCAATCCCCCTCCCAAAACCCCGAACTGCTGGTCAGCTATACGGGCTACGACACACAGCGGGTGCAGGTAAAAGGAGATCGGTTTATGGAAATCGAACTAGAAGAAGGTGCCGAACTATCGGAGGTGGCAGTGACCAAACTTGGCAGAAAAAAGAAGGCAAAAAAACCGAAGGCCCCCGTTTACAAGCCCAAAGTGGGGTTTAAAAAATACAAAAAATACATTCAAGAAAACCTCCACAAACCACAAGTAGCCATAGATTCCAATATCATGGGCAAAGTGGTCCTTACCTTTAAAATAGACGACACCGGCACTCCCTATAATTTTGAAATACTCCGCTCCCTCGGCCACGGCTGCGAGGAAGAAGCCATCCGCCTGCTCAAAAACGGCCCCAAATGGAACAAGCCCACCGAGAAACGCCAAGCGTACAGTTTGGAATTCAAGTGAAGTGGCCGGCAATGAGCAACCAGCGGTGTGCGCTGTCAAGGCATAGGCGCAAAGGGCCTTTTCCCTGCCCCGTGTTTTTCTGTGTCCCCTGCGGTTTAGTAACTTGCCCCGTAAATAAGCATTTCCGAATTCAAGGCAACTCTCCACGGGGGCCGCTTCGGACAAAACTCAACAATTCAAAACTACACCATGAAAGTAAAATTTTGCGGAGCAGCAAGGCAGGTCACGGGGAGCGCCCACCTCATAACCCTCGACGACGGGTTCAAAATATTGCTCGATTGCGGCCTCTACCAGGGGCACGACGAAGAGATGGACGACTTCAATTCTACCTGGGAATTTGACCCAAAAGAAGTGGACTGCGTTATTCTTTCCCATGCCCATATTGACCACAGCGGGCGGCTTCCGAAGCTGATAAAAGACGGCTACAAAGGTTTGGTCCATTGCACCCACGCCACCCGCAGCCTCTGTGCCATCATGCTGCTCGACAGTGCTTTTATTCAAGAACGGGACGCCCATAGCTGGAACAAAAGGCACAAAAACAAAAAGAAAAGACGAGAGCCGCTTTACAACAAAGACCATGTGAAACAGACCATGGACCGCTTCGTCACCTATGGCTACGGAAAAACTTTCGATATACGCCCCGGCCTGAAAATCACTTTCCGCGACGCAGGCCACATCCTCGGCAGCGCTACTGTCCACCTGAGCATAAAAAACAAAAACGGAGGCCTGACGACGGTCGGTTTTTCGGGCGACATCGGCCGCCCCAACCGCCCTATCCTCCGCGACCCGCAGATCATGGACCCCGTGGACTACCTCATCTGCGAATCTACTTACGGCGACAAGGAACACGAAGAAGCGCCCAAAGAAATAGAGCGCTTGCTCCGCATCATCCACGAAACCTGTGTGGTGAAAAGAGGAAAACTCATCATCCCGGCCTTCAGCGTCGGCCGCACGCAGGAGATCGTTTACATCATGGACCAACTGGAAACGGCAGGCCGCCTACCCCGTATCCCGGTCTATGTGGACAGCCCATTGGCGGTGAACGCTACGACCATTTTCGGGGCGCACCCTGAGTGCTACGATGCCGAATTGAGCTCTTACCTGCTCAAAGACCCCAACCCCTTCGGCTTCAACAACCTGCACTATATCAAAGAGGTCAGCGACTCCAAAAAGCTCAACAGTTCACGGCGCCCGTGCATCATCATCAGTTCTTCCGGCATGGCCAATGCAGGGCGGGTGAAGCACCATATTTTCAATAATATCGGCAGCAAAAAAACGACCATCCTCATCGTGGGCTACTGCGCCCCTTATACGCCGGGCGGCAAATTGCGCGACGGCGCAAAAGAACTCCGCTTGTTTGGTGTAAACAAAAAAGTAAAGGCCGATGTAGAGGTCATGGATTCTTTTTCCGCCCACGCCGACCGAAAAGAAATATACGGGTTTATCCGCAACCAGCGGAACAAGGTCAAAAAGATATTCTTGGTACACGGTGAAATAGAACGGCAGGAAAAATTCCGGGGCTATTTGGGCGAGCGGGGCTTTCAGGAAAAAAATGTGGAGATACCAGTATTGGGGCAAGAATATAAACTGCATTAAAACTGTCCCGGCAGGAGTGAAAATGGAAATTGAGAAATTAGAAATCCGGGAAGCCTTGAAAATCAATTGGTCGGCAATTTCCTGATCTCCAATTTCTTGGTTTTGAATAAAGCCTATTATACTGAACCATAATAGGTTTTGTGCTTCGAGCGCAGATTCTCCCCTTCTGGGGCTGGGGGCTGGCGAGGGCAAATGCACAAAACCTATTATGGTTCAGTATATAATAGGCCCAGTTTGTTCAGTTCTTCGGCCAGTTTTTCCGGCGACTGAAAATGAATGCCCGCCAGGCCCAATGCCTTGCCCGCCTCCACGTTCCTAAAATTATCATCAATAAAAACCGCCCGTTCGGGCAGTACATTATACCGCTCGAACAATATATTGTAAAACCGGGGAAAAGGCTTTCGGGTCTTCTCCGTACCCGACACAACAATACCGTCGAACCACTGCAAAAAACCAAAACGTTCCAATGCTACCGGAAAGGTTTCTGCCGACCAATTGGTGAGCGCATATATCCTATATTTATCCGCATTTTTTATTTTTTTAAAAATATCGACCGTGCCCTGTATGGGGCCGCCGAGCATTTCTTCCCATCTGCCATAAAAGGCTTTTATTTCTGTTTCCCATCCGGGAAATTCAGCGAGTTTAATATCCGTCGCTATTTGCAAAGAGCGCCCGGCGTCCTGTTCTTCGTTCCAGTCGGGAGTACATATTTTATTAAAGAAATAATTTTTCCGTTCCTCGTCCCCTGCGAATATTTCATCAAAAACATAACCGGGGTTCCAGTCTATAAGTACGCCGCCAAGGTCAAAAATAATAGTATCGTGCATATTGTCGTTTATTGCCTGCTCGCTAAATATACTGCGCCACTTTAGGTTTTGTGCATCGAGGGCAGGTTCTCCCCTTTTGGGGCTGGGGGCTGGAGGGGGCAAATGCACAAAACCTAAAGTGGTGCAGTATAGCAAGCCTAAATGGTTTTAGAAAACGTATATTTCCATAAAACCAATAATTGTTGGTTTTATAAAAATATGAGTTTTCTGTTTTCAAATCGGATTGCTATATGTGCTGGGGCTTTTCCGCAATTTTCCGTTGCGGGGAATTTTGGCACATATAGGGCGCTGCGAATTTATTTTTTGTTTTTATCAAAAGACGCCTCTTCGGTTTTAGAAGAAGACGCGAGCATTTTATTTATTTGCTGCATTTCTGCTGCCCTCAGTTCCCGCCATTGCCCGGTTTTCAGGTTTCCCAATTTTACGTTCATGATACGGGTGCGTTTTAATTTGACCACTTCGTAATTCAAATATTCGCACATGCGCCGTATCTGCCGGTTCAGCCCTTGTGTCAATATGATTTTAAATGTAAAATCATTTAATCGAATTACGCTGCATTTTTTTGTTACCGTTCCCAAGACCGGAATGCCCTGCCCCATTTTTTTAATAAATCCAGCAGTGATCATTTGTTTTACGGTTACGATATATTCTTTCTCGTGCCTGTTTCCTGCGCGGAGTATTTTATTGACAATATCCCCGTCGTTAGTCAAAAATATCAAGCCTTCGGAAGGCTTGTCCAAACGGCCAATCGGAAAAAGCCTTTCAGGGTGGCCAATATAATTGATAATATTTTTCCGTTCTTTTGGGTCGGTCGTGCAGACAATACCGATTGGTTTATTAAATGCAATATAGGTTCTGATGAGTTTTGGTCCATACAGCGCAAGACCAATGGCAATACCCAGTGCACCAACGGCCATGACCCATAAAGGAATACCTGCTTTGGATGAAATACCGCCGGTCATGACCGCATCGTTAATGGCTGCCAAGGGTCCGATGGCATTGGCCACATCGTTCGCGCCATGTGCAAAGCTCAGAAGTGCCGCAGCAAAGATCAGCGGTACGGTAAAGAGCATATTGATACCGGCACGAGAGTTTTCCAGGGTGGATGCTTTTTTAATGACAGTTGCTCTTACAGTAATATAGACCAGAACGGCTACAATCAGTCCAAAGAGCATCGCTACGATAAACGTAGGTTTTTTTGTGTCAGGCAGAAAGATGAGTATATCAACAATATGAGGCCAGACTTTTTTGAGACCTTTGAGTGTAAGATAGGTGACAAATGCCCATGACATAATGGCAACAAATACAGGTACCCATTTGACGGCGGCTTCTATTTTATTTTCTTTGAAGATCATGGTCTTTTTAATGGCAAAAAGAAAAGAAGCCGCAATAATACCGCCAAGTACCGGAGAGATCACCCATGAAGCTGCG
>DROJ01000191.1 GCA_011321935.1 Bacteroidota bacterium | reverse complement strand
TCCGCCAGTTTTTTGGCAATGCCCATCCTTCTGTATTTTGGCAAAACGCCCCCCAGCCACGAATAAAAAAAGCCTTCCCGCTCATATCCCAATTTAAAACCTGCGGGTATTTTATCAACATATGCGACGAGGTTTATATGGGGTACGTTATTTATCCGGTTATTTATTTCTTCAATATTATATGGGCTGTCAAATTCGGGCAATTGATGCATTATTTGTGCAGACGTTTCTATATTTCCTTTTATTATTTTTATATTTTTTGGCATAATTAAATGTTACTTGTTTTTGAGCAAATTCAAACATGAGCCTACCCAAAAAATTGGGTGGCTACTCATATACCCCCCTCAAATCCCCTTTCTTAACATCCCCATTTTGAGGTTCTTTTTTCCCGCCCAAATATTTATGCAAAAAACCCTCGGCAATGGCCCAAAAAGAAATCCAGCTTTCGGGTTTCAACAAACTGTGCGGCTCGTCGGGGTAATAAAAATACACCACCTCATTTCCTTTTTTATTTAGCGCTTCCGCAAAATCAGCAGACTGTTTTGGGGGCACCCTATTATCGAGGCCACCGTTGACGAGCAGGAGGGGCGCTTTTATATTATCAATATAAGTAGATGGAGAATGCGCTTTTAAAAGTGCCGCTCCCTCCTCCGTATCGGGGTCGCCGACGAGTGCCCGCCACCTGCCGCTGCGGCCTTGTGCAAACCCGTACAGGTCGCTGACGCCAGCCATCGAAATACCGCAGGCAAAAAGGTCGGGTGCTGCGGCAAGCGCGTAATTAACAGCATATCCACCATAACTCCAACCCCATATGCCGAGGCGTTTTGGATTGGCGATGCCCGCCGTCACTGCCCAATTTGTGATGTCAACAATGTCGTGGTGCATAGCTGCGCCCCACTGTTTGTCGCCTGCGTCGCATACCTTTTTGCCCAGCCCATTAGTGCCCCGGAATTCAACTTGCACAACAGCATAGCCGCGGTCGGCCAGCAATTGCAGGTTGCGGGTCAAGAACCAACTGTCCCAATATTTCAGGCCTGCCCAGGGGCCGCCATGCACATATACAATGGTGGGCAGCGGCACCCGCGGAATGCCGTCGGCTTTGGACATGCCATAGGGAACATACACATTGACAGGGAATTTCATCCCGTCCCGGACGGTCACCGTATGGGTCTTGCGGGTAGCGAGGTCATGGTCGTTGAGGTAGGGGTAGTCATTGAAAAGCTTGGTCAGCTTTTGGGCAGGCCGGTCGAAGTGGTAATAGGCAGTCGGCCCTCCGTTGAGTGCCCGCAACAGCCAGCATTGTCCATCTTCGCTGGCCTCTACAAAACTCACGCTGCCGTCCATTTCTTTTTCTAAAAATTCAAAATCTTTCTTTGCACCTTCATCCAAAAAATGGCGCCGTATTCCGCCCCAACGGGACACCACGGCCAATGGTTTTCCTTGTGGGTCGAGGGTCGGTACAAAGGGCAATATGTCAGCATCGGGGTCGCTGAGGAGTTCGGTCACTTTGCCCGTTGCCACGCTGATTGAGACGAGCGAAGTTTTGTCTTTTGCAAAATTATCGGTTGCATAAATGGTTTTCCCGTCGGCACTGACCGAGACGATTTTCGATAGCCCGCCTATAAACATTTCGGGATCAAATGGATATCTGGTAACAAGTTCCCACACGCCATTATAAAAGCGGAAAATGGTATTGCCGCCTTGCTCGTTTCGTTTTAGCGCAGCTATTTTAGAAAAATTTTGGTCGAAAAACAGTTGGTCGTACCCGCCCATATTGCCAAGTCTTTTCAAATTGCTGTTTAAAAGGTCGAGGAGGTAAAGGCCGCTTTTTTTTGTTTCTTTGGCATCAATATCAATTAATATTTTATTTGGAAAACGGGCGCTCAAACTCACAAAGCCGAGGCTGTTAAAAGGAAAAATATCGAGCCTGCGTTTCTTTTTTGATTTTATTTTTATCAATTGCACCTGCAGTGTGCTGTCCTTTTTAATGACAGCCACAAGGCCGTCGTCATACACTGTTTTATATTTTAATAAATTGCCGTCCAATATTTTTTTGTGCTCTACCCGCGGGGTGTTGGTATTTATATAAAACAGGATATTTTTATTTTTTTCTCCTGATTTTTTATATAAAACAGTTTCGCCGTCTTTCGACAATTGGATATTTGTTTTTTCTTTTTCTTTGAAAAAAAGTTCCCGCGGGATAAGCCCCGATTTCGTTTGGGAAATGAGCAGCCATGCTGGGAAAAAAAGAAAGAATGTGAAAATAGATTTCATGTTTATATAGTTACGTTTGATATTTAATTTGGAAATGCGCAAAAATAGAATTTACAGCATTGAATTAAAACCAGCCAAGACCAGTCAATTTAGCACAAAAAAAAATGACAACTTCGGGAACTTGAAGTTGTCATTTTTATTTCGGACAAAAAATAAAATACCGGTTACCTCACTAGGGAAACATCCCCTTGGATAAGCTCCGTCACTCCATCTATAAATTCAATTTCAGCAAACCAAGTAAATACCGCAGGGTTCATGGTCTGCCCCCTGAACTTTCCGTCCCACCCAAACATGGGGTTGTTCGGGGCGAAATTATAGTATTGGAAAACAGTCTCGCCCCAACGGTTGAAAACAAGGAAGGATTTGATGTTCGTGACCTGATCGGGCTTGGCATTTATCATAAATATATCATTGATATTGTCGCCGTTTGGAGAAAAGGCATTGGGCACATAAACCGCTCTGTCTTTTGACACAAAAATAGTCACCGCATCGCTATCGGAGCAGCCGTTGTTTTCCACCGTAATGGAGAAGGTGGTCTGCTGGGTAGGTGCGGCAGTCACTTGGAGGCAGGTGTCGCAATTGATGAGTTCGGCTGGTTCCCAAAGGATCAAGTCCAAGCTGTCCTCTGGCACGGTGACTTCTGCGGTCAAATCCACACTCTCTCCCAAACGGATAATGTTCTCGTTGCCTTCCCCGTCTATGAAGACGATCAGTTCCACGCCTACTTCTTGCGGCTGCGAAATGTCAAAGGTCAGCATGTTCTCGCAGCCGTTGGCATCGAGTATGACCAGTTCATAATCATCGGCAGGCACGAGATGGGTAAAGTTGCCCGACTGGCCGAAAGGGGCGCCGTTCAGGGAATATAAATAAGGCCCGGTGCCGCCCGTTACGCCGGTCACAAAGATGGCGCCGTCATTTTCCCCAAAACAACTGACGGGCACGATGGATATTTCCGGCACGGGTATTTCCTGGTTGGCCCCTATGACCACAACGTCGGTATCGGAGCAGCCGAGGTCGGTATTGGTCACCGTCAAGGTATAGGTGCCGGGCTGGGAAACAGTAGGGTGGAGTATGGTCGAGTCGCCGGGGAAAGGGTTGTTGCCGGCCGTCCATTGATAAGTGATGTTGCTTCCTGCGGAAGAAGCATTCCCGCCGATAGAGGCCTCCATGCCGTCGTCCTCGCAAGTGAGGGTGACGTCCATGCCTGCATCTGCTACGGGGGCTTCAATCAATTCCACCGAAATGGTTTCACTGTAAAAGCAGTTCGAGTTGTCGGCGTAGGTATAGGTCAAAACATGGGTGCCGGCGCCGGCCGCCGAGGGGTCGAAAATGCCGTTTGCGACTCCTGCTCCCGTCCATATGCCCGTTCCGTTGCCGGTGCCTCCGCTGACCGAAACTTCCAGTTCGATCAAACCCGTTTGTGCTTCCAGGCACACCGGGTCAATGGGGGTCAGTGCAAGCTGCACATCGGGGCAGTCGTTGGCTGCGCAATTGGCGGCGGCAGACGGCGGTGGGCAAAGGGTATTCCCGTTGACGGCAACTTGTATCGAAACCTGCTCGCCGGGCATCAGGCCATCTACGGAGTAGGTGGCGGGCGGGGTATAGGTCCCCGAAAGGCCAGAAAGCACCGTCACGTCATAATCGGAAGCACCGGGTATCTCGTTCCAAGTAAAGGTGATCGAAGAGGTGGTCGCATCACAACTGATGGTCGGTGCGGTCAACTGTTCCGTCACTTCCACTTGCTGGGAAAAGGTTTCGGAAACGCATCCGTCCTGCTCCACGGTGAGCGAGATGGTATAGGTGCCGGGGGCATCCCATGAAATGGTCTGTTGGTTGTTGCCGACCGTCCCCGTTCCAAAATCCCAATTATACGTTGCGCTAGCAGAGGCATTTCCGGTGTAGGTAATCGTTGCCTCGTCGTTTTCACAAATGGCCTGCGTGACCACGAAATCAGCAGTTGGTTCGGCGATGATTTCAATGTCCATCGAGCGTTCATAGGAGCAGGTCAGTTCTTGGTAGCTGTACGTCACTTCGTGAATGCCGACCCCGGCCATTGTTATATCAAAAACACCGTTGGCGGCATCAATGATCCCATCGCCGCTCCAAGTGCCCGTGCCGCCTCCAAGCCCACCGCTCACTACTGCGGTTAGGTTTATTTGTGAAACAGTAGCGTTGATGCAAGTAGGGTCAACAGGGGCCAGGTCCAAAACGACATCGGGGCAGTCATTGGCCGTGCAGGTAGCCGTAACCACTGGCAGCGGGCAAACAGTGTTGCCGTTGACAGTGACTTGGATGGTCACGGCATCGCCATTGGCGAGGCCATCTACGAAGTAAGAATTGGGCGGCGTATAAACCCCCGTCGGGCCGTTTAAAACTACAACATCGTAATCGGTGGCACCGGGTATTTCATCCCAATTGAACTCGATGGATTCGAGCGTTTCGTTGCAAGTGATTTCAGGTTCGGCCAATTCGGGGGTCACTTCTACTTGCTGCGCAAAAGTTTCCGAAGTGCAGCCATCTTGCTCTACGGTCAGGGTGATCGTATAAGTGCCGGGGGCGTCCCAAGCGATTGACTGTTGGTTTGGCCCAGTGTTGCCCGTTCCAAAATCCCAATTGTAGGTGGCATCCGGCGAAGCATTGCCGGTGTACATTATACTTGCTTCGTCGCTTACGCAAATAACGGGAGTGGCGGTAAAGTCAGCAGTCGGTTCTGCAAACACCACTATTTCGATGGTATTTTCATAAGAACAATTGCCTTCTTCGTAAAGGTGGGTGATGGTATGCGTGCCCACGCCTGCTACCGCTGGGTCAAAAATCCCTTCCGCCGCGTCCGTTATCCCGGTGCCCGTCCACGACTCGGTGCCGTTGGGGCTGCCACCGCTGATGCTTGCTTCAAGGTCAAGGGGCTGCCCTGCGCTCAGGCAAATGGATGGCACGGGGGCAATATCAATTCCGACGGCCGGGCAATCAATAGCGATGCAGGTTTCTTGGATTACGACGGGCGGGCATGCTCCGTTCCCGCTGACGGTCAGTTCTATGCTGACTTCGTCCATTGGGTTGAGGCCAGAGACAAAATAGGAGTTCGGGGGGGTGAAAGTACCCGTTGGCCCAGAGCTTACCTGCACATCATAACCACTCGCCCCGGCAACAAGAGGCCAAGTAAATTCAATGCTGGAAGTGGTAGAAGTACAGGAAATGGCAGGCGCAACAAGCGGCTCGTCTATTGAAATTTGAGATTCAAAAACAGTTGACAAACAGCCGTTTATGTCTTCCAATTGCAAAGAGATGACTTGTGTGCCTGCGTTGGCGAAGGTGACCATGTGAGGGCCTTGCCCCGTGCCGGGAGAAGCCGTTCCGTTGCCAAAATCCCAATTGAAAACAAGTCCGGGCATTATCTGCCCATCGTAAGTTACGACCACTTCATCGCCTGCACAGGCAGGGGCATCGGTGGTGAAACTCGCAACTGGTATTTCAAAAACACCAATCGTTATATCTCTTGTGTAAATACAATTGCCTTCTTCGTAGAGGGCTGTCACTGTATTCTGGCCAATGCTTGCTTGGGTAGGGTCGAAAGTCCCCGCGTTTGCATTGGTTATGCCATTGCCCGACCACGTGAGCGTACCTCCAGTTGAACCCGTAATGGCTGCTTGCAGATCAAAAGGAACAGATGTCCCATCAAGGCAAATATCATCCACGGGGGCAATGTCTATGTCAACTGGCGGGCAGTCGTTCGCGTTGCAAGTTGCTTGGGCAGTGGAGTTGCCGCATGGCCCTGTCCCGTTGGCCACGACTTCGATAGTGACTGCATCTCCTGAATTCAGGTTGTCGAACAAAATGGAGGTTGCAGAGGTGGAAGTGCCTCCCGTCCCGACCAGCACATTTACGGTATAATCGGTAGCCCCCGCCACGGGCGGCCACGAAAATTCGATGCTGGAGGTAGTGGTCATGCAGTTGATCTGCGGGCTTTCCAAAGGTGCTTGCACCTCGACTGACTGCACTTCCGTTGCCGATTGGCAACCTTGCTCCTCTACCATTAAAGAAACAGGATAATTGCCGGCAGCCGGCCAAGTGACGGTATGTGGGCCAGGGCCATTGCCGGGAACGGCAGTGCCGCCGTTGAAGTCCCATGTAAAAATGGCATTGGAGGTGGCCGAGCCAGTATAATTTATTGTTGAAACACCATCGTTGCAGATCGGCGAAATGACCGTGAAGGCTGCGCTAGGTTGGGAATAAACATTTATGATAATGGATTCATTGTATTGGCAGGCGCCTTCTTCATAAGTCACCACAATTGTATTGGCTCCGATGTCTGCATTGTCGGGGTCGAAAACGCCCGTGATAGGGTTTACGCCCGGGCCGCTAAAACTAAATGCGCCGCCGCCTGTACCTCCCGTTTGCGAAGCTGACAAGGTGATGGGGCTTTGTGTTCCGTCCAAACAAATGTCAGCAACGGGGGCGATGCTTATTGTCACCGGCGGACAGTCTTGGGCAGAGCAGGTGAGCTGCGCCGAGGTGTTGGGGCAGCTATTGCCCGAGACCGCTTCGACGATGATGGAAACCTGATCCCCCGGTGCCAGCCCCGTGAACAGGTAAGAGGTCGGGGAGGTCATCACTCCCGTTGGGCCGGTCACTACTGTCACATTATAGCTGCTGGCCCCTGCAATCGGGTCCCAAACAAATTCAACCATGGAAAGGTCGGGGTTGCAATTGATCAAAGGCGGAACGAGCGGCATGTCAATCACCACGGGCTGCGATTCAGGGGCAGATGTACAGCCATTTTCTTCGACCGAAAGGGTAACCGTTTGCACGCCACCTGTTGGCCACGAGACAGTATGTGGCCCCTGCCCGATGCCCGGCGTAGCTGTTCCCCCTCCAAAATTCCAATTATAAGTAGCTGAAGGAGAGGCCGTTCCGGCATAGGTCACCAACAGGTCTTCTCCCTGGCAAACCGGCCCGCCAACTGTAAAATCGGCGGTCGGCATGGGGTTGACGGTAAGGGTAACATCCGTTTCGTCGGTGCATCCGTTTGCTGTGCCGAGTATGTAATAAGTCGTGGTGACGGAGGGGTTGACCACTGGCGAGGGCAGTTCGTTCGAGGCGTTGGCGGGGGTGGCGCTGTGGAAGGTAATGACCGCTCCGGTGTTGTTCCCGTCAACGATGTTCAGGGTGTTCAGGTCAAAGGTTTCCCCATCGCATATTTGGGGAGGGGCGCCTATTACCTGAAGGTCGGGCAGGGCGATGTTCCCCATAACTTCCACTTGTGCGGTAGCGGTACAAGGAGGGCTTTGCGCATTGTTTTCTACTGTCAGCGAATAAGTACCTGTTTCGCTTGCCGTAATGACGGGTTCTGTAGAAGTAAAGCCATTGGGTCCTTCCCACAGGTAGGTAACAGTTGCTGGAAAAGAAGCAATGCCGCTCAGGACAACCGATGGGTTGTTGCAGTCTATCGGCGGAGGTGGGTCAGGCATTATGATAGCTGTCGTTATTTCTTCAAAAAAGGAATAAATTATCAAGCTGTCACAGCCTTGGTAACTTTCCAAAATGACCGATTCCGGGCCAGGAGGGCAGTAGGTGGTCCCATTGATATCAATACACTCTCCAGAGCAGAGAGTTAGGTCAATCAAGGTGGGTTCTATGAAAATGGGGATTATGGTAAGGTCAATAACACTATCGCAACCTAGGTAAGATTCCAATGTGACCGAACCACTGGTGCAGAGTTCATTCCCTCCGATATTGACGCAATCCCCTAAACATAGCTCTTGTATCAAAATGGTAGGAGGGATCAGTGGCCCGATGGTTACGTTCACGCAGTCGTCAGAAAAATCGGCGCAAAAAGGTGCGGTGCTGCTCGATATCAAGTCAATGGCCTCTTGCAGGTCCATCCCGACAAGGGATTGTACCTCGCCAATGGCCAATGTAAGAAAGGAAATCCCGCATATTTGGTAATCCCCTGGCGGCTGGGCAATCATGCTGGCAGTGGGGTTGATGGATATGATCGTCCCGTTTTGTGAAATGACATAATTGTACATGTACTCGCCGGCGGGAGGTTCGGGGTTGGTGTTATAATTAGGTGGAAGTACAAGGTCGAGGCTGGGGTCACCAAAACAACTCGACACATCCGGCTCGTCCAATGAGCCTCCTTCTGCTTCGCAAACTACACAAGATTGGATGCCACAATCAAAGGTCAGGGAAAAATCAATGAGCGATCCAATATCGTTGCTGCAAATATCATTTACCACAAGTGTCCAGGTGCCATTGGCGGGCGAACCAGCAGTGTTGAAGTCGTCGAGGTCGCAGGTGGGGGCTTGAACTGCACCCGCGAAAGGATCGGTTACCCCACCACAGGGCACTGTCCAGTTGCCATTGAGGCAGGCGCCGTTACAGACATATTCCGTATTGTTTGTTAAAGGGTTGCCGGTACCGGGAAGGATACAGACATCCACGTTGTCTTCACTGTTGCCACATCCTCCTAAATCATTGTCGACATCTGCCATCAACAAATAATTGGCACCTCCCGGTGAAATCAAAGATACCGAAAGGTCGCCTACCCAGGGGTGGATGATCGTAAAACAAACGGAGGTCAATGGGCAAGTTCCCAGATCGTTTGCCCCATCAACCGTTACGTCTAGCGTACCGAAAAAAGTACCGTTGTCTGTAATTGGAACAGGGCAGTTTCCCGTAACAACACAGCTGCAATCTTGGGACAGCAAAGCCGAGGATGAAAACATCATCGGAAGGAATGCGAAAAAAACGAAAAAAGGATTCGTGTAAAATTTTTTCATAAAAAATTCTATTTGATTGTTTTTACATAAACGTAAAATCAGATTTATTCGGCTCAAAAGGGGGTAGGGAAGGATTGGTCAAAAAAAAGAAAATCTCATTTGGGGCGGCGGCCTTGAGGTACGCCGCGGGGCTCGGGTATGCAAAGAGGGCTGCTATGAGATTGTTTGATTAGAAAGAGTGCAACTTGGGAGCTTGGCTATACGCACAGAATAAATTTCAACAAAACAGAACTTTTTAGGTGGGAACAAAAATAGGCGAATGAACCAATAAAATACAGCGGTATTTTGAAATACGGTGGCAAAGGTAAATCTTAACTGTCAATTTTAAAGAACGAAAGTCGTGTTTTTTATTAATTGATATAATGATTGTTTTGGCAAATATTTCCGAAGCGGAATTATAGAAGGCCGAGCGGGTGGATGTGTGTGTTGATTGTGTTTTTAAGTACACCTCCGGGTTGTCGTCTCCTGTTAAGGGCAAACAAAAAAAAGGTGCTGCCCAATGGGCAGCACCTTTTTTCCAATAAAAACGAACAAGGCTTTTATTTCATCAAAACCACCTCTCCTTTCAGCAGCTTGGTCGTACCGTCAACTACTTCTATTTCTGCCATCCAGACAAACACTCCAGATGTCATTTCTTGGCCGTTCATCGTTCCGTCCCAGACTGCTTTGGGGTCGTTGGGAGCAAAATCTTCGTGGCTGCTGACTAGCTCGCCCCAGCGGTCGAAGACCATAAAAGATTTGATCCTCGTTACCCTCGGGCCGGGGTAGAGCTGGAAAACGTCGTTGACCCCGTCCTCGTTTGGCGAGAAAGCAGTGGGCACATAGACTGGGCTTTGATACTCCACATATATGACCAATTCATCGGTCGCTTCGCAACCGTTCCGGTAAAGAGTGACCATGAAGGTGGTCTCTTCGAGCGGGGCAGCCATCGGGTCGAGGCAGTCATCGCAACTCAAAAGATCAGGATGCGACCACACGATGGAGTCGAGTTCTCCCGTGGGTATGCTTGACAAGGCCTGCAATTGGATGGACTCCCCTTCGAGGATATGGTTGCGGCCCACGATGTTGGCAGTCAGGTCAACCGTCAGTTCGCCCAGTGGCACGATGCTGAACACCGTATCGTTTTCGCAGCCCGCAGCGTCAATGACCGCAAGGCTGTAATTGCCTGCCGACAAAAACGGAAAGGTGTCTGTTTCAATGAACGGCTCGTCATTTAGCGAAAACAAATAAGGCCCTTGTCCGCCATTTATATTGTCAATTGAAACAGTGGCACTCTCGCCAAGACAATCGGTTGGATGGATGGAAAACGAAGGTTCTGGCATGCCCAAAAGGGAGGAAACAATCACTTCGTCGCTGGAAGAGCAACCCAGTTCTACATCAGTAACGACCAAGGTATAAGTACCAGGTTCGCTCACTTCTGGGCTTGCGGTATTGTTGTTGTCGGGCAAATCCCCCGAGGTCGAAAACCATTCGTAAGTGATGGACGGGCCGACGGCAGTACTGTTGCCACCGAGCCTGATTGTGGACCCGCTTTCCCAGCAAGACAAGCTGCTGTCCTCGCCTGCGTCGGCAACAGGCGGAGAACCTACCTTGACCTCCAAGGTAGCAGTAAATGTACAATTGAGTATTTCATAATTATAGGTGATGACATGGATGCCCTCGCCCGCAGCGGAAGGGTCAAAAAGGCTCGACGAGTTGTCCACACCGGGGCCGCTCCATACGCCAGCACCTGCTCCGCCTGCCCCGTCAATGTCGGCCAAAAGGTTTACCGCATCCACGTCGTCCAACAAACAGATCGGGTCTATCGGAAGGATGTTAACGGTAATGTCGTCACATGCCTTCGCATTGCAAGTGGTAGTAGCGGGCACACCCGGACAGATGGTATTGCCGATTGGCGTCACTTGAAAAGTTACTTCTTCTCCGGGGTTGAGCGCTGAAACGAGATAGCTCGCAGAAGTGGTCGTTTGTATGCCGGTAGAGTGGCTGAGGATTACTACTTCGTAAGCTGTTGCCCCTGCAACGGGCGACCAAGTGGCCTGCACTGATTCGGTATTGATGGCTGAACAAACGAGGTCGGAAATGACCAATTCATCGTCCACCTGCACTTGCTGGCTGAACTGGTTGGAAGCGCAGCCATTGTCATCAATGTCGAGGGTGATTGTTTTATTGCCGGGGCTGTTCCAGGTCACTTGGTGCGGCCCCGGGCCAACTCCGGGAATAGCCATCCCTCCGTCAAAATCCCAAACAAAATCAGCATTTGCGCCAGCAGTACCATTAAAGGTGATTGTTGCTGCGTCGGTGATGCAAATGGCTGTATTGGCTGAAAAACCGGCGGCAGGTGTTTGGAAAACATTCACCGTGATTGAGTCCGCATAGGTACAGGCCACTTCGTTAAATGTGTATTTGATGACATGGCTGCCGATGCCCGCCGCTACTGGATCGAACATGTTCCCGACCACGCCATTGCCGCTCCAAGTGCCCGTTCCCGAACCGTCGCTGCCCGTTGTGGTCTCTGTCAATTGGACTGCCGAAGGGCTACCGAGGCAGAAGTCAGAAACAGCATCAACGCTGATGGAAATATTTGGGCAATCCAAAGAAGCGCATGCGTTCATTGCCGTGACTGCGGGGCATCCGCCGCTTCCCATAAAAGTAATTTCAATATTGACGGGAGTGCCCGGCGACAAGTTGTCAATGGTATAAGTATTTCCATTTAATACACCAGCCTGCGATGCCGTGATCGTAGAATCAACTACTCCGGGGACACTGTTCCACGAAAAGGTCACGGAGGTAGTGGTAGCTGCACAATTGATAACCGGCGTTTGCAGAGGCTCTTCCGCCAGCACATCCATGCTGAATGTTTCGGAAGTACAGCCGTCCGCATTTTCGACAGAAAGGAAAACAGTGTGGTTGCCGCCCGTCGGCCAATTGACCATATATGGCCCGGCACCGGTTCCGCTGACAACTGTTGCCCCATCAAAATTCCAATTGTAAATCAAGCCCGGCTCGTTTGTGCCGGTGTAGTTTATTTGCAAATCTTCCCCTGCGCACACAGCGGCATTGGCCGTGAAACTTGCAGTCGGTGTTTCATAAACATTGATGGTTTCGGTGGCCGTAAAAAGGCAAGTACCTTCTTCGTAGGTCAGGGTTATCAGGTTGGCCCCTAGGTTGGCTGCGGACGGATCGAAGGTGCCCGAACTATTAACGCCGGTGCCCGTCCAAGTCAACATTCCGTTCGGCGTATCCCCTGCTATAGAATAGGTCAGGTTGATCGGTGCGGTCGAACTGCTCAGGCAAATGTTGCCCACCGCATCAATGCTCATGACCACCGGCGGGCAATTTTGCGCAGCGCAGGATGATTGCACGGAACTGTTGCCGCAAAGCCCCGCCCCGTTGGCGACTACTTCAAATTCGACCAGTTCGCCCGGCGTCAAACCCGTGACCATATAAGAGGTGTCGGAAGTCGCCGTGCCGGTATGACCAGATGAAAACGTAACATCATAACTGGTTGCTCCCGCAATGGCATTCCAAGAAAAAGCAACGCTGGTCGTATTTGAACTGCAGGAAATAACGGGCGCCGGAAGCGGGCTTTCTACCGAGATGTTTTCCATTGCCGTTTCCGACGTACAGCCGTCCGGGCTTTCGATGCTCAACGAAATGGTATGGGTGCCGGCAGTGTTCCAACTGATCTGGAACGGCCCTGATCCGCTGCCAGACATTATTGTTCCGCCATCAAAATTCCAAGTAAAAATAGATGCAGGTTCGGCTGTGCCGATGAAAGATATTGTTGCCACGTCCGACTGGCAAATACTCGACTGAAAGGTCATGTCCGCCAGCGGGGTTTGATAAACATTGATGTCGGTGCTGCCCGTGTAAGTGCAGTTGCCTTCTTGATAGAGCAAGGTGATGGTGTTCGAGCCGATGGCCGCTTGGCTTGGGTCAAAATTTCCGGTTGCGGCATCCGTGATGCCATTGCCCGACCAAGTCAGGGTGCCTCCCCCGGCGCCTCCAGACAGGGTGGCCGAGAGGTCAAAAGGAGCGGTCGCTGCGGTCAAACAGATGTCGGCCACTGCCCCGACATTGACCATTACGTTTGGGCAGTTTTCAGCAAAACATTCCAGTTGGGCGCTGCTGTTTCCGCAAGCGCCAGCACTCGTGGCCTCTACTTCGATGATCACATTGTCGCCCGGGCTGAGGCCGTTGAAGATGTAGGTATTGGGGTTCGCACCGGGCATGCCTGCCACCGGGCTGCTCACTTCGGTGACGTTGTAAGCAGTAGCCCCCGGCACGTCTGCCCAGCTAAATTCGATGCTGGAAGTCGAGCCAGAACATGAAATGACAGGTGTTGCCAATGGCTCATCTACTGTAACCATTTGGGTAAAAGCAGTTGAAGCACAGCCGTTTTCCTCCACTGTCAGCGACACTGTATAAGTGCCCCCTGTCGGCCAGCTCACTTGATGCGGGCCTGCCCCCGTTCCGGGGTTTGCTGTGCCTCCGGCAAAATCCCAAGTATAGGTAGCCCCGGCAGTTCCGTTTCCAATATAAGCAATGGTCGCCTCGTCGGTCGAGCAGATATTGGCACTGGCCGTGAAATCTGCCGTCGGTGCTGTATTGACGGTCAGCTCAACAGCCACTTCATCGGAGCAGGAACTATTGGTGGCCAATATATAATAAGTGGTGGTGACCATGGGAGAGACCAAAGTCCAGACCAGTTCATTGGCAGGTGTGGCAGGTGTGCCGCTATGGTAAGTGATCGAAGGGTTGGTGCTA
>DROJ01000190.1 GCA_011321935.1 Bacteroidota bacterium | reverse complement strand
TGTTCTTTTTAATGCAGGCTTCTTTAAAAAAATGTCAAATAGAACCACTATGCTCTATTTTTTTTGCATCGCCTGCATCAAAAATAACGTCGCCTAAATCGGAAGGTTATTATTCGCCGACCCCTTATTGGAAGATAAATTGTATCATTTTAATAAGGCAAGGTAAGCGCACAAAAATTCCTGCCTCCCGGACAGGCATTCGGCTCCGCTGTTTTTGTTCCCGATTTTCGGGACAGGCTATCCGCTTTAGCGGAACTGCGACGTCAAGAGGGAAGCCGCGCACACCAGGCATCGCAGTTCCGCTAAAGCGGATAGCCTGTCCCGAAAATCGGGAACAAAAAACAGCGGGGCCGAATGAGCATTTTGTGCATTTGCCTTGAACTATTAAAATGATACGATAAATTGGTTTTTTCTAATAAAAAAAATGTTTCCTCTATCTGTTTTGAGGAAACACTTTTTAGGGGTGTTTAAATATGGTTGCTGTTCGACAATATTAGGGCTGTTCATTTTTGAGGCTGTCTCATAAGTAGTCGAGGTTTACTAAATTTTTAAAATTTAGCAAATCTGTTCTTAGCTCAAAAAAGGGCTTTCTTATAAAAACGAGAAGTCCGTTTTTTCCCCGCAAAGAATTGTTCCCCCGATTTCTCAGGGAAACAATTCTTTGCGGGGAAAGGACAGAAAAAAGCTGGGTAAAACCGCGTTTATTATTTTATAATAGCCTGTCAGGAAATAAACTAATATTTATGAAAAACTAAACACTTCGTTTTCAATCGTTTATATTGTTCGTTATTAATGCGGATAACGGGTAAAAAAAAACTACTGATTTTCAGGCAGTTACGTTTACTAAACTTTAAAAGTTTAGTAAACGTGGAGCCTAAACCATTGATAATCAATACTCGAAAAATTTAACCCGTTATTCGCATTATTAATTAATTGCCTGACAAGCTAAAGAAAACCCTTTAGCTCAAAATGAGCATTTTACAAAAAAAATAAAGTATCCCCTCAAAACAGAATGGCAAAATCCCAACATGCCCTAAACACATATTTTTTTGAAACACATAGAAACATAGAACACATAGTTTTTCCGCCTTCGGCGGAAATTAGAGTGCTAATTCCGCCGAAGGCGGAAAAACTATGTGTTCTATGTTTCTATGTGTTTCAAAAAAATATGTGTTTACCATTTCGTTTTGAGGGGATGCAAAATAAATTTAATTTTTTAAAAATTGACTTATCAATAGTCCGTGCAGTTTTTGATCAACGCAAAGTCGCCAAGATGCAAACCTGCCTGTCCACACGGATGTACCGATACGTCCATATGGACAGGCAGGCGCTGATTTTCAGTTGATTAACTTTGCGTCAAAGCGTCTTTGCGAGGAACTTAAATAGTTGTCAATCAGATAGTTAAAAACTGCACAGGTATCCGCTCAAAATTGGCTGCTTCCCTAATATTGTCGCCCCCCCCCTATTTTCAAAAGAAGATCAAAAAGTTTTTAAATATCTCTACCTTTTCTTCTTCCGAAAACCTGGTGCCCAACAACAGGCATCTGGTGTTTTTCATAGATGATTTGTTGTGCAGCTTTCCGGCAAGGGGCACAACAAACAAAAGACGAACAAGTAATAGATCGTTTTCATGGTTTAGGATTGATGCGGTAAAGTGCTGTTAGCGCTCAAAGCGCTAACAGCACTGGCAGCTTGTTATTTCTTCCTCACGACCAGTTCGATCCGCCCATCTTCAACCCTGCCGTTCTTCACGGTAATCCATTTCTCTCCCATCGTATATTGAACACCAAAATCTGCTTTTGCCAAAATATCCGCCGTGAGGTGATACCTTCCATCGGGCACATCGGGGAAGCTGAAAGAGCCGCTTTTACCGTTTATAGATTGCTCTTCAAAGTAGCTGCCGTTTGCTTTTTCGAGAAAAACGGTTATCGGTCCATTTACCCCGGTGGTATTCCGGGCAGTGCCCGAAACAGTGGCCGACCGGGCAGCCGGGGCAATATTTCCACTGCCTGCATTTCCCTGTGCGGGCACTGGCACCAGCCTGAACACCTGCGCCTCCCACTGGTTGCGCGTCTCGATCTGGATGTTCACACCGTTGTCTTTTTTCCCGTAGGGGAGGTCTATGCAGAGGTTTTTGCCCAGTTTGGTGAAGATGCGGTAGTAGCCGCTGCCCTTCTTCTCTTCGACAAAGCGCCAGAGTTGTGCGTCGGTGCCGTTCCAGGGGTACTGCCACACGTTGGCGCCCCCTTTGGCACTGCCGTTTTGAACGTCCAAATACATGTTGCTGTGCAGGCTCCTGATGGAATAGTAACCGCCGCCCGCCGCCTTGATTTCAAATTGTTGGTTGGCGCCGCCGTGCTTTTGCCATTGCCAGATATTGCCGCCGGCGGCCTTGCTCCAGTCCTGTATGTCCAGCACTTTTCCGCTTACTTTTGATTGGATGAAATAGGTGCCTTCTTTGATGTCGGCGGCGAGGTTCACCAATGTTGCGGTTTCGGCGAGTATTCCGGAATTGACGATCAGGGGAATATTGTTCGGTTCGGCACCGGCCGGCGGTTTTTTCAGTTCTTTTGCCGGGGCGGAGAGGAAATGGATGGAACTTCCTGACAGGCCGAACTCAAAAATATCCGCGCTCCGGTCGTTATCGGTTCTGGTATCGTAAGAAAACCGGAGGGTCAGGTATTGTTCTCCTTTTGCTACCTTGTCGTTCAGCCGTCTTATAAAACTTTTCTTAAAACGACAGTTCAGCTTGTCCTTGTCTCCTGTGAAATCGCCGACGAAATAGTCATATTTACCCATGTCTTCATAATCGAGCGAGGGGCCGATGTCCGACGCATACATATTGCCTTTAACAAAAACGCCTGTCCCGCAATTACCGGAGATACTGTTTGCAGGGATAGAAAAGGAAATGCTGTTGGGGGTTATTGGCCCCGGCAGCCCGCTCAGGTCGAAAGTGAGGAATGCGTGTACCTGCTGGTTGTTTTCCGTATCGCCGATCATGGGGGAAGACCAAGTTTTTTCCTGCCCTTTCACCAGCGAGCCGGATAGCTGCCCGATGGCAGAACTGGCGATGGGTTTTAAGGTGATTTTT
>DROJ01000189.1 GCA_011321935.1 Bacteroidota bacterium | reverse complement strand
TTAATAAATATTCTGTAATATAGGAACTGGCTTAATTGCCTAGCATATAGGCCAGTTCCTATTTTTTAAAAACTATAAACAAACACAATGAATCAGCCGGAATTGTTCAATAAAATTGCCTTCGCCGAGAATGCCATTAAATATGATTGCCCTCAATTGTTGAATATCTACCCTGACCAGAAAGAAGAAGAAAAGGAAAGCAGCTTGAGTAAAAAAATATCTGACAAAGGGCTGCTGAAAATTTTCTTTTTGACCTGTATTGTAATGGTTGTAAAAGTATATATATCACCTGGTTTTTGTCGGGATGGTTTTGTCGGGACGGTTTTAACGGCTATATGATAAAATATTTTTTTGCCCCATATTTTACCTAGTCACAAAACACGTCTTTTTAATTTTTATTTAAATAAAAACCCAATACGGCGCATGGTCTTTGCTGGTTTATAAAACCAATTCTTTTTTTTATTTTTTTGTCTCACATCACTTATTATTTCACACATTATTTTAACTGGGATTACTCCGTTGATATTGCAAATTTATTTTGTGATAGCCCCATTCTTTGTCACCCTGCAAGGGCCTGTTCACGTTAGAAGTGAAGCTATGCCTTTGGTTTTTATACTATGCCAAAATTGGTTCAGTATAAATAACTTAAACCAAATACATAGCTCCACTCTTTGTCATCCTGCAAGGATCTGTTCACGTTATACTGCACCACTTTAGGTTTTGTGCATTTACCCCCGCAAGCCCCCAGCCCCAAAAGGGGAGAACCTGCCCTCGATGCACAAAACCTAAAGTGGCGCAGTATAGAAGTGCAGTCATAGCAGTTGCCCTAACGTGAACAGATCCTTGCAGGATGACAAAGAGTGTGGAATTAAATACTTGATTATACTGAACCATATTAGGTTTTGTGCATTTGCCCTCGCCAGCCCCCAGCCCCAGAAGGGGAGAACCTGCACTCGATGCACAAAACCTAATATGGTTCAGTATATAGTGGGTTCACAACCAAGTTGAGGCATGTAGCTTAAAGTTATTTTTATGCAAATGCGCCTCAATAATAAAACTAAAACTAACCAACTATAGCAATCCGATTTGAAAACAGAAAACTCATATTTCCATAAAATCAACAATTATTGGTTTTATGGAAATATACGTTTTCTAAAATTATTTAGGGTTGCTATATAAACCTATTTTCTGAAAACCAATTATTCCGAAATTTCCCTCTCATCAAACTCGTATTTCAACCAAATCTTACATATAAAGAGTTTAAGATGAGACAAACAAAAACACTGAACAAACCCCCAAAAACATTTAACCAATGCTTACTGAAAACACTACTGCTGTTGATGGTTTTTCCATTGATGCTAAATGCGGGAACGCCCGTGAAAAAATCCCCGACCGGAAAGGGGATGTTGACTATATTATTTGCGAAAATAATAAAGGAGCAGAAAAAGAAATTTCCCTTTTCCTCCTCTTTTTCGACAACGCATTTTTATCCCGATAAAAAAGCAGAAAATATTAATTCCGATTTGCTGGCTTTTAATTGCGGGGGGGGGCTTTTATTAAACCCTGAATTTGAAAATAATTTTTCCGATTGGGATTTTTACAGCAATTCAAATATCACGAACGACGCATATACGGGCATAAATGCTGCCTTTGTTTCTGGGGCTGCGGGCGGTGTCGGAAAAAATATAGTTGCCTATGAAAATGAAGTTTATTCATTGGAGGCATATGCCAAAAAAAGCGGCACTGAAAACGCCTCCGTCGGTATTAAATTTTTGGATAGCGGATATAATGAAATAGATGGCGTATATACCGATATTGTTTCTTCCAATTATCAAGTTTATCAATTGTCTGCAAAAGCCCCGGCGGGCACTGCTTATGTGCAGGCCGTAGGCTGGAAAGATGCAGGTTCGGGCACCGCTACTTTCGATAGTTTTTGTTTCCAAAACTGGGATACCCCGGACCCTGTTTGCCAGGGAAAAAGCTGTGAGCTGAGTCCTTCCTGGGGCAATTATGTCTGGGCGATGGACGACTCCGGCACTGGCGACAATTGGAAAGATTACGACCTCGGAGGCCTCATGATATGCGACAACGAAGACGGCACCTTGGCCTTAAAAGGAAATATCATCAACGGCCACGATTCCGATTGGAGCCCAAGCATTGCAACGCAGTGCGGCCCACAGGATGGATGGTACCTCGACCTCACCTTGTCCGACCGCCAAACTTGGGCCCAGTTTCAGGGCAGCTATGTGCAGAACAACGGCTGCGGGGCCAACCACGTTGACTGGGATTATTGGCAGATTGCCGGCACCCTCATCGGTACGGGCTGCAATACAGGGCGCACCATCAACATCGTCAGTTCGGCCAATGGCTACCGGGCGCAAATAGGGTGGGGCGGCAATTCGCAAACCTGCGATTTTGGCATCTCGACTTGGATGCAGGCCACCGAAAACGGCAACCCCGTCAGCGCTGACCTTTATGCCCACCTCGATGCGGTCTGTTACAAAGACCTCGACCCCGAAGTTTGTGCCAACGGCATTGACGACGACGGCGACGGCCTCATTGATTGCTACGACCCAGATTGCGGCACGCAACTCATTCAGAACGAGAGCTTTGAGGATGCGGGCAGTACTGTTTTCAATACTACTTTTCAGGGCAGTCCGGCCTATGCCATGCCCAATGGCTCGACCATCATACCCAATTGGTCAATGGATTATGGCTGCGGCGGCAACTGCTTCGACAGCTATTGGATTGACGATACCGCCGACAACGTAAACAACCCAAAAGGAGACTATTTCATTTGGATGCCCGGAGCGAGCTACTGCGCAGGGCAGGACATTGCCGTTGACCTCAACAAATGTTATGAAATCACGGTGGTCGCGGCCGCTTGGTCTGACCCCTCTCCCCAAACCCCGACCACCTTGGAATTCGAAGCATACGGAGGCGGCATTGACGACAACGGCGGCACTTTGAGCCTGTTCAAAACAGTGCTGCCGGCCAGCCCGAACTGGCAAAACCTCAACTGGCAGACCATCCGGTTTGAGTGGTCGCCGCCTATCAATGCGACCACCCGGATGTACATTTCACAAAACAACACCGAAGCACAGGCGAAAGGGATTGTCATTGACCAGATTTTGATAAAAGAAATCTGCTGCGCAGGCAACCCCGTGCCGCCCGAAATCTCCTGCGAAGACGGGCGCGACGTGGAACTCAACTTCGTAGGCATCAACAACAACGTGCCCAACACCCTGAATATCAGCGATGTAGCGACCATTGATTCGGTCATAGTGGAGGTGGTTTACAAAGGCGGCAATCCGGGCAACTCGATTACCGTCGAAGACGACAACTCCAATAGCTACATTGCCCTGAAAAACCCCGTTGGCTCGGGCGCATACGTCTATCGGGCAGTGCTGCCGCCCACTGCCTCGGTCAATTATTCCAACACTTCGGTCATGGACAAGGCGCAGTCCCTCTCCGCCTTTGTTTTCAGGAACAGCCAGCCCGGAAAAACGGTCGTTACCTCCTTCACCACCATCGGCGGCTACGCCAATACCTACACCCTCGATTTCAACATTCCAAAGGGCATCATCGCTCGCAACGTGAGGCTGACCCTGCCCATCAGCGAACTGACCTACGACGACCGGAGCCTCGATTTCGTGGCCACGGCAGGCAGCGTAAGTACCTCGTTTTCAAGGGCATGGGGGCCAAACGGGCTGGGCTTCCCCAACGGCTGCTGCATTGATACGGTGCAGATTTTCTTGCCAGATGTTGCCCCCGATGTTGACCTCGTTTCCGTTGACGTCATTTCGCCGGGAGGCGGGGCAGGACAGTCCTTTGTGATTGCGGCGACAGTCGCTGTGGAGGTCTTTTGCGAAGAAATCTGCGGCAACGGGATAGACGACGACGGCGACGGCTACGTGGACAACGAAGACCAAGACTGCCTCTGCCCCGACATCTATACTTCCGACACCACCATCGTTGACATTTGCGAAGGTGATACGGTTGTTTTCAACGTGCATTCCAATGCCCCCAACCCGCCTTATGGCCACTTCGAATTTTACCGTTTCGACACGCCGCAGGCCAATCCCTACATCACGGGCGACCCCCACGTTTGGCTCGGTTGGTTTGCCAATACGAACAACGGGACGGGCAGCATCAGCAGCGATAATTTCCCGGCCACGGGAAATGCGAACGCCACTTATTACGTCTATGCCTGCCTAAAACCCGAGCCGCAAGACCCCACCACCTGCTCCCCCTTTGTGGAGTACGTGGTCAACGTAAAACCCGGAACGGTCATTACTACGAGCGCCGACCCGACCATCTGTTCAGGCGACAACACCCTTATTTCCGCTTCCGCAAATGGGGGTTCTGGGCCTTACTCTTTTGTCTGGGGACAAGGGCTTGGCAGTGGCGCTGACCAAACGGTAAGCCCCTCTGCATCAACGGGTTACACCGTCACCGTCACCAGTGGCAACGGCTGCACCGACGAGGGTTCGGTCATGGTGAGCGTCAATCCTTCACCTTCGGTAAATGCCGGCGACGACGTTGCCATTTGCGTCAGCGAAAGCACCACTTTGACCGCCGTCGGTTCGGGGGGCACCCTGCCATATACCTACCAATGGAGCAACGGCTTGGGCAGCGGCGACACCAAGTTTGTTTCGCCTTCGGCAAATACGGCCTACTCCGTCACCCTGACCAGCGGAAACGGGTGCAACGCTACCGATGCGGTAACGGTGTCGGTCAGTTCCTGCACCGAAAACTGCTACAACGGCCTCGACGACGACGGCGACGGCCTCGTTGATTGCGAAGACCCCGACTGCGCGCCCATCCCCACCGCAGGCAACGACCTGACCATCTGCATAGGCAGCGACGCCACCCTGACGGCCTCGGTGCCAAATGGCAACGGATCTTATAATTATGTGTGGAGCAACGGCCTCGGCGTGGGGCCCGTAGTTGTGGCCACACCGCTTGTAACTACTACTTTCACCGTTACCGTTACGAATGCCGCCGGATGTTCCGGTACGGCTGCAGTAACGGTGACTGTGAACAATTGTCCGGAGGTATGCGCCGATGGCATTGACAATGACGGGGACGGTCTTATAGACTGTGACGACCCGGATTGTTCTGCCGTTGGCGCACCTTCATTGACCGACGACGAGTTTACGGCCTGCCCCGCACTGCCATTTAGCGAACGCGTAAACCTGAACGACGCCAACCTGCAAGACCCCGTTTACAGCATCTCTTTTTACCCATCGAACGGGGCTTTGAGCATTGACGGAACGGGCAAGTTTACCTATACCCCTTACACCGTGAGCTGCGGCGTTGACCAGTTCGTTTATCAGGTCTGCAACCAGGTATCGGGCTGCTGTGCTTCCGCTACCGTTATCTTAAATATCGGCGATACCAACCCGCCCGTGCTTTACGACGTGCCCGCTGATGTTACCATCGGCTGCGACGAGACAGTGCCCGACCCCAGTCAGGTCTTGGCATACGATGAGTGCCCGGGCATTTACATCGAGTTTGAGGAAGTGACCAACGAGTACGTGGTCGGCGCATGTGCGGGCTACACCATTACCCGGACATGGATAGCCACCGATCTTTGCGGCAATTCAGCGACTGCTGAACAAGTCATAACGGTCGAAGACCTGGAAGCGCCGGAGCTGTTCCGGGTCTATACTTTGGCCAACGGCAAGCGGCTGTTGGCAGGCGTCAGCCAACGGGTCACCGACAATTGGAAATACGTTCCCTTCCCCGTCACCTTTGCCGAAACGCCTGTCGTTTTCAGTCAAGTAACCAGCGCCAATGACGGGGCAGCGGTATCGGTTTTACATAGAAATGTCACAGATCAAGGTTTTGAACTTCGCCTCCGGGAGGCCGAGGCATCCGATGGTGTCCACCTTCCCGAGCAAGTAGCTTGGCTCGCTATGGAGCCGGGTGCTGTCAGCGGCAATTTTGAAGCGGGCACGCTGCCTGCGGTGAGCGATGCCGCGCAGGCATTGGCATTGGGTCAGTCATTCCCAAGTATTCCCGGATTTTTGTTTTCGACGCAGACCGTCAATGAGACTGACCCGACGACCGTCCGCCTGCTCAATGTTGCCGTTGATGGCCTTGACCTTTTTCTTGATGAAGAAACGAGCAAGGATTCAGAAACAAGCCACGCTGCCGAGGCAGTGGCCTATCTGGCCGTCGGCCAAAATGGGCTGGCCGATGAAGACGGCGACCTCGTTGCCGAAACGGGCAGCCTCGGCCTGACCAATGCCTGGGCAACGGTCAACCTCAACAACAGTTTCACCAAGCCGTCCGTCATCTTTGGCGGCATTTCCAACAATGAACCCGAACCCGTCACTGTCAGGGTCAGGAATGTCACTGCCAACAGCTTCGAGGCAAGGCTGCAGGAATGGGACGGACAGGATGGCAGCCATGCCGCCGAAACGGTTTCGTACCTCGTGGTAGAGGGCGGCCTGCCGGACGATCTCGCTACTTACTGCGAGCCCGACAGCTTCAAATTGCAGCCAAATGTCAACGTCTTTGTCCGCGACAACTGCGATAACCAAGTGACCCTCAGTTATGCGGAAACTTCCAATTTATTGGCCAACGGCCTGCAGATACAGCGCACTTGGACTGCCGACGATGATTGCGGCAACAGCCTCACCTTCACCCGCGACGATGCCTGTACCATCGCTGCCATCCGCCTGAAAACCTTGCTCTACGGGGCTGCTATCGGAAATGGCGGAGGTA
Organism: Bacteroidota bacterium; assembly: GCA_011321935.1. Classification (GTDB taxonomy): domain Bacteria; phylum Bacteroidota; class Bacteroidia; order Chitinophagales; family Saprospiraceae; genus UBA6168. Next base: position 1,423 of record DROJ01000189.1, on the reverse strand, counting down.
CGCTGATGCGCGACGACCTGCGCAGCAAAGGCTTTTTGCCCGTCAACGAGCCGTATTCCGACCTCTCTTATTTTGCCCACAAAGGAAAGGGCGGGGGAGAAACGGTGCCCGCTACCATGTTTGACATTGCCGGCGATAGCGCCGTGGTGGACTGGGTTTTTGTGGAGGTAAGGGACTCGGCAGATAACAGTAAAGTGCTGGCCACGAAATCGGTTTTGCTGCAGCGCAACGGGGCCATGGAAAACACCAAAGGCGAGCAGGTCATTTATTTTCCTGAACTGAAAGAAGGCTCGTACAACATCGCCGTCCGTCACCGCAACCACCTCGGCATGATGTCCGGCCAGTCATGGGCCATGTCTTCGGTCAATATCCCGACCCTCGATTTTTCAGATTTGAACGTATCTGTTTATGACAAGGAAAATGCCTATACCATCTACAATGGCAAACGGGCGCAGTGGGCGGGCGACTTCAACGGCAACCGCCAAATTGTCTATCAAGGGCCTTATAACGATGTTTTCTTTTTGTTTTCAAAAGTTATGGGCGACCCCGGCAATGTTTCCTATTTGGCCAATTATATCAGCAACGATTACGACCGGACAGATTTTGACATGGACGGGCAGATCATTTACCAAGGGCCTAACAATGAGCGGGCAAAGCTGCTCTACCATGCCGTTTTGGCCCACCCGCTGAACACTGGGTTTTTGGCGAATTATATTGTGGTGGAAAGGTTGCCGTAATTATTGATACTTATGGAAGTGGAATAATAGAAATGTATTCTGAATAATACCGGACAATCGTAAAAAGGTCAGCGAAATGCCTCGCTGGCCTTTTTATTTTTATTAAAAAAAATATTTGCCGGAAAATTGGAAATGGGAATATATTGGAATATATAACGGCTTTGTATTTAATTGAATATTGCCTTTTGTTTTTATGAACAAATAAATTGTTGCCCGGTATTTAATCCCCGTTCACTATATTTATTTTTGAAAAAACAAATAATTTACCCTGTCACATATAGCCAATTATTTTTTTAAAAAACATATTGATTGGAACAATTTTAGCCTTCGCAATGAAAAATTATTTCTTCTTTTTTCTTGAACAACTTGCCTTTCCGCTCTTTTTTTTTAAAACGCTCCAGCGGATACATCTTTCACAATATCTACGAATAAATGCTTCCCTCCCCCCTGTCTTACACTAATGCACGAGAAGGCATTTGTGCTGCCAATCAGCAATCGGTAACTTGAAAAACCGGTTGTTTCCCAAATCACTAAATGATATTTTTAGGGGTCGGCGAATAATAACCTTCCGATTTAGGCGACGTTATTTTTGATGCAGGCGATGCAAAAAAATAGAGCATAGTGGTTCTATTTGACATTTTTTTAAAGAAGCCTGCATTAAAAAGAACAAGCATAAACGGAAGGTT
>DROJ01000188.1 GCA_011321935.1 Bacteroidota bacterium | reverse complement strand
GACGTGATCCCAAACACTTAAGCCAAGCCCCCGTCTCCGCTGCTTTGTCATCCGCCTTTAGGCGGATCTGCTCACGTTAGGGAGGCTGCATGGCTGCACTTCTAACGTGAACAGATCCGCCTAAAGGCGGATGACAAAGCAGCGGGGACGGGGGCTTGAGTGCTTGAAATCACGTCAAAATTAACACTACCGAAAAATATGGTTTGACCGAGGTGGGAATTCTCCCTTCGGCTGATTACCAACGGATTAAGCGGCCTTTTTTCACTTCTGCCTCATTTGGCCGCCGCCGTTATCTTCGATTCAGAACACCTCCGTTTTGTGCCCGGCATAGACTTGGAGGCGAGCATATAATTATTGGCAGGGAGGTGGGGGGAGAGGTCATCGGTGCCCAAAAGTTTTTTGACCTTGCCCGGCATGTGCTCTTTGTCCACTTCCAGGAAATCCTCCTCGGTACGGGTTTCGGTTTCCCCGTTTTTCTTTTTTTCACGGACATTTACGAGGTAAAAAAAATGGGCTCTTTCCTTCCTTCTTTTCAATATTTCTTCTTTTGCCAGGGCCGCTTGTTTTGAAGCGAGTTCGGGCCCCAGCAAGTGGAGGTGCAGCTTAGCGCCGGCGAAAACGGGTGCGTTCCCATTTTCAAAATGTGCCTGCGTGATGAAGCCCGTGCTGACGTCCTGTTCCAAGCTGAAAGGGAGTTTTTCCGGCAGCACGTGCAGCGTATATCCATTGTCCAAAACAATATCTTCGCCTCCCTTTCCCCGCACGTTTTTCTTTCCCCGGGCAGTGCCATAAACCCATTCGACAGGGGTTTTGATGTACTTTTCCCGTCCCCTTTTTTTCAGGTTTTCGGCTTCTTTTTCGGCCTTTTTTTCAAAGTTCAGTTGGGTCGTCCAGTCATCGGTGTCAACAGGTTCGATTTCGGGGAAGGTAAGGTAATAGGCCAGCTCTCTTGAACCGACCGCATCGGCGTAGCCCGGGCGTCGGTACCCGGACTGAAACTGAATGGTAGGCGGCAGTTTCCCTTTGCCCTGCAGCTCCCAGTCGTCCAGCGGTTCGTCGAGGGTGGCATCGCCGGAGAAGGTCGCCCCGTCCATTTCGAATTGGAATTCTTTTGCTTTCGCAAAGAAAGAATCCCATTTGCTGGTGCGGAAATAAATGCTGTGCAGCACCTTTTCCGCAGCGATGGGGCTTGGGTCGAGTTCGGGGAAATGCTTGCGGAAGTAGTCTTCGTCGGAAGCTGCGCCTTCGGCTAGGGGGAAGAGTTTGCCGCCGACCGTCCTCAGTTGCACAATGTCCAGTTTGTAAAGTGTTTCTTTTTTCAGCAGTTCGGTCGGGATGGCAAAATCGAGGCGATTATCGGCGAGCTCGATCTTTGGCTCCGACAAAATAGTGTTGCCCTGCCCGTCCGTCCACCTGACCATGGTTTTGTAATCCTTGGAGGGAGAGAAGAACACTTCTGGCATCCTGTTGAACAGGAAATAACCAACCCCGGGGATCCATTCTTTCAGGTAAAAATTGTACTGCCCGTCGGCAGGGTAGGATGCCGCTACCCACTCGGGCAAAAATTCATTGCTGCCCTCCTCATAAGGGATCTGGGTGCGGAAGGAAGGCTCCAGCCCGAAGTTGTTTCCCGAAGTGACTTTTGGCCCCGTTTGCACCCGCCCTATACCTTTGTATTTAGCGAGCGCTGAAGCGACCATGTTTTGTTGCGACCAGTTGGTCAAATGGTCAAACTTTAATTTATCACGAAATTCAGCGGGCAGGCTTCCCCGGTGCAGCATCGCATTTCTGGGCATGTAAGTCTTGGGTTTAGCGATTTCTTTTTCGAAATAGGTTTTTAAATATTCCCAGCGCGCCAAACTTTTGTCGTATCGGTACAGGTTCTTATAATTAGATAAAAAACTGGCCACCTTACTGTCCGTTTTTTCAGTCAGGGCAAACATGTTTTTGTTGTCTTTATAATATTGCGACATGCCTTTTTTCAAATAGGCATCTTCTGCCCCGAAATAGGTCGTCCTGTCGAATTTCAATTTGCCCAGCAATTTGCCCAGCCGTTTCCTGGCCATGGCCGATTGGGCCTCGAAATACGAAACGCTGTCCTTGCACATATCAAGGCATTTGTTCAGTTGGGCTTTGTCGGGGTTTTGCGCATGCAAAAACTGGACGGCAAAAAACAGAGCTGTCAGGAAGAAAAGTTTTTTGTTTTTCATTTTAGAAAAATTTTTATTTTAGAATATAGTTACGTGTATTTTTTTGAAAGTATATGCGCGTGTTTTGCTGAAAATATAGCAACCCTAAATGGTTTTAGAAAACGTATATTTCCATAAAACCAATAATTGTTGATTTTATAAAAAAATGAGTTTTCTATTTTCAAATCGGATTGCTATATATCAGTTAAAAAAGACCACCGCCTAATTTTAATCTCGCGGTTGAAAAAGAAATTAACTTGACAGCCCCGATAGCCTGCCCCGAATTTACTTCAGGGTAAAATACGGGACAGATCGTTGAACCAGGGTTTTTAATATTCCCTGATTTCCAATGGTTTAAACCTTTTTGTTCAAATGCCCAACCACCAATTCCCCCAGCCCCTCCAAACTCAATCCCACAAATTCCCCTGCCGGTTCATATGGAAAATCACCGCTCCCCGACGGCTTTTCCAATGCCGCATAAAAGACTTCTTCATCTATATTTATCGAAAAATAAATCAAATGTTTTCCTGAAATATCGGCCAGTCCGATAGCATTAAAATCATCCTCCCAATGGTCTTTTATAATAAATGCCGCCGCCCCATATTTTTTATAAAAACAATTAATAGCCGCTATTATTTTTTTATTTTTATTTAATCCAGAAATATTCATTTCAAAATATTGCGATAAGTCTGTAAAACCATTTAACCATTTAACCATTCAAACCATTCATTTCTTAATTTTCAAATAATCCAGAATGTCATCGTAAAGCCCCGCTTCGTTTGCGAACAGCGCATAATTTTTTGCCGTCTGAAACCATTCCTTCGTCGTTGCCCGGTGTTTTTTTACGGCACTCAAAAGATCACCCGTTTCGATGGGCAGCGCCTTTCCCTTTTTCATGCTTTCCTCCAGTTTCGATTCGATGGCAATGTCAATGACCGCCTCCAGGTCGGCGCCCGAAAACTCCGCCGTTTTGCTCATTATTTTATTAAAATTAATACTGCCGACAGGCTTGCCCCGCAGTTTTATTTCCAAAATAGATTTGCGCGCATTGGCATCCGGTGGCGGCACGAAGATGATGCGGTCGAAGCGGCCGGGACGCCTAAAAGCAGGGTCGAGGTGCCAGGGCGCATTGGTAGCGGCGAGTATCAGGATGCCGTCGTTGTCCTTGCCCACCCCGTCGAGTTCATCCAAAAACTGGTTGATGAGGTGCCGGCCTGCGCTGTGCCGCATGTCCGTGCGGTTGGCGCCGAGGGCATCCACCTCGTCGAAGAACAGGACGCAGGGTTTCATGCTGCGCGCCTTGTTAAAAATAGCGGCCAGATTGCGCTCGCTCTGCCCGATGTACATATCCAAAATATCGCTGATGGTAACGATGATAAAATTGGCGCTCACCTGCCCCGCAGTGGCGCGGGCGAGGTGCGTTTTGCCGCAGCCCGGCGGGCCGTAAAGCAATATCCCGCCGCCTATTTTTTTGCCGTAGGCTTTATAGAGGTCGGGGTGTTCGAGCGGAAAAATGATCTTCATCCGCACCTGTTCCTTCACTGCGTCCATGCCGCCCACATCGTCGAAAGTGATCTTTGGCCGCTCGATGTCGAGGTTTCGGTCGTCGTCCTCTTCGTTGTATTCGCCGCCGTGGGTGAGCTTTATTTTTTCCGGTTCGGCGGGTTCTTGGCTGCTTGCTTTCAGGTTGATGTCCGATTCGAGGAAGCTGTCGCGCAGCCCCGGGTCGAGGATGACGGCTTTTTC
>DROJ01000187.1 GCA_011321935.1 Bacteroidota bacterium | reverse complement strand
TCCTTACGCTGAACTGCCCGTTGTGGAAGGCGATATTTTTATCAGCATAGAAAGGGTGAAAGAAAATGCCGAAAAATTCAAAGTCCCTTTTTTAAAAGAACTGCAGCGGGTGATGGTGCATGGTGTGCTGCACCTTTGCGGCTATGGCGACAAGACTGTTGAGGAGGCCAAATTGATCCGCCAAAAAGAGAACGAGGCGCTGGCAATTTTGTAAATCTTCCTAAAAGGTGCCGGATGCCTTTAGAGGCATCCGGCACCTGACCCAACTCTCAATCATTTGGCATGGCCGCATGAAAATCTTCTTTTATTACCGCGGCGTATTTATCCAACAATTCCAAAACGCGTTCCCTGCTTTTTGACTGCACGATGAGGCCGATGTGGTATTCTTTATTGTTTCGCCAAACAATTTCCGGGTCATCAAAAACAGAAGAATCGGGGTGCTGATAGCGGGAAAGGGAAGTGATGATGCCCGCGTATTCTTTTTTGGCTTTTGGCAATTTATATTTTTTGCCTTCGACCATTGCCGACTCTATATTTGCCCACTCCCCCCACAGGTTGATGCCGGAAGCAAACTCTACCATTTCGGCCACATTGGCGCCGCCGACGCGGGAAGCCGTTTCCAAAAAATAATATTCCCCGTTTTCGTCCGATTTGATGAATTCGGTATGCGAGGCACTGTACTGCATACCAAATGCGCGCATCACATCGCGGTTGAGTTTGGTCAATTGTTTTTCATCTTCCGAGCCATAGCTACAATTGACAGAACGGAAAATGCCGCCGCCGTGCGCCACCTCCCAGGGAGTGCTCAAATATTCAGAAACCCGCGTGAACAGTACTTTGCCGCCAAAGGAAAGCGAATCAACATGATAGATTTTTCCGGGGCGGAACTGCTCCACAAGGTAGTTGTGCCGCTTCTCTCCCAGCCCGTGGACGATGCCCCAAAGTTCGTCTGCCGAGTGTGCTTTTTGGATGCCTTTTGCAGCGGCATCGAAGCGGGGCTTTATCATGAAAGGGGGCTGTACCCGGTGTGCAAAATCATTGATTTCTTGGTCGTTGAACAAGGCCGAGAAGGCGGGTACTTTGATGCCTGCGCCATTTGCCTCGATGCGCATGGCGAGCTTGTCGCGGAAGTGGCGGGAGGTGGTTTGGCCCATGCCGGGGATGCGGAAATGTTCTCTCAGCTCGGCACATTCTTCCACGTCGAAATCGTCTAGGGCAACGATGCGGTCTATCTTTTGCGAACGCATGAGATAGGCTAGCCCAGCGATAAAATGCTCCATGTTCCAAGCGCCGTGCGCCACTTCGTCCATGAAAAAAATGTCGTCGAGGTACTCCCTGGGCCAGGGGTCGTTTTCGGTTTCTTTGGCCGTCACCAGAAAAACTTTATTGCCTGCTTCTTTGCAGTATTTCAAAAAATCGGTGCCTTTAAATTCGCAGGAGACACAGAGGAAAGTTGCCATTGTTTTGTTTTTTTTGTAACTGCTGAGCAGGGTGCCTTGAGGTGATGCCCCGAGGGTTCGGGACAAGCTCTTTGGGCGGGGACGGCGGGGGGAAAGGCGTTGCCTCAATTCGATATATTGAGGC
>DROJ01000186.1 GCA_011321935.1 Bacteroidota bacterium | reverse complement strand
TCGACCAACCTATTTTTTATGGAGATGTCTCGGTCGTTTTTGAAGTTACGGGAGATAATCCACATTATTACCCTCCTAATGAGCCAATAACTGGTGAGGGAGAATTGTATTACACAACAACAACTTATGAAGGCGAACTAATCCTTACCAATGATCCTCCTGTTTTTGATATGTGGTCATTTAAAATCCCTGAAGTGATGCTAAGACGGTTTGATTACAATATTCGTGTAATTGTTTCAATGGGGGCTATACCTATCAATGGAGAGGTCTACGGCAACTGTGCACTCACTAAAATTTTCGATGTGCCTGCAGGCCCATACCATGGGTGGATGACTGTTGAAATTCCTAATGTTTTCAGTCCAAATTCTCCGAACCCTGAAAATCAAACACTTGGGCCTTATTTCAACGGAAATTCAAATGTCATAGCCATTACTTTTGATGTGTGGGATCGTTGGGGCGGTTTCGCCTTTGATGGAGAAGCAATAACTTCCTCCTTAGAAGGTCCAGGCTTAACAGGATATGAGCCAGGCATCAGATGGGATGGAACTATAGATGGACAACCTGCTAATAGTGGAACGTATGTTTGGGTCTTGGATTATGGCAATTGTGACTATGTATTACTTGATTGTGCCGATTGCGACATATGGGATATTGATGATGGTGGTTGCGGAGATTGTAGCAATGAAGAGCGTTATGGTTCATCTGATTTAATTTATTAGATGAATTTTAGAAGGCAAACAGCTTGGGTTTTGCTCCAAGTTGTTTGCTTTCCTAATAAAATAATTTGACAATGAAATTGAAAATAATTCCTCTATCTTTTTTACTTATTATTTTTACCGTTGAATGTTACTGTCAATTAAAATTCAGCACGTTTGACTTGAACGCTGGGCTTACTTATGGTAAACCAGCATCAAAAAGCAATAACGGTATCTTTGCCAATTCCTCAATTGACGAAAACTTTAGTGCAAAAATTGGCCTTTCTATCAATGGTAATGTTTATGCAAAAATCGCCCCCCGCTTGGATATTGGAACTGGAATTAACTTTACAAAGATTATTTACACGCATAATGTTGAAAATTTAATTTTTGGCAGTGACATTATCAATGGCACTGTTTCGTCAGTAAAGAACAAAATAACCATCGACAACATTGGTGTGCCTTTGCTTGTTAAATATGATTTTAGTGCCAGTAAAAAATTACTGCAAGGCATTACAGGAATTACATTGTATAGAACATTTTGGAACAGCAAGGAGCATGAAGCAACAGGTAGCGCAGCAAATGAACCCGGCCTGCTAATGGCAGATGCTCTGTCTAACAAGTTTAATCTTTCTGCACAATTTGGACTAAGGTTATTACTTAGAATTACAGAAAACAATCATTTTACTATTGGCGCATCTGTTGAATACTATTTGCTTTCAGATGGATATTATTTCCAAAGCGGGACAAGCAACATTTTTAATACAGGTCTTTCCATGGGTTACAATCACGTTATCAAATGACGCCTAAAACATTAGCATTCATCGCTTTTTTCATCCTAAACCAAACCCTCCTTATTTGCCAGTCAAATAACCCAAAAAACAATGCCCTGTTAAAAACAGAAAGAAAAACATTCGCCAAAAACGAAATATCGGTTTATTACGGCCCCGCTTTGACAAAAACAGATTTTTACAATTCCCTCAATGATGGGTCAAGCGCTTCATTCGTTAAGTTTTGGCTGAAGTCCGAAGTGCCAAGCAGACCGCTGTGGGGCAAAGTGATCGGCATCAACTACACACGGTGGCTGACAAGAAACAACGGGGTTTCCCTTTTTTTAAGGCATGCAGTGAAAGGGCAGCAGTCCCCTCATTATTTCAATACATTTGGCGGCCCCGATACTTCAAGCCTATCAGGATACGGAGGGACAAAATATGAGGTAAAATTGACGACCAACGAACTGGGGTTTTTATTCAACAAAAAAATCTATGCCGCTCCTGCGTTTTCTTTTGTTTATAATATAGGCTTGTCATTTGACGTGCAAAACAATTTGACGGTAAAAGATTATATAATCGAAAAAGGTACGGGCATTAAAAGGTCGGGATGTTGCACTGCTTATTTTTACAGGAACGATGAAGGTTATTTAAAAAGGCTATGGGGCAATATCGAAAAAAAACATTTCCGGCTCGGATTTTTGTTTTCGACAACCATGGATTTCAAGCTGACTGATTGGCTCGGCTTCTCCGTCCGTCCGGAAATTGAATACTTGACAAAAATTTCTTCCATAAACCCGAAGGTGAAACAAGGCGGGATACTGGACGGCCCTATTTTTTTGGCCAATATCCAATTTTCTGCTGGATTTAAATTCTAATTGAGCTTTGAAAAATACAGCCATATATTTTACAGTAATATTTTGTGCCTTTTTTATTAGAAAGGGCATGGCACAGCCGTCTGTCGATTTCAGGACTGGCCTCGGCGTTTCCTATTCGCTTATCGGGTTTGAAGAAAACAAATCACTGACCGACGGTTTGCTGCAATACTCCATCGGGGCAGGTTTGGATTTATATAAAAAGGAAGGTAATTATGTGAGGGCCGAACTGCAACTGGCGAGAAGGGGGTATAGTTATAAAATCAAAAATTATTTTGATAAACCTAAAATCCGCGCAAGGCTGCCGATAATATATTTACAGTTCAATACTTATTTTCAAAAAAAGTTAAACCTGCTTTATAAAAAGCGCAAAAACAAAAAGAAATCCGTCCATGCACTTTTTGGAGGTTTTATAGCGGGCAGGCTCAAATCAAAATGGCGGTACAGTGGCCAAACAACTGCCGATAATTCTAAAATAAATAATATTGATGCCGGGCTTATTATTGGAATAAAATATCAAAAACGTCTGCCACGAAAAAATATAATTGGAATGGATTTTAGGTATTCCCATAGTTTGACCAATATATTAGACCACCCTTTCAACACAGGTTATCTCCGGTCTTTTGAAGTTGGTTTATTTTATAAAATTTCCGCAAAAAAGAAAAAGAAAAAATAATAATCCACTTCGCTAACCTCACCATCGACTCTCCACACAAAAACAGCCAAGTTCGACTTACCATCACTCCAAATAATTCATCTCAAAAAACGTCCGATAATCATCCAGGTTTTTAGATTTCAGCAACTCCCGATAATTGGTTTGGCCGACGGCAAAGAGTTCATAATCGAATATTTTTTCGTCGAGGAAATCCTTTTTGTTTTTCTGTACGCCATCGTAATAATCCATGGCCGCGGCGGCATCTTTAAAGCGGCGGATGGCGACGATGGGGTATTTGTCCTTGCCCGTACCGAGGTAGATATTGTTCATCCTGAGCTTGTCTTGGCTGTGGTATTTGGTGTTGTACCTGCTCACGGCGACCTTGGCATCGTTGAGCTTGACCTCGTTCCTGAATACGACGATCACATAATGCAACTGCTCCATTTTGACCTTGTAATTGCCCACCTGTCCTTCGCCTTTCGGCAGGTCTCGCTGTTGGCCGGGCCCGGTATTGACCCGCTCGCCGAGGTTGCGGAGCATCTCCCTTGCCGTCTTGGCCTCTGGCTCGCCGGGAAAACTGGCAACGACCCTTTTCAGTGCTTCGATATATTTTTCCTTGCCCTCCAGGCTGCCGATGCACATGGCACCGAGCAGGGCAAAACGGGGCTGGAGCTTGTTGGTGCCGCCAAATTTTTCGCCCACTTTTGCAATGCGTTCGGCAGCGGTTTTGTACTGCCGTTTTTCGAACACGGCAAATGTTTCGTCGTAATACTTGGTCAGTTTCGCTTCTTTTGAATTTGCCTGGAGCGCAAAACTTGGGTCTTTCAGCATCCGGGCATAATCCGTGGTCGGGTAACCGTTCACTATTTTATCATAATAAACCTGTGCGTTGGCCTCGTCGCCCATGTCGTTGTAGGCATGGTAGAGGTAAAAGAGGGCATCGAGTTTGTACTGTGTATCGGGGTAGCGGTTGAGCAGTTCGAGAAGGGTTTCTACCGATTTTTCATAATTTTTCAAGCGGTCGCGGTAGAGCGTTCCGAGGTTGAACATGGCCGCCTCTATGCTGCGGTTGGCGGCGGCGATTTTTTCGGGGGTATCGGGCACGTCTTTAAAAACCGCAGCGATTTCTTCTTCGGTCAGCGCGCCTGCGGATTCAGCGGCGGCGATTATTTCATTTTCCGCAAAAGAAGACTGGTTGGAGAGCCGCCAGTTGTCTTCCAAAGTCCGGGAGCCCCATTTGCGCTGAAACTCGCGGATGCCCTTTTTGACGCCCCGCTCGTTATAAGCCCAAAAATTGCTTTTGTTGGCGCTGCTGATCGACCTGGCATTGGGAAGGGAAGAGCTGCCGCTGCTGGCTTCTGCTGCTGCCGCTGCTTTTTTCCTAATCTCTTCCAAGCGCTTTTTCTCTTGCTCTTTTTTTATTTGAAATGCCAGTTCGCGGCGTTCTTCGTCCGTCATCCGGCTGATGCGCAACAGGCTGTCCTGCAGTTCGATGATCTGGATATTTTCCGAAATGCCTTCAAGGTTTTTGGCCAGGCGCTCTACCCTGCCGTACCGTTCGTCTTGCTTGTTCAGGACAGAAAGGGTGTTATCGTAATTTGTTTTAGCATCCACATATTTCCCGTCTTGATAATAAAAATCAGCGAGCAAAAGGTATGCTTCTGCTTTTAGGGGAGCATTGCTTTTGCTGTTTTCAATGGCCAGTTTGAGGTTTGCGATAGCAGCTTCTTTGTTGCCGCTTTGCAGGTCGAGGCCGGCGAGGGCGTAATAGATCTGGTCGCTGAAATCTTTGTTTTTTTCTTCCTTGAGCATGCGCTCCAGTTTTTTCCTCGAATCGGCTTCCGAGTTTACCCCGGCGAGGGCAAGGTTCAGGCGGGCATTAAAATCCATCTCATAGGCCGGCTTGTTCTTGATTACTTCCTCGAAAGCGGCAAAGGCGGCACTGCCCCGCCCGGCCTGTTGGTGCAGTTGGCCGAGGATAAAACTGAGCCTTGCCTTTATCAAATTTTCTTTGGTCGAGGCGATGGCCTTTTCCAAGGGCTGGATGGCCTGCTCGTATTTTTTTTGTTTCATAAAATAATGCGCCCGGGCGATGTCGGCTTCCCTGCGGATGTCTTTGGGCGTGGCGGAGTTGCTTTCGAGGCGCGAAAGCAGGCGGTCGGCATTGGTGAAGTTTTCCCTTTCGATATAAGTCCTTGCCAGCCACAGCACCCCTTCCTGATAGGCGGGGCGGTGCTTGAAAGTATAGTTTTCGGGCTCTCCATCTTCAATGGTTGTCTGCAAGTTGCCCAGCCGGATAGAGCCGGGAGCGGGATAGCCGTTGGGCAGGCGGCGGATGTCGTCCACTATTTTTTCTTCCTCCTGCCGGGGGGCTTTCTTATCCTTTCCCGCCTCTTCTTTGGGCTTGGGCTTTCTTGCGCCCGGCTTTTTTTTGTTTTTGTTTTTCCGGCGTTTTTTGATCTCTTTGTTCTTTGCCTTGCGGGCTTTTTCGCGGGCTTTCTTTTTCTTCTTGGCCAGTTTTTGCTTTTCTTTTTTGCTGAGTTTTATCTTTTCACCGCTTTCGTCTTTGGCTGGCGTTTCCCCTTTTTTGATGGCTTTTTTCACGGCTTTGCTCCTTCTTCCTTTTGCTTTTGAGACAGCCGCTTTCTCGGCCATTTTTTGTGGGCTGAACTCACCTATCAGGTATTCAAAAGTCTCCTCTGCCTTTTCATAGTCTTGTTTGAGGAACTGGGCTTGGCCAGCCAATAAGTAGCAGTCGTCCGTCCAACGGCTTATCTCGTGGAGTGCCACCACCGTGGTCACTTTTACAATGGCTTGGTCGAGCGGCTCGGCCACTGCTTTTGGGTTGTCGGCAGCCATGTATTTATAAATGGGCAGCGTTTTATTATAATTATCTTTGTACTGGTTTTCCAGTTCCAACTGGCTTTCCAGCAACAGGTTGGTGGCATTGTAATAGCCATTGTAACGGGCGGTCATGTTCTGGTAGCCTTTCCCGATGGGCCCTATGTCGTCTTTCTTTTTCTGGGTCACACAGGCAGAAAAAACCAGGATGGAAAGGAGATAAAAAAGCAGGGTATTGATCTTTTTCAAAATAATATCTTTTTGGTGGACGAGGACAAAATAAACAACGCTAATAACGTGTTTCTTCAGAAAATATGTTAAAAACACGGCCTACATTAAACATTCATCATTATCCATTCACCATTAATAAATAAGGTATGCGAATTTTACGGCCAGTTTCAAAAGGGGTTTCGCTGTGAACAGCCGTACCTTGCCAAACTAACAAAGCGCAAATTTATTTTATTGAACGCAATAGATAACACAGGAAAGCAAAATTCAAATGAAAATAGCTTGCCCCGAAATCTCGGGGAAAATGAAAAGGCGGCAAGCCCAAGAACTTTGCTGCAAAAACAAAATTTGAAAGGGCAACAACCATAATAAATTTTGTGGAGCGCAGCTCAAAACTCAATCACTCAAAACTCTGCTATGTCCGACGAAAACAAACAAGAACGAAGCCGTTGGGAAAGGTGGCAAGACCCCTACCGCATGGTCATCCGCAACGAAGACTCGCTGCAAGAGGTCGCCTCTTATAAGCTGACCTTGCTGAATGTTTACATCGCCCTCTCCGCCTTGGTCGTATTGGTGGCTACGGCGGTGGCACTGTTCATTGCCTACACCCCTGCAAAACGGCTGATCCCCGGGTACAGCGGCGCCGACCATGCCGAACTCATCCTCCTTTACAAAGACCTCGACTCGCTCGACCAATTGGTGCGGGCGCAGCAACGCTACAACGAGGGCATCCGCCGCATGTTGGTCGGCGATGTAGAATATGCCCCCGATCCGCCGACCGAAAGCAAGTCCGCAGAAACGCCGCCGCCGCCAGTAGCGAGGGTAGAAGAAGACGAACAGCTCCGCCAAGAAGTGGAAATGGAGGACATCAGAAGTGTAACGGGCAACCCCAAAACGGCCGCTGTCAATGTATCGCCCCGCGAAACCCCGCTGGAGCAGATGAATTTCACCTCTCCTGTTTCCGGTTCGGTCAGCCTGAAATTCGACGCCGGCAGCGACCATTTCGGCGTGGACGTGATCGCCCCCAAAAACACGCCCATCAAAGCGGCCCTCGACGGCTGGGTCATCGCCTCCGACTGGACCCTCGAAACGGGCAATACCATCGCCATCCAACATGCCAACAATACGGTCACTTTTTACAAGCACAACTCTGCGCTGTTGAAAAAGGTGGGCGACTATGTGCGGGCAGGGGAGGCCATCGCCATCATCGGCAACACAGGGGAACTGACCGACGGGCCCCATTTGCATTTTGAACTTTGGCACAAGGGGAAGGCCGTTGACCCGGAGGGCTTTGTGAATTTTAGGTGATGAAAATTTTATTGGATGCTATGGGTACAATCAACCTTGAAAAATTGAAAAACGGGCTGCCTTTTATTTCAAAAATAATGGGTGCTTTTATGATGGAAGCAGTAATATATTGCTTGACAAAACAAGGCCACGTATCAGGCAGTGCATTAAAGATTACAGGAGATTGGGAAAAAGAATTTATCATCGAATGGGACTATCTTCTAAATGCAAACTCTTTAAAAAGTTGGAACGATTGGAAAGAGGCTACTGAATATGCAGCAATGGGAATTACAGTCCTTGCAATGATGGAATTAACTAAATTTTGTACTTTTGAAAGAGCCGCACAAGATGCAGGAGTGGATTTTTGGGTTACGGATACAGACAAAAAGGAAAACGCAAGGTTGGAAGTTTCTGGCATCTGGAAAGAAACCAAATCGAATTCAATCAATATGAGAATTAACCTGAAACGGAAACAACTAAAACCGAGCAAAGACTCTTCCTATATTTCAGTTGTGGAATTCGGGACTCCTAAAGCAAAAATAATCAAGCGATGAATATAGTCACCAGCCTACACCACCGAGCAATGGAACTAGCAGACAAAGCGATAGTTGCCAATTTCCAAAAAGACCTTAAAACGGAAAAATCGTTTTATCAAAAAGCTTTTTTTCTTGAAAAAGAGGCTGCTTTAAAAGCAAATGGAAATGATGCCGCCCCTCTGTCCAGACATGTGTTGATGCGCAGTGCCGCCGTACTCGCACAAAAAGCAGGATTGGAAAAAGAAGCCGATAAAATCATTCTCCTTTGCTTGTCAGAAAAGCCAGAAATGTACATCGTACAAGAACTCCAAAACCTGAGCAAAACAAAAGATTTGAGCAAAACCAAAGACCTTAAAATAAATGGGGTGCTCACTCAGGCTGATGCCAGTGAAAGTGAAATAAAAGTAGAGGACAACGACAGCTTAAAGTCCTATTCCGTTTTGGTACCATCTGCTAAATTGGATGAAATTGTCCGTAAATACTGGAAGCACAGGGTCAACATCGAAGCTAAATCAAATCCGCGCGGCATTATTTTTTTGGAAAAAATCACTTTGGCTGCGTAAATGATTTTCGTTCTTGATAATTTTATTGATCGTTTTCTATAAAACCAAAATCAATGTTTGAAATAACTGCAAAAGATATAGTCAAGCAGGTCAACGCACTGAAACTGGTCCACGATGCCCGCAAGATTTTGCAAGAAGAAGAGGAGCGGCGGCGCAAATTCAGGGATTGGGCAAATGAGGATACGATGGCCGAATTCATCAATGGAGAAGTCGTTGTCCATTCTCCTCCAAGGAGGCGCCACAAACTGATCTGCGATAATTTGTATGACCTGATCCGGCATTTTGTAAGAAAAAACAAATTGGGGGAAACGGCTAAAGAAAGTGACATGATCGGCCTGACCAGAAATGATTACCTGCCCGATATTTGTTTTTGGAACAATGAAAAATCAAGTGCTTTTGATGGTGATACCGTTATATATCCCGCCCCTGACTTGGCGGTGGAAATCCTATCAAGAAGCACTGCCTCCAATGACCGCAAAACAAAATTCAAAGATTATGCGCTGCACGGTATCGGAGAATATTGGATCATAGACCCCAAGCGGCAGATCGTCGAACAATACAGGTTGCTGACCCCAAAAGATACCTCGTATGTGCCCGAGGGTAAGTTTGGGCTTTCCGATGAAATCACCAGTTTTGTTTTACCAGATTTCACCGTTCCCGTTTTGGCAATATTTGACGAAAATGCAAATCAGGAAACATTAAAGTCGTTTTTCTAACCTCGCCCGCTGCACCACCTTCACCGGAAATGCCAGCACCGGGGGCACTTCCTCCCCCTCAACAACTTGCCCTCCGGTAGTGCTGACAGGCTCCTCTTTGCTCACCACAATTTCCCATTCCAAAGCCCCGTCCCTCATCTCCGTGGCCGTCAATAACCGGCTGCCCTGCACCTCGAACCACTGGTAAAATTTGCCGCCCAGATAATAGCCCTCCATCAGGATCGAGTTTTTTTCGTCAATCAAATATTGGCCTTTTTCGGCGTCCACCGTTATCAGTTCGTATGGCCGGGCGCCGTCTTTTTCTGTTCCGTAAACGATGCGCCAGGTCCATGCCTTAGGCAGGGTGTCGAGCGGGAGGATGTGCAGTTGCATGGGCAGTTGCTGCACCTTGCCGGTGTCGCTGAAAACTTCGAGCATGCCCGCCCATTTGCCTTCCCAAGAATAGGGGAAGGCTGTTTTTGTGTTTTGGCAAAATGCCATTGCCGATAGGCAGATAAAAAAGAAAGTGATAATGGGTTTCATGTTTTGGATGGGTTTGGCCGGATAATGCGGACAAGTTGATTTTCAAGTGTACATCAATCGTTTTTTTCGTCCTCCCATTCATTATCTTGTATGTCCCTGTCAATTTCAGCTTTGTTGCTTTTATAATACGCCCAGGCATTTTTGATGTCCTGCGGTGTCAAGTTCGGAAAATTATAAAGGATTTCCCATTCTGTAAAACCCAACAAACGGTGGTTGACCAATGACCAAACAGGCATTCTTGTACCTTCGATGCAGGCCCGCCCGCCGCATACCCCGGGGCGCTTGGCAATACCGCGGGGCTTCCTTTTACGGAGGCGGTAAATATGCCGGAGCAGTATCTCCGTCTCTTTGTCGGTCAGTTGTGGAAGCAAGGCTTCTGCTTTTTTCAATACAGTCATGGCAGGTTGTTTTGATACAAAGATATTGTAAAACATGCGCACAGCAAAGCACCCCGCCGGAAACAAAAAACAGGGCTGTCCGGATGTTTGCAAGAAACATCGCCTGCACAATACCGGTATCGTTTATTTGCGCGCAAGGCTATACATTTGCAAAAAATAAATTCAGAACGAATGAGAACCAAGGTACTCCTTTCCCTCCTCCTTTTTTTTGCCACAAATATAGGCGCACAAGAAAACGCCTATTTCCAGCAGCACGTTGATTATAAAATAAACGTGTCGCTCGACGATGAAAAGCACACCATCAGCGGCGACATCGAAATAGCCTACACCAACCATGCGCCCCATGCCCTCGACAGTATTTATTTCCATTTTTGGGGCAATGCTTTCAAAACAACCGGGTCTGCCTTCGGCAAACAAAAACTGCGGACGGGCAGCACTAAATTTTATTTTTCACCCAAAAAAAGCAGGGGCTATTATTCCAATCTCGACTTCTCGGTGGACGGCCAAAAGGCCGACCTCATGTTTGATAAAAACAACCCCGATATCGCCGTTTTGCTTTTGCCGGAAGCTGTCGGAACGGGCGAAACCATCCTTATCAAAAGCCCTTTTTCTTTGAAAATACCAGACTCGTTTTCGCGCCTCGGCCATGTCGGCACCTCCTATCAGATGACGCAGTGGTACCCCAAGCCCGCCGTCTATGACCGCAAGGGCTGGCACCCGATGCCCTATCTCGACTTGGGCGAGTTTTACTCTGAATTTGGAAATTTTGACGTGAGCATCACCCTGCCCGACAACTATGTGGTGGGGGCAAGCGGCGTACTCCAAACTGCTTCCGAAATCGGGTTTTTAAAAAATAAAATTGCGGAAACGGAGGCGCTGGCAAAAAAGGGCTTTCCTGTTTCAGAAGATTTTCCGGCCTCCAGTCCGACCACCAAAACGATCCGTTACGTGGCCGAAAACGTGCATGATTTTGCATGGTTTGCCGACAAGCGTTTCCATGTCCTGAAAGGAGAGGCCAAGTTGGGTTCGGGTAAAAAAGTGGACACCTGGGCCATGTTCACCAACGGTGAGGCGGAGATTTGGGAGAAGGGGGCGGAGTACGTTGCCCGTGCCGTCGAGTTTTATTCGGTAACGGTGGGCGAGTACCCCTGGCCGCAGGCAACCGCTGTGCACAGCGCCCTCAGTGCGGGCGGCGGCATGGAATACCCGATGATTACGGTGATCGGCGATGCGGGCAGCGCAAAATTGCTCGACGATGTGATCACGCACGAGGTGGGCCACAACTGGTTTTACGGCATCCTTGCCAGCAACGAACGCGACCACGCATGGATGGACGAGGGCATGAACAGTTATTATGAGTACCGGTACATGCGCCGGTATCATGGCCAACGGGTGGGCTTTGAATTTCCCGCTATTTTCCTGAACCATTCGCCCGAAGACCTTTATGAACTGGCCTATCTTTTTAATGCCCGCCGCAACATGGATCAGCCCTGCGACCTGACTTCCGATGGCTTCACGGAGTTCAATTACGGCATCAGTGCCTATGTGAAACCGGGCACGGCGATGGGGCATCTGGAGCAGTACCTCGGCACTGGGGAGTACGACCGCATCATGCAGCTTTATTTTGAAAAATGGAAGTTCAAGCACCCCTATCCCGAGGATTTCAGGCAACTGGTAGAAACGGAATCGGGCAAAGACCTGAGCTGGTTTTTTGATGGCTATTTGTATTCCAACAAAAAACTGGACTATGCCATCGCAGGTATCGAAGAGGATGAAAACGGCTTTGATATTTTAATAAAAAACAAAGGCGAAATAGCTGCGCCCTTTCCCATTTCGGGAATGAAAAACGAAGATGCCTCAGCGACCAAATGGTTCGAAGGATTTAAGGGCGAGCAGACTATCCATTTCCCGAAAGGGGAATATGATAAAATAGTTTTGGATGCAGAAAACGTTACCCTCGACGTGAACCGGAAAAACAATTTTATTAAAACTTCGGGGCCTTTGAAAAAAATGGAACCGCTCCGTTTGGGCTTTTTGGGCGCAGCAGAAAACAGCAGCCGGAGCACCCTAAACGTTTGGCCAGCAGCGGGTTACAATAAATACGACGGCGCCATGTTCGGCCTCGCCCTGCACAACGGCCTCCTGCCTGCCAAAAATCTGGAATGGCAATTGGCCCCCATGTTCGGCTTCGGTTCAAAAGATGTGGCCGGCCTCGCCAACGTGAATTACAACATCTTCCCGAAACAGGAAAAAATAAAAAAGATCAGCTTTGGCATCAGTGCAAAAAGGTTCAGCTTCCGCTCGCTCGATTCGCTGCGCAGCGAGACGGGCTTTGCTTCCACCCACCTGCAATACCAACGGCTTGTACCTTCGGTAAAAGTGGAATTGCGCCGGTCGCTGACCAGCCGTTTTTACCAGACGCTGCAGTTCAGGAGCATTTTTGGAAATGAGGAAAGTACTGATTTTGAGCCTGTTGACACACTGGGCGTTTTTTACGTTGGCAACAGCAACAAGGGGCGTACTATCAACCAACTCAGTTGGGAAATAGGGAACAAACGGGCGCTCAACCCCTTTAGTTTCAGGCTGGTTTTTGAGCATCAAAATTCTAACGTGAGGGTACTCAGCTCGGACACGGCGCGTTTTGAAAAACAGCATCATTTAAAGGCATCCTTTGAACTGAAAACATCCTACACTTACGACAAGGGGCGCAGTTTTGATGTCCGTATTTTTGTCGGGAAGTTTTTTCAGAGTTCAGACCGGACAAATGCCTTTTCCTATTACGACGAGGCTTTCAGCCTGACCGGGGAGGGCTTCAATGACTACCGTTACGACGAACTGTACTTTGGCCGCTCAGAACCCGACGGCCTGCTTTCCCGGCAAATCAGCCAACGGGAGGGAGGTCTGAAAGTGCCGCTCGGCAATTCTTTTGGCGGGGTCGCAGGGCGCAGCAACAGCTTTCTATTTGCGGTAAACATCATCGCCGACCTGCCCCAAGACCTCCCCGGCAAGCTCCCCCTCCGCCCCTACTTCGACCTCGGTTACTATGGAGACAAACGGCCCATCGCCTCCGACCTCCAAACTTCCGACCGCATTTGGTGGCAGGGCGGTGTCACTCTTGACCTCTTTAAAGGTGCATTTGCCATCCACTTTCCGGCCGTCAATTCTTCAAAAGTCAAAGACCTTTACAACCAGAGCGGCCGCAGCAGTTTTTTCAAAAGGATTTCTTTTAATTTGGACATTTACAAACTGAACCCGTGGAAGATGGTGAATGTGGATACGTTTGATCTTTGAGCAGTTTTGAACTGTGCTTGGGCTATTTGCGACAACAGGTTTTTTTTCACAGTCTGACGGTTCGGCTAAATGCAGTAGCCCTGCATAGGGGCTATTGCCGTTTTGTACTTTGTTCGCTTCTCGCCTTCTTTTTTATTTGATTTCTTTTCTTAGTGAAAGCGGAAAAATAAAATAGACAATTAAAATCCTAACTCATTGATTGCCAATGGCGTTTTTAATTTTAATTGTCATTTTAATTTTTATTTCTCACTTACTCCTTCGACAAATTCAACAGAAACATGGGCTATTTCCGCAATTTGTTTATTTGTCATATTTCCAAGTTGGAGTAGATTTTTGACAACTTTTTTGTCCTTTTCTTTAATTTTTTCCTCTGCTTTTAGATTGGATTCAAATTCAATTGTTTCCGCTATACTTGCTCTATCAGAAAGCACCTCCACAAATCTTTGATATTCTCTTCGTTCTTCATCAGACATATTTGCTCGTTTCAAAACTTTATCAGCCTCTTTAATTCCTTTGGCAGAAAATTCTTGTTTGATTTCACTGTTCTTCAAAAAATAAACCCAATTCCAAAATTGGCTTTTTGCCTTAGCAGCCTTTTTATCGCCCAATCGAAGCGAATATGTTTTTTACGTTGCATTTTCTCTGTTTTTCTGTAAAAATACGAAAAGCCTTTCATTTAAGCAGACTCTCGATTGAATTGATTGCTTCTCGTCTTTATGCCTTCAATGAAAATTATTCCAACCTCTTAAATGCCATTATACTGAACCACAATAGGTTGTCCCGACCCTTCGGGAAAACCTATTATGGCCGAGTATAGAATATCCAAAATTGTTGTCCAAAAGTCAGTTCGGGACAATAGTTATGGAGCTGTATCTAATTTTTATGGAAGACTTTCTGCGATAGGAAATTACGGCAAGGGATTCTCCCGGATACTGGGCTTTCGTATAAAAAATAAAATTATCGAACGGGATAACTTTTTAAAATGACAAAATTTGTAGTCTTTCTATTTTTATAGAAAAGCCCTTCTCTCGGACATCAATACTCTTCC
>DROJ01000185.1 GCA_011321935.1 Bacteroidota bacterium | reverse complement strand
GTGGGGGTACTTTCGAGCGGCAGCATAGTAGCGGGCGGGCAGGCCAATGACCACGGCGAGCGGTATATCTGGCTGGTGAAAGTGGGCAGCGACGGCTGCCTGGAAGAGTACTCCTGCGGGCTGGTGGTGACGGGCATGGAGGAGGAGGTGCGAGAGGGGGCAGGGGGGATGCTTGTCTATCCCAACCCTGCCAACAGTACCGTCACCATCGAACTCAAAGAAGGGGCACTGTCCTCCGATGGGCTTGTTGTATTCTTTAATGCCCAAGGGCAAGAAGTCCTGAGGAAAATTTTGCCTGCCAAAAACAGGGAGAACACTTTTTCAGTGGAGCACCTGTTGCCCGGCCTGTTTTACATTGAAATAAAAGATAGCGGCCACAATACACTGCAGCAAAGCAAATTGATCATCAACCATTGATTTCACAAATTAAAAGTATTGGCAGTGTTTTTATCTTAGGGCCTCATCATCGCTTCAGGCCGGTAGCCCCATTCCAAAATCCTAAAAAAATCGTACTCCTCCGGGATGGGCAAATAGGCCCTTGCCTCCTCATAATCGTTTTGGTTCAACACGTGCAGGTCGCCCAAAACGAGGCGGGCAAACTCGGTGTTGATGTTGACCAATCTCGGCGGTATTTTCCCGTTTTCGTCCTCGATATCGTTCATGAACAAGGGCTTTATTTCTGCATTTCTGGTGGTCGAAACAATGCAGCCTTTGTGTCCCTGCTCGAACAGTTTTTTCACGCCCATCCCCAAGACAGTACACAGCGTCAGGTCATAGGCAACGGGTCGGCAGCAGCGCAGTTCGTAGCCCATTTCCACGGGTCGGCTTTTGATTTTAAGCCCCAGTGATTTCAGTTTCCGCTGCACTAAAACGTTGATAATGTGCGCTTTGCTGACGTTTCCCAGTTCAGGGTGGCCATGCGCATCGTAAGTGAAATCAATACCACAGTTCCTGATTTCTTCTTTGTCCAAAACATGGAATACCCCCTCGCTGACAATGGCCACCCCGTGCTCCACTTTGTTGATCTTCCGTTTTATCATCGAGGAAATAATGAGGTTGACAACTTTGTTCAAAGTCGGCCTCGTATTATTGAACATCTCGGGGATGATGATGATCGGGAAATGGCAGCTCGCCCCGATTTCAAAAGCCAAATGGCCCGCCGACCGGCCCATCGAAGAAATGACAAACCAGGCGCCGCTTGTCCTCGAATCTTCGTAAATGGTGTTGCCGATGTGGACGCCCTCGTTTTTGGCGGAATTAAAACCAAAGGTGGGCATCATGTCGGGAAGGGGGATGTCGTTGTCAATGGTTTTCGGGACGTGGATATTCTGGATTTTGATGTTTTCCTTTTCCAAAAATTTGGTCAAACGGTTGCTCGTGGAAGCAGTGTCGTCGCCTCCGATGGTCACCAACAATTTCACGTTGTTTTTGATAAAAAACTCGCCCGAAAATTCGCCGTCTTTCGGTTTGTACCTGCTCATGCGCAGGGTCGAACCGCCCCGTGGGAAGATGCGGTCGGCATAATGAAAGTTGATGTCAACGGTTTCGGCCTTTCCGTTGAACAGGTTTTGGAAGCCGTCGTGGATGCCGATTATTTTATAGCCGTCTTTTAAAAAAACTTTTGAAATGGTGCTGATAACGGTATTGATGCCGGGCGCAGGGCCGCCTGCACAGAGGATGGCAATTGATTTTTTCATAAATAAAAATTTTGCGAAGCTGAATAATTTGGAAATAAGTGGCAGGCTGGATTTGGCTTCAATAGGAAGGGCGCAAAGTAAGGAAAGCAGTAGGTTTTTATTCCCCTAAAATGACAAAATTATTTAATTTGTTCAAAACAGCGACACCTGTTCAGGCCACTTCCAACTTCCTTTTGCTTCGCAAAATATTCCGCTTTCTAAATTTTACCACTACCTTGCTTTTTTTAAAAAATGAAAAATAAAGAAGTATGAAAAAATTCATCTCAATGGCAACGGTCTTTTTGGCCGCTTGCTCCTTCCTTTTTGCGCAGCCCAGCGCCGACATCGAAGCCCTCGCCAAAAAGGTCGAGCCGAAGGTCATCGAGTGGCGCAGGGATTTCCACCTGCACCCGGAGCTTTCCAACCGGGAATTCGAGACCTCAAAAAAGATAGCCAAGCACTTGAAAAACTTGGGGCTTGAGGTCAGAACGGGCATCGCCCACACAGGCGTGCTCGGCATCCTGAAAGGCGGCAAGCCCGGCCCCACCGTTGCCCTGCGCGCCGATATGGATGCCCTGCCGGTGGTAGAAAGGGTGGATGTCCCCTTTGCCTCCAAAGAAAAATCAACCTACCTCGACAGGGACGTTGGCGTCATGCACGCCTGCGGCCACGACAGCCACATGGCCATCCTCATGGGCGTCGCCGAAGTGCTGACGGGCATGAAAGACGACCTGCAGGGAACGGTCATGTTCATATTCCAGCCCGCCGAAGAGGGTGCGCCCCCGGGCGAAGAAGGCGGCGCAAAATTGATGTTGAAAGAGGGCCTTTTCGACAACCCAAAACCAGAAGTGGTCTTTGGCCTGCACATCAGTTCCGACCTTGAAGTCGGCCACATCAAATACAAGCCCGGTGGGGCGATGGCCGCATCCGACCGCTTGGAAATCAAGGTAAAAGGCAAACAATCGCATGGCTCGCGCCCGTGGTCGGGGGTTGACCCTATTTTGACCTCTGCGCAGATTATCATGGGCCTGCAGACCATCGTCAGCCGACAGATGGAACTGACCAAAGAGGCCGCAGTCATCACCATCGGAAAAATAGAATCAGGGGTGCGCAACAACATCATCCCCGAGGAGGCATTGATGATCGGAACGATCAGGACTTTGGACACAGAAATGCAAAAAGAGATTCACAAACGCATCCGCAAAACGGCAACGCTCATTGCCGAGGCACAGGGCGCAACGGCAGAGGTGGACATACAAGTCGGCTACCCGGTCACTTTCAACAACTTGGAACTGACCCGCAAAATGCTGCCCTCCCTTTACAAAGCGGCCGGCGAGGACAATGTACACGTCACCCGCCCATCAACGGGGGCGGAAGATTTTTCCTTTTATGCGAGGGAAGTGCCGGGGCTGTTTTTCTTTTTGGGCGGCCGGCCAAAGGACGTAGATCCGCTTGATGCACCGCCCCATCACACCCCCGATTTTTATATTGACGAAAGTGGCTTTGTGGTCGGCGTCGAGGCATTGACGCAACTGACCTTGGATTATATGGCGATGAAAAAATAAGAAAAAAGGCCCTCCCGAAGTACTTCGGGAGAGCCTTTTTTTCAAGCAGTCAGCAGCCTCAATCAAACCGCAGCACAAACGGCAGCCTCGCCTGCACCCCTTTCATGTTCACCACCTCTTTTACCTGCCTGTAAATATCATAATGCTCGCCCAGTTCCTCCTGCAGTATCCGGGTTTTGATGCCCTTGTCGTCTTTTTCGCCTGTCAGTTCTTTGATAAATTCCTGCATCGGGTCGGGCTGTTTTGGATACTCCGCAATGCGGTATTTTTCGAGGCCCGCCAATTCAGAAGCAGCGGCAATGGCATCGTCTATATTTCCGATTTCATCCACCAATCCGATTTCTTTGGCCTTGCTGCCGATCCAAACGCGGCCTTGCGCAATCTTGTGCACATCGTCGCGGGCCATGTCCCTGCCGTCCCCTACCCTTTTCAGGAAGGTTTCGTACAGTGCGTTGGTGCTGTTCTGGTAAACGCTTTTTTCATAGTCGTCCATGTCGTACACCACGTTCAGTCCATTGGAATACTTGGCCGTTTTGACGGTATCGAAGGTGATGCCGAGCTTGTCGTTATAAAGCTCCCTCATGTTCGGGATCATGCTGAACACGCCGATAGAACCCGTCAAAGTGTTGGGTTCGGCATAGATTTTATCGGCCAAACAGGAAATATAATAGCCGCCCGAAGCCGCATAATCGCCCATCGAAACGACCACAGGTTTGCCGGCCTCTTTGGCCAAGGTAAGTTCCCGCCAGATATTTTCCGAGGCAATGGCACTGCCGCCGGGCGAGTTGACCCGCAGCACGATGGCCTTTATTTTATCGTCTTTCCTGATTTTACGGAGAATTTTTATGTAGTCGTTGTCAACTATATTTCCGTGGTCGCCTTTGTCTTGATAGATAACTCCTTCGGCATAGACCAGGGCAATTTTATCTTTGACTTTAAAATTTTTTTTCTTTTTAAAACTCCCGGCATAGTCATTCAGCGAAACCGTTTTCAATTTGTCTTTCTCCTTCAGGCCGATCCGTTCTTTGAGGTCGGCGATCACGTTGTCAATGTAGCCCAGTTCATCCACCATGCCGTTGGCAAGGGCTGTTTTGGCCTGCCCCAGGCTCAGTTCGTTTGCCATTTTTTTCAGTTCAGCGATCGGTTTATTTCTTGATTCGCCGATGTCGCTCAAAAAATTATTGTAGGCAGGCTGGAGGAACTGGTGCATCTGTTTACGGTTCGGTTCGCTCATATCGGTACGGCGGTAAGGCTCGGTAGCGCTCTTAAAAACGCCCCCATAAAAAACCTCC
>DROJ01000184.1 GCA_011321935.1 Bacteroidota bacterium | reverse complement strand
CAAAAAATGTTGTACTTTTAGTCATAAGGCAAGTATTGATTTCGTGAATTTTGATTTTTGACACCTAAATTTACGATTTCTTTCTTGCCATTTTTTGTTTCAAACATTTTTATAAGAAAACCCTTCCACCCTATAGACCTCCGGGATTTCGAGTGGTGCTAAGCAGTTACTTAATTTTTTAAAAAAAAACTGACTTATAAAGCAGCCCCAAATTAAACCGCACTAATATTGTCGAACAGCCCCAAACATCACATTATCAAGAATTTATCGAACCAATCACTGTTCAACCAATCACTATTCACTAATCAACCAATCACTGATCACCGCATATCCCGTTAATAATTGGCAAATGACCCGCCCCTATCATTAAGTTTGCCGTTCGATGGCCAACAGCCAATAGCGATCAGCCAACAGCCAATTATTCAATGAACCACTTCCGCATTTTCATTTTATTGATAACCTTGATGGGCGCAGGCATTGCGCAAGCCCAGCGCTTTCCCGGCAGCGGCGGCAGCGGCGGTTTTGGTTCGCGCAGTGGCGGCGGCAGCAGCAAGCCCGGCCTCCTCGTCAGGGACACCTCCGAAATCTATTATTTCCACTCCGGCAACCCCAACGAAATCCACCCTTTCAGCGACAGCCTGCTCGGCAACCTGCAGCAGTACGACCCCATCCGTAAGCAGCCCTTTGATTATGCAAATCTGGGAAATCCGGGTTCGGCCCACCGCCCCTTGTTCTACCAGCCGACCTTCCGGCGGGGCTTCGACGCCGGGCTGCACCAGTTCGACCTCTACCGCCTCACCACTGCCGACGTGCGCTATTACAAGCTCACCCAGGCCTACACGCAGGCGGCCTACACGCAGGGCGCAACGCAGGCCGATGCCCAAACGGACGTGGTTTTCAGCCGCAACTTCGCCGACGGGCTCAACCTCTCCCTTGAACACCACCGCATCAACAACGCCGGGGCTTACGACAACCAAAAAGCGCTCAATGCAGCTACCGCTTTCGGCCTCTGGTACCACAACAAATACGGAAATTACGACGGCTTTTTCAGCTTTACCACCAACTCCATGGAGCAGCAGGACAACGGCGGCATCGCCCCCAGCGCCGACTCCCTGCTCACCGACCCCTTCCGCCTCGACGTGAACCTCGCCAACTCCAACACCCGCCACGCCCACCGGGAGTACGCCTACTCCCAATATTTTTATTTAAATAAAATACTCAGTAGCGAGGCCAAAAAACGCCGCACAGGCCGCAAACAGAAACGGGAAAAGGAACGCGCAAAAAGAAAGGCCGAACGCCTGCGCCTCAAACGCTTGGCCAAAGACTCGACGCTGCGGGATTCAAGCCTTTTGGACTCGCTCCCCCACCCCGATTCTTTAAAATCAAACACCCCAAATGATTCGCTTTCGCAAAATCCAGATTTGCGGAGCGATAAAAAAAAGGTGGAAGGAGGGCCTAAAATACAGGGCGACAAAAGGCCGGCCAGCGGAAAAAACCCACAACGCAGGCCTGCGCGCGCACCCTCCTCACCGCCCCCTTCCAGCCCGCCTGTTTCTCCGCCTTCGGTCCAAAGGGACTCCCGTGGAGCAAATACGGACACTGTGCCGGAGGGCAGGCTGTTCACCTTGTACCACCAGTTTTTATGGCAGACCGACAGCTACAAATTTTCGGCACTCCCCGCCGACTCGCTCTTTTTCGGCGGTTTTTGGATTGACAACCGCGGCCTGCGCCACTTCCTCGAAACCAAAAAACTGCAAAACACCGTCAAGCTGCAAACCTTCAAACTCCGCCAAACAAAACCCGATTCAACGGGCAGGCGCCGCGCCGCCCAAAGCGACCTGCTCGAAGTCGGCCTCGTCCATGCCTTCCACATCATCGGGCAAGAACCGCTGAAAACGGAGCGCCTGAACGACCTCTTCCTCACGGGCAGCTTCCATTTTTCGCCCAACGACCGCATCCGCATCCGCACCTACGGCCACCTCGGCATCGGCGCAAATACCGGTGATTTCCGCCTCTCCGGCGACCTGTTTTTTAACCTCAAAAAAATAGGAAACCTGCGGCTGGAAGCCGCCAACCAACTGTCAACGCCCCCGCTGCTGCCGCGCCAATTTTACGTGACCGAACAACAAATCTGGAAAAACGATTTTAATAAAACGCTGGAAACCAGCCTGATGGGTACTTATTCGCTGGCCAGCCTGCACCTCGCCATTGGCGGCCAGTACCACCTCGTTGACAACCTGATCTATTTCGACAGCACAGGCATTGCGCAGCAAAACGGCGGTGTGCTGAGCGTTTTCCAGTTGACGCTGCGCAAAGATTTCCACCTCGGCCTGCTGCATTCCGAAAACTGGATCGGCTTTCAGCAAAGCACCTCCGATGTCCTCCGCTTACCAAAACTTTACTCCAAACACAGCCTTTACCTCGAAGGCAAAATTTTCAAAAAAAACATGCTCACCCGCATCGGCGCCGATGCCCGCCTGACGACGGGTTACGCTCCTTACGGCTACCAGCCACTGACCGGGCAGTTTTACCTGCAGGCCGGTCAGTCGCTTCCTTTCACTCCCTTAGTTGATGTTTTTTTGAATTTAAAAGTGAAGACTTTCCGCTTCTTTTTTAAAGTGGAAAACCTGCTGCCCTTTGCTTCCGGCAAATATTATTTCCAGACGGCGGGCTACCCGCTGCCCTTTGGCTATGGCAACGGCGGGCTGAGGTTTGGCATCAACTGGCGGCTGGTGGATTGAGGGATTGGCGGTCACCCCACCAACTTTTTTTCTTTCAAAACACCCTGCAGCCATTGCATGTCCTTCTCCGAAAATGTTGGCGGCGGCGGCACTGCACCGTATTGCACGGACAATTCGTACCTGCTGCGGTCATACAACTCATTGAAAGCCGCACCGATGTCGAGCCGCACATCGGGGTCGGGTGCTTTGAGGGGCACGGGCACGACGGGCAGCGGGTCTCTCACCGTCATTGCCCAGTCTTCAGTCCGGTACTTGTCGCCCCTCGACAACATCACAAAATAGTGGGCACTCCGGGGCAAGGTAGGGTAACTGAGCGGGCGCTTGCCCCGGCGCAAGAGGTCAACTTCGAGCAGGTGGACGCCGTCGTCATGGAGCATCTGCCGTTTTTCCCGGTACTTGTCCAGCCCCTTCCCCCGCTTCTTCACGGGCAATAGGATTTCGATGGCAGTGATAAGTTGTTGGTTGTCTCGGTCCCTGATTTCCACCACGGGGATGTTTACTTCGATGACGGGACGGGGGATGACCATGGTGGTTGGGGTGAGAACGGCAATCCCTCCTTCTGTTTGCCCGGCCGGTTCATAGGAGGGGCCAGAACGCTTTTTCAATATTTCCACATCGGGGTACATGATGCCCACCTCTTCTTCAGGAGCAGTGTCCTCGACGGTGTAGGTTTCTACTCTGACAAAATATTTAGGAACGACCTGCGAAACGAGCAGTTCTTTGAAAATAAAGGCCAAGCCATGATGCACATCAGGCCAAACATGCCCTTCGAGCCAGGGGTCCATACCGGGAAAAGGCGAATTCATGTTGAAGAATTTTTCCAAAAATACAAAATTCTGCTTCATGCCCCAACAATCCTTCATGCCCTTTCTCCTACTTGCCCGGTGTAGTCCTGAACTGCAAAATGAAGACTTTCCGCTTCTTTTTTAAAATGGAAAATGTGCTTGCCTTTCCTTTTAAAAATATTTTTCCAGACGGCGGGCTGGGCTTTGGAATCACGGCGGTCAGTGGATTGAGGAGGGCTGATAGCCCAGCAAATAGCTTCCTGTTGAGATTAAAAAGACAGGGTGAAAACAGGGCAATAAAAAAGGGCGCTTTATTGGTAAAGCGCCCTTTTTTGACATGCGGGTATTTTCATTTTTTCTCCAGTTCCAGCTTGACCGCTTCGACAAACAGGATGGGGGCATTCAGTTTTTTAGAGATTTTTTCAATCCCCTTTCCCTCTTTCAGCAGGTCCACTGTCCGGGGCACCTGCACCAATAGCTTTTTGACATCGGCAACAAATGAAACGGGAACGTCCAGGATATCCGCAATCATTGCCGATGAAAAACCCTTTCTCAGCATGTTGTACGTCCCGAAATAGGTTTTCCTTCTCTGGCCTACTTCCACCCCTTTTTCAATACCTTTTTCAAAGCCTTTTTCCACGCCCACTTCAAGGCCTTCCTGATAGCCTTCTGTTTTTACGTCTTCCAAAACGTCCATTGCATGATTGGTCATTATCATTGATTTTAGTTTTTGCCTGGCCTCCGCCCAT
>DROJ01000183.1 GCA_011321935.1 Bacteroidota bacterium | reverse complement strand
TAAAAACAATTAAAAATAAATATAAAACCCATTCCGTCATCGTCGCCACAGGTTTTTACGACACCCCGCGCCTGATGAACGTACCGGGCGAAGATTTACCGAAGGTAAAACATTTTTATGACGAGGCGCACCATTATGTGGGGCAAAAAGTATTGGTGGTCGGTGCAGCCAATTCGGCCTGCGACGTGGCGCTCGAAACTTATTATAAAGGCGCAGAGGTAACGATGGTTATCCGCGAAGATAAAATTTATGAAAAGGTAAAATATTGGATACGTCCGAATATTGTCAACCGCATCGAAGAGGAAAGTATAAAAGCCTATTTTAATTCGACGGTAAAAGAAATAAAAGAAAGCGAGGTAATTATAAATACGCCGCAGGGCGAAGTCATTTTACAAAATGATTTTGTATTGGCGATGACCGGCTATTTGCCCGATTTTGATTTTTTAAATAAAATAGGCATCGCCATAAGCGACGATGAAACGCGCCGCCCCGTGATGGACGAAAATACTTTTGAAACGAACCTGCCGAACGTATATCTCGCGGGGGTGATACAGGCCGGCCTGAATACCAGTAAATTATTTATCGAAAATACAAGGCACCACGGCGAGGTTATTATTCCGAGGATATGTGGGGAGTTGGGGAATTAGGGAATTAGGGAATTGGGGAATTTCACGTTTACTTCCCGAAGTGAATTCGGGATAAAGTTTAGTAAACGTGAACGTGGGCAACAAGCCCTGTACTCATCTCCGCACACTTGCATGCGTTTCGTCAAAATGTATCAGGACATCGAACAGCCTGGAAATCCGGCGGGGGTTGACATATTTATTGACATATTGAATATTAAAACCTGCACCCAATTGCAAGAACCGGTGCTCTTTGTCAAAATACTGAATCGTCGGCCCGGACAGTTCGCTGAATATAATATAATTCTGTCCGCCATCTACTTCCGACAATAATTGGCCGATTGTACCGCATATGTCATTCGGAACAGTTTGCTTCCTGACGCCTCCCACAAATTCAAAATCAGGCCCGGCCACAAATGCATTAAAATCGCCTTTGCCAAAGCTAAAGCCGACATTTCTATAAGTTGAAAAATGCCTGTTATGGAGAAAAGTCCCCATAGCATCGAGGTTAATAGAGGAGCCGTCCATGACATGGAAATTGTGCGCCCATATTGCCACTTTTGCATTTTCGCCCAATATACGCTGCCACCACTCCGAGTACTCGGCCATGCGCGAATCGCGCGGCGTGCCAAAATCGCCAATCCGGAATATATATTCCCGGCTTTGGACAACGTGGCTTGCCATCAACGCTATCTCATATTCGAGTTCTGAGGAGGCAGCAACGAACAGGTCTTTATGTTCCACAAAATAATCATATACCTTTTGTGTGCCTTCTATATTTGCATTTTTTATACTTTGGTTTTCATTGCTATAATCGTTTAAATCAAAAGGCAGGCTGCTGTAATTCTGCATGACACTGTTTACGGAGTCGGGCTGCACCTGCTCCAGATAACCGGAAATAAGGTTCCTTTCAATTTCAAAATCACTTCCCTGCGGGTCGTTGCCCACAAAATATATTTTCTCATCATCGGCCCGCCCCATATTGTAATCATGGATCCACTGCACAAGGTCTATTACTTCTTGGGTGTCATAAGTCCAGTAAATAGTTTGGCCGACAACATTTTTGGCCGTTCCGATATCTTTGGTCACAAAGTCATTCACCTTCAAAGCATTGCCCCAGGGCAGTTCGAATATAATGGCCTTAAACCCTTTTTCTTTTACCAATGCCCGGAACAGTTGGTCTTTCATTTTATAAAACTCGGAGGTGCCGTGGGTGGCCTCGCCCATGCCCACAAAATTGGCCTCGCCCAAATAGTCTATCAGCGGCGTTAATTTATCGTCCACCGCAGCGGGGTTGACCGGAGAAAACGGATGGGCATAAGTGCTGTTCAGGTCGTCTATCACTATTTGGTCCGACTCGGATATGGTGCATTTGGCCGGAGCGATATTGTCATCGTCCTTTTTGCAGGCATTAAAAAACAGGGCAATCATTATTGCCGAAATAAAGAGGTGGTTTTGTTTTTTCATGGTGGTGTGTTTTATGAAAATTTCATTACCGTACACTTTTAGTTGCACAAAAAGTTGATTGAAAATTTGGAAAGAAATGCAGAAATAAATAAGGGTTTTCCTAGCCTTGCGGCTTTAAACAGAAAACCCTTACAAAGATGTACTGCAAAGATGTAAAAAAATGG
>DROJ01000182.1 GCA_011321935.1 Bacteroidota bacterium | reverse complement strand
CTGCGAGAATATCAATCCAAAAGCATCATCAATAAAGGAAAAATTCGCAAATATAACTATCAGACAAGCAAGGATATAGATCACTGCCATGAGCGGAACGATCTTTTCCGTGACCGAGGCAATGCGCTTGATGCCGCCAATGATGACGATGCCTACGATGACTGCCAAAACGATCCCGATGATGGTGCCCGCACTGCCGCTTTCCCAGCCCATCATATTGGCCAATTGCAGCGCCGCCTGATTGGATTGGGCCGCATTGCCACCCCCAAACGAACCGCCGATGCAAAGGAGCGCAAACAGCACTGCCAATCCCTTTCCGAGGCCGGTAAAACCTCTTTCTTTCAAGCCTTTGGAGAGGTAGTACATCGGCCCGCCATAAACAGTCCCGTCAGCGCCCACGTCCCGGTACTTGACCCCCAAAGTACACTCCACAAACTTGGTGGACATGCCCAGAAGACCACAGATCACCATCCAAAAAGTAGCGCCCGGCCCGCCGATGGTCACGGCTATGGCCACCCCGGCAATGTTGCCCAGACCAACGGTGCCAGATACCGCCGTGGCCAATGCCTGAAAATGGCTGACCTCCCCGTGCTTGCCTTCATCTTCAATGGTCCTAATGATGTCCCCGTCCACAATATTGACCGCTGCTTTCTCATATGCCTCGTGGTGGTCCAGTTCATCGTACTTCCCGCGCACTATCCCGATGGAAGTAACAAACTTGGTGATGTTGGTAAACTTGAAAAAAACCGTAAAAAATGCCGCACCCAATACCAGTATAATGACCACGATGGGTATATCCGTACCGGGCATCGGGTAAAAAACAAGATGCTCCCACCCCGCAGCAAAAGGGGCAAAAGCCTGGTCTATACGTTCGTCGAGGCCGGGTTCCTGCTGGGCCAACAATAATAAAGGTGCAAAAAATGTGAAAGCAAAAGTCAGTAACCGCTTCATGTATTGGTTGTTAGTGAGAAGTATATCAACGGCACGTTGTTTTATGCCGTCCGTTAAAAACGGCTCGCAAGGTATGTATTCTGATGGTTTTGTGGAAAAAATATTTTGAGAAGGCCGCTCGCCAAATTTTGCGGATGGAAAAACATTCCCCATATTCGCCTCCGAACCAAGCACCGTATTACTATGGAAAACCTGCACGACAGCAATTCACGTTCCGAAACATTGCCGCCAAATTCCCCGCACGACAAGCTGTTCAAGGCTGTGTTCAAACGCACAGACATAGCGAGGGCATTTCTGAAAGCCGTCCTGCCCGCCCGTTTGCTCGCCAAGCTCGACCTGTCCACCCTGCGCCCCAGCGACACTGGCCGGGTGGACTCCAATTTCGAAGAGGCCTTCAGCGACATCCAGCTTACCTGCGACACCTACGACGGAGGGCAAGTGGAAATCGTCTTGATTTTGGAACATAAATCTTACATCCCTTTTTATGGCCCTTACCAGCACATGCACTACCAGGACGGGGTGTGGGGCTGGCAAGTGCAGCAGAAAGGCACCTCGCCGACCCCGGTAATCCCGGTACTCTTCTACCACGGCCAAGAGGATTGGCAGCCCAAGCCCTGGAAGGATTACCTCAAAGGCTGGGACGAGGAATTTGCCCCTTTCACCCCTTCCGGCGGCTGCATCTTCGTGCCGCTTTCGGGAATGACGGACGAAGAAATCAAGCGCTTCCGAAATGGCTTCCTCGTGGCTTCCCTCCTTCTGATGAAGCACCGCCTCGAAAGGGATTACCTCTTGGAAAACCTGCCCAAAATATTTAACTTTGTCGAATCCGACCCGTCTGAAAACGACATTGACAGCCGGATCGAAAACCTGAAATATGCCCTCCGCTACCTGCAAGGCCTCAAATCAATCAACTGGCAGGAAGCGAAGGCAAGTCTCAAATCTCTTAACTTAACTTTTCAAACTATGGATGTACTGGATGAAGTAAAACTCGAAGGAATATACGAAGGCATAGTGATAGGGGAGAAAAAAGGAGAAAAAAAAGGACTGCAGAAAGGGCTGAAGAAAGGAAAATTCTTTTCTGTCCACAACATGCTCCGCAAAGGCTACGGACTCGATGTCATTGCCGATGTGCAGAAAGTCGAGGTGGGCTACGTCACCGATATTGCGAAGCAAATGAAAAAAGAACCCGACATAACCCGTATGCTGCAACAGGGAAAACTCGGCCTGCCACAAATCGCCGATGCCCTGAAGGTCTCCCCGTTTTTGGTGGAAGCGGTGAAAAGGGATTTGGACAGACCGGCTGCTTAAAAACGGTTGTTCCAACCTATAAAGGCCGCCTCCTCCGCCCGATATACTTCCAATTTCATCATCTAATGAACAGCGACGGATGGTAAGATCCGTCTCCCTGCCCTTCCGAAAGAGGGGGGATTAATCCCCCCTCTTTCGGAAGGGCAGGGAGACGGGCTTCAACACCTGTTTTTCAATCCAATCCAACAACAACCTGCGCACCGCCCTTTTGGATTGCTCCACTCAAAAAAGCTAAAAAAAACGTTAAAACATAAAAAAAACTTGTATATGTTTCCCCCTTATGTATCATCGCGCCGATATTTATTTTTTAATCTCATGGCCGCCCTTTTGACCGTACTCCCCACCCGCAGCAACCTCTCCGCTACCGATGGGCGGTACCGCAAATAGCAGCCATCCAAAATTATTTTAGATATGAAAAAGACAACTGAAAATGCAAACCTGCCAACCGGATGGTTGGCATGCAAGGACTTCCAGCAGCACCTCATCTCGCCTGTGCAGCAGGAGGAGGTGAAGGGTGGGTTTGTTGTGATTGATGATATTGATGGCTTTTAGTCCTGCATGCTTATGACTTATGGTGCCATCTCGCTGGGCGGGGTGGCATTTTTTCCTCCTCCGGTGGATAAAATTATTCGAGTTCGGCTATTTTTTCTTTGAGCCAGGTGATGGAGGCTATGCCTTTTTCTTCGGCCTTGGCTACTTCGGCTTTTAGTTTTTCGATGGCTTTTTTGTCGCCGGGGATTATTTTTGTTAGTTGTTTGGTGAATTTTATTAGGTTGGTGTAGCGAACCCTTTTATTATATGCAAAATCCTTGTGCCGATATAGATATGTGCGGAAACTTTCCATTAAAAAGTACAAGGGTTCAATCTCATCAATTTCATAATAGGTCATCAATAGAAACGTCTTAGAGTTCAAACTATAAGCTAAATCTTCATATTCTACTGTCTGCAACAATTGTATAACATTATTAAAATTTTTCTGATAAAAATACAGTTGAGCTAAATTAAAAGAAACAGCATTCTTCCGCATATTTTCGGGCAACCAAATTTGGTAGTTGTTAATAAATTCCTCTGTCCAATCATATTTTCCCAATCTTAAAGCAGCAAGGATTATATTCTTGAAATGCCATGGAGATAACTCTCCATCTTTAATCAATAATTCTTTGTTGAGTAGGGTTCTATATTGATTGAAATATTCAACTAAGAATTTATTGTTACCGACATTCACCTGTCTAACGCAATAATTCAATGCAGCTTGGTAAATGAATTCTGCTTCTTCTTTTGGAAATGAGTCTCCATATTTTTCTAACAGTTTTATTAAATCAAAGTAATTTTGTTTTTTTTCAGTATCAGTTTGAGTAAGATAAATTTTGTAATAAATTGCAACAGGTGGGATATCTTCGTAATAATAGTTTTCAATATGTTTTTTTATTTCATCAAAAAACAACAGTTTATACTCATGTGATATCATTGATGTTTGACTATTGACAGAACACCCATACCTAAGCTTCTCCGCCAAATAAAACCTATCCAAATGGTTAAGTATAGCTTCCACATTCTTTTTGGTTTGCCTATCATGCTTTAATTCCATTAAATCAAACAAATTCTTTTCCAACTGATACTGTCCTAAATAATATTCCGATGTTCTAAATACTTGTTGGCGAGATAACCTTCTCGCTGTTCGAATGGAAGAATTAAACAACTCCTTCATCTTCTTCACTCCGACAGCTTTTATCAAAAAATTAGCTTTATAAATCGGGTTTTCTTCATATACTTGTTGTGCAAGGTAAGACTCCACCAATTTCAACAAATCAGAACCGTTCTTCCTAAAAAGAACATCGTCAAAATCTTTGTTCAAATAAATCTTTTTCCACAAATCCTCTTTTTCCAAATCCGGTTTGGTTTTCGAGTTGATGTTCTCCACCAAGAGGTCAAACAGGCGAACCAAAGCCTCGTTTCTGTTAAAGTAGGGGGACAGCAGAAATTTCCGCAAGCGGTTCTGTTCATATTTATCAAAATACTCAAGTATGGAATACAATTTGCTGTTGTGCATGATGAGTTTTGAGTTGTTGAGTGATTGAATTAAGAGTTTTGAGTTAGGAGTTGTTGAGTTTTGTCCGAAGGACTCCTTTGGAGAGTTGCCCCCACATTACAGCCAACAACCTTAAAAGTCCCTTCTTTGAAAATTTGGCAAGTGGTACGAGATTAATAAACATTTGCAGCACTTCAATAGATGTGAGGTAAGCGTTCAGTTTCAATCGGTCGTCTTCTCTCCCTTGTTCCCGATTTTCGGGACAGGCTATCTTGGAAAGACCTGTCCCGAAAATCGGGAATAAAAGCGACGTGCACTTCTTACGTGAACAGGTCTTTTCAAGATGACAAAAAAAGTGGTTGCAATTTGAAATTTCCAGTATTTTTTTTGGATTCATCCCTGAATGGATTTAACTTAGAGCCTTGAAAACAAGAAGTGATTTGGCTTTGAAAATTTACAAAACCTGCATTTCACAAACCTTGTTTCCATTTTTGACATTAAGCACTGGTTATCAATAGATTATCAAATTGACCAGACAAAAATAAGAAAAAGTTCTTATCACAATCAGCATAATTTCGAATGAATTACAAATTCCCCATCGGTAAGCATTGGACGGGGGAACAGCAAGCGACCGACACTATTTATCAGACACGCCCAATATTTACTTGAAACACTATAATCGAATAGCGATGAAAATCCACGAATCCATGAATGTATTGCTACACAAAAAATTACTTCCTTTCTTACTGCTCATAGCTTTGCTATGCAACAGTGGCCTGTCATGGGCACAACAATCGCCGACCTTACAGGTACACGATGTTGTGATGCTCAAAAACGATACCCTTGACTTTTCCTTTCTCCAGTACCATGTATTTGCCTGGCCGCAGATAGAAAAATTCCCAGCCCAGGGTTTGGCCTATTTTAGCCCCCGCACCGGGAGCATCAGCATGGGCTTCGGGGTGGCCGGTCTCAACCGGGAAAACCACTTGCGCTATGCCCCTCCGGCCAACTTCATCGGAAGGGATACCATCGAAGTACTCTATCATGTAGAAGGGATCGGCGGGGCCTCTCAAACAGCTTATAAGATTTTTAATATTTTAGTCCTTCCTTCCCAACTGACGGCGGTCAACGACTATATCTCCACTGCCGAAAACCAAAGTATAAACATAGATGTGCTTGCCAACGATTTTGGCAACGGCACCAACTTGACCGTTTCGAAGATTACCAATGTAAACAATGGCTCAGCCATCAACAATGGCAGCGACATCACTTTTGTTCCAAGCAACGGCTTCAGCGGCATTGCCCATTTAAACTATACCATTTGCGATGCAGAGGGTTCTTGCGACATGGCCACGGTAAGCATCACGGTGGAAGCCGCTACTCCGGCCACTTATGATTCCATCTTTGTGACCACTGAAAAAAATGCCGAGCAGGTCATTTTGATGGAACTCGATACCAATTATACCATCCTCACCGCCCCCCTCCACGGAACGATCAATACTTTTGAAACCCTGACCTATACGCCCAATACGGGCTTCACGGGTTACGACAAAGCCATTTTTGAACACCAAAGCAATGGCAATATCAGGGTCTTCGACATCAGGGTCTTGGATGTGCCCGACGATAATTTCTTTTTGGTTGACGATGTTGTGTTTACGCCCAAAGACGAGATGATCGGGGAAATCCACCTATTGGACAACGACAATGGCGGAAGCTACCTGATGAACATTGGCGCCAACAATATGGGCAATGGCCCAGGTGTCACTGCCGAAGGGGGGCATATCGTTTATATCCCCTCTGCTGGCACCGGTGTTTTTTCCTACGAGCCGCCAACCGGGTTTACGGGCGTGGACTATTTCACCTACCATGCTTCCGACCCTTCGGGCGATTCCACGGAGACAGCTACTTGTTACATAGTAGTTTCTGACCTAATGCCCGAAGCAACGGTTTACGATCTGGTGACTTCCAAAAACACTCCGCTTGTGCTGGGCGACCACTTGCCGTTTCTTAGCTACGAATATCAGTTGACCAATAGCTCGCCCAATTTGGGCAGTATCCAGTATTTTGCGGGGCACACCACTTATAGCAGCCAATATGGCCAAGTGGTCAGTGGCGACAATATGCTGATTTATGAGCCAAACCCCGGAGTGACCGGAGACGATGTCATTGACCTGGAATATTGTACCGGCGCCAATAGCAGCCGTTGCCAATTGGTGAAATTAAATATAAAAATAGAGGACACTCCCAACCCATCGGGCAGTGCAATGTGCGCAGGCAGGCAATGTGTATGGTCGGGAGATGCCGACCACAACGGCAAAGTGGATATCAAAGACCTGCTGCCCATCGGCCTTTGCATGGGCGAAGTAGGCACAGGCCGCCCCGCCGCTTCCATTGAATGGTATGCCCAACAAGGGGACAACTGGAACAGCCTGTTCGACAATGGATTGGGCTTCGATGTAAAACATATTGACACCGACGGAAACGGCATTGTGAGTGCCATGGACACCGCAGCGATTGGTCAGTTTTATGGCAAATACAATAATATAGTGCCCGCAGCACCTGCCCCTATCAGCGAACTGCCTTTCTATTTGGGCGGCTTCCCCGGCAATATCCAACCGGGCGATGTCATCTATGTGCCCATCCATCTGGGCAATGACTCCATCCCCGCTTTTGATGCCTATGGACTCACCTTCAGCATTGATTACGATCCGGTCATTTTTGAAAGCGTCAATGTTATTTGGGACAATGCAGCTTGGATGCATTATAATTCTCCTGTGCTTTCCATGCAGCACCAACCTTTTGCCGGTAAGTTGGATGCAGGTTATACAAGGACAAGTGGATTGGCGGCAAGTGGTTATGGTATTATTGGTGCAGTTGAATTTATTGTAATCGAAGATTTAGAGGGAGGAAGACCAAGTTCGTCTACTTCCACCGTCAGCTTCACGAGCGGCCTGATGGCAGGCAGTGGTCAGTCTTACAGCCTAAGGGATAAGCAAATCACTTTCTCCCTGAACCTGAACGGCGAGCAAGAAAACGGAACAAGCATAAAAGCCACCGACAATCTCAAGGTGTTCCCGAACCCCGGCAGCAGCATCGTGAATGTCCACCTGAACGGCAAGGGCAATATGATGGAGCGCATCGTACTGTATAATATGGTAGGTTCGCAGGTCTATGATAGTGGTGCGATACTCGCCAAGCGGAGGGAGGTAAGTGTAAGTGGCCTTGCACCGGGTGTGTATGTGATGAGGGTGTGGGACAATGATGGGGAGGTGATGAACAAAAAAGTAGAGGTAATAGCCCCCTAAATACAGCCCCCTAAATCCCCCAAAGGGGGACTTGCCACCCGCTTGAGCCTGGGTGGAGATAGTTTTTTTGGTTCGATTTATTGGTTTGAAAATATAACTTACAAAATTATATAAAGACGTAATTCATATTAGTGGAATTTTATCATTGCTAGTGAGTCGCATGTTTATCGTGCGACTTTCTTTTTTTTAATCCTACTTCTCATTTATTATTTCTGCTCCACTTGTTCCCGATTTTCGGGACAGGCTATCTTGGAAAGACCTGTTCACGTTAAAGCGGCTGCTATAACATGCACTTCTAACGTGAACAGGTCTTTCCAAGATAGCCTGTCCCGAAAATCGGGAACAAGGCGACGTGCAATATTAACGTGAACGGGTCTTTCCAAGATAGCCTGTCCCGAAAATCGGGAACAAGGGGAGTGCAGCTTATAAAAATTGGAGATTAAAAAGTGGAGTGCAGAACTATAAAAAGAAAGCACTGCAATTTCAAAAGAATACCCGCCCACCACAAACTAAACCACAAAACCGCTGCGTTTTAAAGCTACTTTTTCGGTCATTTCCACTCCCACAAATTAGTTTTTTCTCACAATTCTGCTGAACACCCAAAATGTATTATTTGTTTAAATAATTGATAACCAGTTATATTTGAAATTATATTTATACATTTTATAAAAAAACAAATGTTACAACGACCTTTTTTTGTCTTTGGCTTGGGCAAAATGTTGTTGCATATTTGTACCGTGATTGAAAGGTTAAGCGGAGGAAAGAATAAAAACCCTATAAAATAGGGGCATCCCGAAAAAGAACCGGGACTACGAAAATTGATTATGTTCATGGGATTATAATTTGTTGATAGCAGGCCGCACAGGCGGCTTGCTATTTTTTAGAATTTGAGAGTGGGAGAGAATGAGAGTTTGAGAGAGAGAATGTGGAAAGATGGAAAAACCTTGCTCTTTGTGATGGAACTAAAATTTTGGTCATCCCGCTGAAATGTTCCGGCACACCTTGAAAAGTATATGTTCATGGGATTATAATTTGTTAATAGTGGGTCGTCCCTTTATCGTTTTTGGGGCGGCTCTCTATTTTTCATGTAGCCCGGATTTCCAAATCCGGAAAAAGTAAAATCTCGTGTTGAAAATAAAAAAAGGCCGGTTCGAGAATCGAACCAGCCGTTGTTTAGGACATGTTCATGGGACTATAATTTGTCAATAGCAAAATCTTAAAAGTATCAGTCCTAATATGGTGTAAAGGTACTTAGATAAAAATGACTCCACCAAATCCGCCGATCTATTTTTCATAAAAAATTTAATTTGTTTTGGATATGTTCATGGGATTATATTGTTAAAAGTCGTGCCAAAAGGCACGACTTTTTTTTTGCCCCGTTCAGAACTTTTTTTGAGGCAGCGAGGTTTTCATTTTGCCCACTGCAAAGTGGTACAACCCCTATAAAAGCAGGAAATATTAGTTGGTTTTGTTTGTTAGCAAAGGGCTTGGATTTTTTTCTGGGCCCTTTTTCAATTGGCGGCTGCCTCCAAATTTACCGTTTGGGCAAAAAAAAATGTAACTCCCAAAGTAATCAGGAGTTACAGTTTTCAAAAACGCTCCGAGAAGGCGTTAGCAGAGTTGCCATAGAAAGGAAAGAATGGCATTTAAGGAATCACTGCTAACGGCGCAAAGTTAATCTATTTTATGAATTGATGTGCAATTTTGAAGAAAAAATTGTTGTCAATACATTTAATTTTAACTCAATTAAAAAAAGCCCCCAGAATCAAGTGTTCTGGGGGCCTTTTTTAAAGCCACAAAACGGAAGTCCCGCTTATCTCAAATTTGACAAGCCGTTGTTTTGCGAAAATTCGGCAAAAAGTTGTTTTGCCTTAGCGGCTGCGCTCTGGATACCGGCCAGTTTTTCTTTCCAACTCCCCATCTTTGCTGTTGCTTCGTTAGCGGCAGTGGTCAGC
Source organism: Bacteroidota bacterium (assembly GCA_011321935.1). Taxonomy (GTDB): domain Bacteria; phylum Bacteroidota; class Bacteroidia; order Chitinophagales; family Saprospiraceae; genus UBA6168. The sequence continues at coordinate 572 of DROJ01000182.1, read as the reverse complement.
GAAGTAATCGTGCCGGCAATGTCTCCTTCGAATTTGCCAGAAGCCAAGCCATCTTTTAAGGAAGACATCAATTTGCCTTTTTCTTTCCAGCCAGAAATAAAGCCATCCATTTCAGAAGAGATAGCCGTCAGTCCTTTCAAATTGTTTTGTGCGGAAGCCTTGATCCCATTGTACTGGCTTGTAACTTCTTCGTTCCAGCCTTTCATCGCATCGGGAGCGATTTCCATGCTGTTGACCAGGTTCATGATCCCTGACTGTTCTGTTGAAACTTTTTTGGAAAACTCTGTAATGGCAGAGGTGGTGCCTTCCCATTTTGAGGCCAAGTCGGTGATGGCGTCTTTGTGCTTTGCTATCTCGCTGCCGCAAGACATGAACAATACTGAGAATGCCATAAAGGCGAATACCTTTTTCATAGTTGAAATTTTGTCGCTCATGTTCCCTATGGGCTGAAAGCCATGATTTGAATTAGTTTGGGGGTTACTTTTTTCAGGTTGTGCATCCATTCAAACATGGCAACATAAAGGTGCAAATAGTGCTTGCTGACCCCTTTGAACTTCCGCAAATAGTTGCGG
>DROJ01000181.1 GCA_011321935.1 Bacteroidota bacterium | reverse complement strand
GATTTTAAGCACTTAAGCCAAGCCCCCGTCTCCGCTGCTTTGTCATCCGCCTAAAGGCGGATGACAAAGCAGCGGAGACGGGGGCTTGAGTGCTTGGAAATCAGATAAACATGTTTCTGCCTATCACGTCAAAATTAACACTACCAAAAATGAAAATAGCCCGCCTCCTCACAGACTGCGGACTGCAGACTGTGGACTGCGGACTGAAAGACTGAAAGACTAAAAATGAGCAAACCTAAACTCTTACTATTTGCGGTATCGGCCTTCCTTTTTGCGCAGTGCGTACCTCCTTCCGAAGAAGGTTTTGACGATGTTTACGTGGACTTTACAGACCCCGGCATTCAGCAATTGTACGACCTGCAGGACAGGGGCATGAGCGACAGCCTCATGCGCTATTTCCATGCAAAAGACGCCACCTACCGCTATCTTTCCACCCTCGCATTTGCTTCGATAAAAGACTCTTTGGCCCTTGACAGCCTTGTGCCCATGCTGTACGACCCCGTTGACGTAGTGCGCGTTTCGGCCGCTTATTCGCTGGGGCAGATCGGGATGCAAGAGGCCGAAGCCCCCTTGCTGAAAGCATTTGACAGGTCGGATACTTCCGGCGTCTCCCGTTATTTCAACGCAGCCATCATGGAGGCCATCGGCAAGTGCGGCAATGAAAATCTGGTGGAAAAACTGGCCACCATCAGTACCTATAAATTGGCCGACACAACCCTCATGGAAGGGCAGGCATGGGGGCTTTACCGCTATGCCCTGCGCGGCATGACCGACGAAAAAGGAACGGACAAAATGCTCGACTTTGCCACCGACCTGCGCTACCCGCCGAGCGTCCGTTTCATCGCTGCCAACTACCTGATGAGGGCAGCCGATATCAACCTCGAAGGCGACGACGGGCTGATTTCTCTGGCCCTGCCGCGCGAAGACGACCCGCGCATCCGCATGGCTTTGGTCATTGCTCTGGGAAAAACAAAATCGGAACGGGCGGCCAATTCGCTGCTCTACCAATACAACCTCGAAAGGGACGACCGGGTGAAAATCAACATCCTGCGGGCGCTCACCAATTTTGATTACCAAAAAACGAAGCCCACCGTCATCCAGGCACTCAACGACCAGAACATTTCCGTTGCCCAAACGGCTGCCGAATTTTTTATCCAAAAAGGAGTTCCTGAAGACGCCACCGTTTATTGGGAAATGGCAAAAGCCCCCGGACGCCCCTGGCAAGTGGCCATGCCCCTCTATGGCGCAGCGTCAAAACACCTCCCCAAATCTTTTGAGGAAAGCCGCCGCTACCTCAACTGGGAACTGCGCCGGCAATACGAAAACTCCCCCAACCCCTATCAAAAAGCGGCGGCACTGAAAGCCCTTTCAAATTACGGCTGGAACTACCGCTACATCCGCGATGCGGCCTATCCCTCCGACCTGCCCGTGGTGCGCACCGCATCTGTGGAGGCACTCGGCAATATCGCGCGGATGCCCAACTTCCGCTCCTTTTTTGGCGGTGGCCGACGGGTGAAAAGGGAGCTGAGCGACTGCTTCCGCGATGCCATCGAAAACGGAGACCCCGGCATGATGGCAGTGGCCGCAGGGGTGCTGCGCGACCCAAAACTGAAATTCGAGGAAACATTTGACAGCCTTGTTATTTTGGAAAATGCGCTGAAAGGTCTCCGCATCCCGCAAGAAATAGAAACCTACAACGAGGTCAAAAAAACGCTCGATTATTTCCGCGGGCAAACGCCCCAGCCCATTACAAGGCCGCGCTTCACCCATAAAATCCCCTGGAAATTTGTCACTGAACTCAAAGACGAAACAAGGGCGGTCATCAAAACGGGCAAGGGCGACATCACTTTGAAACTGATGCCCGTGGCTGCCCCCGGCACCGTCGCCAATTTTTTGGAAATGATAAACGACGGCTATTACAAGGGCAAAAATTTCCACCGGGTGGTGCCCAATTTTGTCATACAGGGCGGCTGCTCGCGGGGCGACGGCTACAGCAGCCTCAGCCATGCCATCCGCTCGGAACTGCCCTACCTCCACTACGACCACGGCGGCTATGTGGGCATGGCATCGGCGGGCAACCACACCGAGAGCAACCAGTTTTTCATCACCCATTCGCCCACGCCGCACCTCGACGGCAACTATACCATTTTTGCAAAAGTGGAAAGCGGGATGGACGTGGTGCAAGCGATTCAGGTGGGCGATAAGATCGAGGAAATTGTGCTTGTGGAACAAAAGTAAGTTTAGTTGGACGTTGGGTTCTTCCTCCCCCCAACCCTCCTGACGAATCGGGACAGGCTCTCCAAAGGGGGAGATAGAGCCGTTCATTGTTTACAGAAATTGTGGTCAAAGCGTAACTGTTTAGCAGCCTCGAATCCCGAAGGGATTAAATATGAATAACCCCGGATGCCTGCCGGTAGGCAGGCAATCCGGGGAAAGAGGTCGTGGCGGGCGGCAACCCCGAAGGGGTTGAATGTGAATGTCTGCTCCTTACATTCAACCCCTCCGGGGTTGTCACTCGACGTCACTCCCCCCCGGATGCAATCCGGGGTTATTCATATTCAATCCCTTCGGGATTCGAGGCTGCTAAACAGTTACGTCAAAGCTATAATGCTCAAACCTTTTCAGGGTCTTTCTCCCCCTTTGGAGAGCCTGTCCCGATTCGTAGGAAGGGTCGGGGGGGAGGAAGATATAGCCGCAAACCATCAATGCCAACCCTCAAATAATTAATTCAAAACCAATTGCAAACCACTCACAAAATCATCCACGGCGACAGCCGACAAATGAACCTGCTCCCCGACGGGTCGGTGCAGCTCGTCATCACTTCCCCGCCTTATTGGCAGCTAAAAGATTACGGCACAAAAGACCAGATCGGCTACCACGACAGCTACGAAAATTATATCAACCACCTCAACCTCGTTTGGAAAGAATGCCACCGTGCCCTGCAGCCCGGTTGCCGTCTCTGCATCAATATCGGCGACCAATTTGCGAGGTCGGTCTATTATGGCCGGTACAAGGTGATCCCCATCCGGACGGAGATCATCAAGTTTTGTGAAACGGTGGGCTTCGATTACATGGGCGCCATCATCTGGCAAAAAGTGACGACCACCAACACGACGGGCGGCGCCACCATCATGGGCAGTTACCCCAACCCGCGCAACGGTATTTTAAAACTCGATTACGAATTTATTTTATTATTTAAAAAACATGGCAAGGCGGTAAAACCTGACCCGGAATTAAAAGCAAAATCGGCAATGACCAAAGAGGAGTGGAACAGATATTTTACGGGGCACTGGCATTTTTCGGGAGCAAAACAAGACGGGCATATCGCCATGTTTCCCGAAGAATTACCTACTCGTTTAATTAAAATGTTTGCCTTTGTGGGCGATACTGTTTTAGACCCATTTCTCGGCAGCGGCACGACTTCTTTGGCGGCAAAAAAATTAAACAGAAATTCCGTCGGCTATGAAATAAACAGTTCTTATTTTCCAAAAATAAAAAATAAATTAAATACGGAGGGGGGGGGCAAAAACGGCTTTCAATTTTTAAAAGATAAATTAAATATTGACCCAAAAAAAGAAATAATAAAACTGCCCTATATTTTTAAAGACCCTTTATTATTGGACAAAAAAATAGACCCGAAAAAAAGACAGTTCGGGTCGAAGCTGGGAAATGAAAAAATAAAAGAACGGGAGGAATATTTTTCAATAAAAAAAGTAATAAGCCCTGAAAAAGTGCAATTGAACGATGGCCGGGAAATATATTTAATTGGGATAAAAATTAAAAAAGGAATGAAAGGCAAGGCCATTGGTTTTTTAAAAAACAAAACAAAAGGCCAGAAAATATATCTGCGTTTTGACGAAAAAATAAAAAGTGGGAATAAAAAACAGCACTGTTATCTGTATCTAAAAAACCGGACTTTCTTGAACGCGCATTTAATTAAAAACGGACTGGTGGTGGTGGACGTGAAATTAGATTTTAAATACAAGAAAAAATTTTTGAACTTGCAGGCTGGTTTTTAGGCGAACTTTTTGGACGGCCCTCATTACTTTTCTCCCGCAAAGGTTTCGCAAAGCTATACGTGTACTCGCCTTGCTTTGCGAGACTCTGCGAAACCTTCGCGGGACTTTGCGGGAAATATACGCTGCGTATAATTTAGTCCACCTTATTTGTCAAAGAACCAAATGTCATAATCAAATCATTTCATGAAATCAACACCACTGACTGACAAGCACATTTCGCTCGGCGCAAAGATGGCCGAGTTTGCTGGCTACAATATGCCCATCTCTTACGAGGGCATCCGCGAGGAACACCACACCGTGCGCAAGGGCGTCGGCGTGTTCGATGTGTCGCATATGGGCGAGTTCATCGTGCGCGGAAAAGAGGCGCTCGACCTTATCCAAAAAGTAACTTCCAATAATGCGGCGAAACTTAAAATCGGCGATGCGCAATACTCCTGCCTGCCCAACCACGAAGGCGGCGTGGTGGACGACCTGCTCGTTTACCGCCTGCCCGAGGATATGTGCGCCGATGGCGAAATGGCCTTCATGCTCGTCGTGAATGCCTCCAATATCGAAAAGGACTGGAACTGGATTTCGCAGCACAACAGCTTCGATACCAAGCTGATAAACATCTCCGATCAGACCGGACTGCTCGCCGTGCAAGGCCCAAAAGCTGCCGAAGCATTGCAACCTCTGACAGACGTTGACCTGAAAAACATGAAATATTACACCTTCTCGAAAGGTACTTTTGCGGGCATCGAAAACGTGCTGATCTCGGCGACGGGCTACACGGGTTCGGGCGGCTTCGAGCTATACGTCAACAATGATAACCTGCTGGAACTTTGGAATGCCGTTTTTGCCGCAGGCAAAGATTTTGGCATAAAACCCATCGGCCTCGGAGCACGGGACACCCTCCGGCTGGAAATGGGTTTTGCACTTTATGGCAACGATATAAGCGACACCACTTCGCCCATCGAAGCGGGTCTCGGATGGATCACCAAAACTAAGAAAGGGGATTTTAATTCGGTCGAAATTTTTAAAAAACAGCGCGCCGAAGGCGTCGCCCGAAAATTGGTCGGCTTCGAAATGAACGCCCGCCGCGTGCCCCGCCACGACTATATCATCGAAGATATGGACGGCAACGAAATCGGCACCGTAACTTCGGGCACGCAATCCCCTTCTTTGGATATACCTATCGGAATGGGATATGTGAAAACGCCTTTTGCAAAAGAGGGAACGGAAGTGCAAATTGTTTTTAGGAAAAAAAGGTTGCCTGCAAAGGTGGTGAAGGTGCCGTTTTATAAGGGTGGGTGATTTTGATTTAAAAGATTATTTTTGTGAAATGAATTATGCGAAAAGTCTAAAAAAGATAGCTGTAAATCTGCCCTCTGGAGAAAAGCTGTCTTTCCAAGTTGGTGAATATAGCGAACTTCAAAAATCAATTATTGAAGAATTTCTCCCAAGATATGGACATGGGGCAGAGGTCTTATCTGTTGGGAATGCCACCGATGAATCTTTATTTTTAAATAAAAAGAAATTGGAAGAATTAAATTTCTTCGATCCCACTTCCAATGAATTGCCAGATATAATCGCATTCTCTAAAAATAAAAATTGGTTGTATTTAATTGAAACAGTTTATGGCCTCGGGATAATTAATGAAATAAGGCTTTTGCAATTAAAAAAAATGACCATTAATTGTAAAGCTGAAATTATATATGTCACCGCATTCAACCACCGCGAAGATTTTAGAAAAATCACAGCAGCTATCGCTTGGGAAACAGACGTTTGGATTGCGAATGAACCAGACCATTTAATCCATTTTAACGGAGATAAATTCCTCGGCCCATATCGAACCTTTATTAATGAAACAATTAATTAGCTAATGCACAAAATAATTACTTTTTTCCTCCTCGCCTTCGCCCTCACCGCGAAGGCCCAACTCCAATCCCCCGACCAGTTCCTCCCCCACCAACTCGGCGAGCAGTTCTCCGAACACGCGCTGTTGGTGGACTATTACAAACACGTAGCTGCCAACAGCGACCGCGTGCAGTTGCAGGAATTTGGGCGCACCAATGAGCGGCGGCCACAGCTATTGGCCATCATCTCCTCACCGGAAAACCTGCGGCGCATCGAAGAAATCAGGATGAACAATCTCCGCTTGGCAGGTATGGCAGACGGACAGCCAACTACTACCGACCTCGTGGCCATTGTCTGGCTCGGCTACAGTGTGCACGGCAATGAGGCGGCAGGTTCGGAGGCCTCCATGCAGGTCGTTTACGACCTCGCCGACCCCACCAATAAAAGGACTTCGGAGTGGCTGAAAAACACGGTGGTGCTGATGGAGCCGAGCGTAAACCCCGATGGCTACAGCCGCTATACTTCTTGGTACCGGCAGGCCAGCCCCGACCTGCCCGACCCTTCCCCCGTCGCCCGCGAACACAACGAACCCTGGCCGCAGGGACGCGTCAACCACTACCTCTTCGACCTCAACCGGGACTGGGCTTGGACGACCCAAGTGGAGAGCCAAAACCGCATCAAAATTTACAATGAGTGGCTGCCGCACGTGGCCGCCGACCTCCACGAACAGTATTTCGATGCGCCTTATTATTTTGCGCCAGCGGCGCAGCCATTTCATAAATATTTGACGCAGTGGCAGTCCGATTTCCAGTTTGAAATAGGAAAAAACCACGCGGGCTATTTTGACAAAAACGGCTGGCTGTATTTCACCCGCGAAATATTCGACCTCTTTTATCCGAGCTACGGCGACACCTACCCCTGCTTCAACGGTGCCATCGGGATGACCTACGAACAGGGCGGCCACTCCCGGGCAGGCCGCGCTATCCAGATGCCGAACGGCGACACCCTGACCCTCGCCGATAGGGTAGCGCACCACACCGCGACCTCTCTTTCCACGGTCGAAATTTCATCAAAAAATGCCAAGCGGCTGGTGGAAAACTTCAAGGATTATTACGAAAAATCGAAAAACAGCCCTCCGGGCAAATACAAGGCTTTTGTCGTAAAAGCATCGAACGTGCCTTATAAAATAAAGGCGCTCACGCAACTCCTCGACCGCCACGGCATCCAGTACGGGCAGGCGGGCAAAGGTGCGGGGCAGGTGTCTGGCTATGATTATTCCACCGGCCGCAGTGGCACGACCATTGTCGGCGAGGGCGACCTGATCATCAGCGCTTACCAGCCAAAAGGCTTGTTTGCGCAGGTGCTGCTCGAACCCGAACCCGAACTCGTGGACTCCCTGACCTACGACATCACGGCTTGGTCGCTGCTCCATGCCTATGGGCTGGACGCCTTTGCCACCAGCCAGCGAATCAAAGTGGGAGGCGCCTATAAAATGGAAAAACCGAGCGTAATGAGCAGCGTGAAAAAGACCCCCTACGCCTACCTCTTGCACTGGAATTCCATGCAGAGCGCAAAGGTTTTGGCGGAACTGATGAAAGCGGATATTGTGGTGCGCTATGCCGAAACCCCATTTGCGGTGAGCGGCCAATCACACCCGGCGGGAACGTTGGTCATCACTAAAGCCGACAACCGCAAAAAGGAAAATTTCGACAAAATTGTTTTGGCCGCTGCCGCTAAATACGGCGCCGAGTTGATGGCTGCGCAAACGGGCTTTGCCGACCGCGGACAAGATTTCGGCTCGGAGTCCATGCACCTGATGACAAGGCCAAAAGTGCTGGTCTTGTCGGGCAAAAAAACATCGGCCAATGAGTTCGGGCAGGTCTGGTTTTATTTTGACAAGGATATAGACTACCCCGCCACTATCATTGACGCCGACCAGTTGCCGGGCATCGGCCTCGATGATTACAACACCCTCGTTTTGCCGGAAGGCTCTTTTGGTTTTGATGAAAAAACTTTGGGAAAACTGAACAAATGGACCGCTGCCGGAGGCCGCATCATTGCCATCGGCGCAGCCAACCGGTCGTTGGCCGATAAAAAGGGATTTAACCTGAAAAAATATGCAAAAGACGATGACAAGGAAAAAGCCAAGACCGAAGCCGAACAGATTGCACTCGACCACCGCACCGCTATTTACAAAGACCGGGTGCGGAGTTCGCTTTCCAATAATATGCCCGGCGCAGTCGTGCGGGTAAAAATGGATACCTCCTACCCGCTGGCATTTGGATTGAACGATTATTATTTTTCTTTGAAAACAAATGGCAGCAGTTATGATCTGTTGAAAAATACGTGGAATGTCGGCTACCTCGAAAAAGGCTTTTTGTCGCACGGCTTTATCGGTGCCAATTTGAAAAAAGAAATGAACGACTCCGCCGTTTTTGCGGTGCAGGACAAGGGCAGGGGAAAAGTGGTTTATTTAATAGACAACCCTTTGTTCCGCTCGTTTTGGGAGGAAGGGAAATTGCTTTTTAGCAATGCGCTGTTTTTGGTGGATTGATTTGGTAGCGCAGCGTTCACGCTGTCCTGTCCCCAGGCGTTTACGCCTGTGCAGTGGCAAGGCGAGATGCAACGGCGTAATCGCCGTTGGACGGTACAGCCTAAATGCTGTGCTACCAAAAAAATAAAGGGCTTGCCAAAAGCAAGCCCTTTATTTATACTGCACCATTTTAGGTTTTGTGCATTGAGGGCTGGTTCTCCCCTTCTGGGGCTGGGGGCTGGCGAGGGCAAATGCACAAAACCTAAAATGGTGCAGTATATTAAGCATGAGTTCCGAAACATCAGCCTATTCTATGTTCAACTTCGCTTTTACCAGCGCTGTAACATCATCCGATTCAGGAGTATAGAGCAGGGCGCTGAAGCCAATAGCACTTGCCCCCGTTTCAAAGATCATGGTATAGCCCCCTTCCTTTCCGACAGCTTGGATGGCATCGTGGAGCTGTACGATCAAGGGCTGCAGCAGTTCCTGCCTTTTTTGATTGACGAGGTTGTAAATGAGCTGCTCGTACTGTTGCAGTTCCTCTTGCCGTTTCTGAAATTCGGCCTGCTTTTCCTGGGCCTTGATGGGGGGGACATCACCGTCGTTGTATGCTTTCGAAAAGGCTTCGAACTCCGACCTCAATGCGGCAGCTTTTGCTTCGCCCACCGCTACCAAAGAATCCTGATAGGCTTTCAAAGCGGTATCGGATTCATCCACGCCCGGCATCAGGGTAAGGATGTCGCTGGTGTTCAGGTGCCCGAATTTTTGAGCATCTATATTGGTTGCCGTCATCGCTATGAATGCGAACAATAGGCTGATTTTCAATAATATTTTCATCATTTTTCTTTTTTTTAAAGACTGCAAAAGTAGCGTTTAGCCACATTGACTTCCAAGTTTTAATAGAAGATTAAGATTTGCGGCGAAATTAAAGCAGTTCTTTTGATTTAGTGCAATAGTGCTTTGAATTTGTGCAATGGGTTGGCGGAAGCGGCCATTCATTGCCATTTAGATTGGTGCGGAGAGTAGCGGAAACCCCGTCGATTGCCGCGTCCTTTGGAAGAGACAGGGTTTTATATTTTGTAGGTTGATGGGTTTGCGAACCTTGTGCGCGAGAGAGGACTGTTTCTTGAAATATTATTTCAATAATTTGACAAAAACCCAATTTTATTAAACGATTTTAATGAGAACAAGCATGTGTTTGAAAATTCTTCAAAAGAAAAGAAAATGATACCAATGGATTGCCAAAATTTCACGGAATATTTTTGTTATTTATTAAAATTGTAAAAATTATTCTTTTTTGTTGAAATATTTGCACCAAAACAAAGGATGGCTTTAAATTTGCCCTGTCAAACGAAAGAAACAATAACGATTGTTTCATAAAATTGTGAGGTGATGAAACAGGCAGCCATGCCCCCTTGTCTCGGGGGTGGGGAACCAGGGACAAACGCAGCATAGAGCCGGCACATCCGACCAGGGTTGACCACTACTCTTTGTGCTGTGGCTAACCGCCCCGTGGAGGTTCGACTCCTCCTCTCACAGCCACTTGAAACAAGTGAACCAAAGCCCCGGCACCGGCGGGGGCTTTAATTTTTTGAAATACTGTGAGGTGATGAAACAGGCAGCCATGCCCCCTTGTCTCGGGGGTGGGGAACCAGGGACAAACGCAGCATAGAGCCGGCATATCCGACCAGGGTTGACCACTACTCTTTGTGCTGTGGCTAACCGCCCCGTGGAGGTTCGACTCCTCCTCTCACAGCCTCAACTCATTTGCACATGCGTTTGCATTTGAAATTTAAAAAGGCGTCCGGGATCAATTTCCCGGACGCCTTTTCTTTTGGCCCAAACCATGCCTTTCGGCCAACCATAACCTTCCTTATTTGCACTTTGGCATTGAGTAAGTCTTGTCTAAATTCAAAAAAAATAAACGTGCATTATTCACATCAATCCCCTTATCTTTGCGCCCCTATGAAAAAAAGGCTCATTTTTCCATTTTTTGCAGTCGTTTTTGTGTTGCTTCTGGGAAGCTGCAAATCGGAGTTTGAAAAAATCCGGGCAAGCGGCGATACGGAGCTGATCTACAAAAAGGCATTCGAGCTGTACGAGCAGGAGGAATACTTGCGGTCGCAGACTTTGTTCGAGCTGATTATCCCCGCGTACCGGGGGCGGCCGGAACTGGAAAAAATTTATTTCACCTATGCCTACACCTATTATTATTTGAACAGGTTCATCCTGTCCAATTATTATTTCAAAACCTTTTCGGCCACCTTTCCGACCAGTGACCTCAAAGAAGAAGCGGAGTTTATGGTGGCCTATTCAAGTTATCAGTTGTCGCCCTCCTATCGGCTCGATCAGACTTATAGCATTAAGGCTATCGAAGAGTTTGAAAGTTTTGTCAATACCTATCCGCAAAGCGAGCGGGTAAAAGAATGCAACCGGCTGATAGATGAGATACGTTTGAAACTGGAGCGGAAAACTTTTGCAGAAGGGCAATTGTACTATAACGTGAAGCAGTACCAAGCGGCAATAAGTGTCTTGGAAAACTTGTTGAAAGATTTTCCAGAAACCAATAACGCCGAACAAATCCGCCGCATGATCGCCAAAGCGGCCTATAACCTTGCAAACAACAGCGTTTACGTAAAACAGCAAGAGCGCTACGAACAGGCAGTTGGCTATGCAAAGGACTATTTGGCAAAATTCAGCGACAGCAAAAATTTTAGCGAAGTAAAATCCATTTATAATAATTCAGTAAAAAAACTAAAATCACTGACCAATGGCAGATATCAAGACGAAGGCACAGGGACTGGATCCTAACCTCAAAGCCCGCGACATCGTGGAAATGGTAAAGCAGACAGGCAATATTTACGAAACTTTGGCCATCATCACCAAGCGCTCGCGGCAGTTGGCCATTGACCTCAAGCACGAGCTGCACAACAAGCTGGAAGAGTTTGCCGTGTCTTCTGACACCATCGAAGAGATCACGGAAAACAAAGAGCAGATCGAGATTTCAAAATTTTACGAAAAGCTGCCCAGCCCAACGGTGATCGCTACCGAGGAGTACTTGAACGGGGAAATCCATTACCATTATAACGATAGGCACCAACACCATTCTGGAAGGAGGTAGAAATAGTGATCAGTGGATCAGTGGATCAGTGGATCAGTGGATCAGTTATCAGTTAATAGTCCGCGAAACAATCAGTTGTCAATGATTTATCAAACTGATAAGGGATATACTAATCACTGTTAACCAACCCACTAATGGTACAAATCATAATTAGCTAACCATTTAGTTTTTGGTTAAATGCCACATTATCAGGGATTTGGCGGACTAATCACTAGTCAACTAATTACGAATCACTGCACTAATTACTGCACCAGATCAAACTGCCCAGCGCAATGAAAGGCAGAAAAATAATCTTGGCCATCACAGGCAGCATTGCGGCCTATAAAGCAGCTTTCCTTACCCGCCTATTCATAAAAGCAGGTGCTGAGGTTCAGGTTTTGATGACACCTTCTGCAACCGCTTTTGTTGCTCCACTTACTCTTTCCACTTTATCAAAAAGACCGGTCCATACCCAAGTTGTTTCAGGTGACAGTTGGAACAGCCACGTTGACCTGGGGCTTTGGGCAGACGCGATGGTTGTTGCGCCAGCAACGGCAAATACCCTGGCAAGGTTGGCCAACGGCATTTGCGACAACATTGTGGCAGCTACCTATCTATCGGCAAGGTGCCCGGTGTTTTTGGCACCAGCAATGGACCTGGACATGTGGAAACACCCCTCTACCAAGCGCAACGTTGATTTGCTGAAATCGTATGGAAACCAAGTCATTCCGGTCGGGCATGGCGAGCTGGCAAGCGGGTTGACCGGGGATGGGAGAATGGCAGAACCAGAAGACATTGTCCATTTTTTGCAAAAGCATTTTTCTGGAACGCAACATTTTGCAGGCCAAAAAGTCCTTGTTACCGCAGGGCCCACTTATGAACCGCTCGACCCTGTCCGCTTTATCGGCAACCGCTCGTCGGGCAAAATGGGCCTGGCCATAGCCCAATCATTTGCCAAAAAAGGGGCGCAGGTAAAATTGGTCCTCGGCCCATCAAAATTGAAAACAGAACTGAAAAACATCGAAACCATCCGGGTGGCCACCGCAAAAGAAATGTTCAATGCCGCAGCCATGCTTTTCCCCAAAATGGACATTGCCGTTTTTGCCGCAGCCGTTGCCGATTACCGGCCCAAAAACATTGCGGAGCAAAAAATAAAAAAGAAGGGAGGCGACATGTCCATCGAGTTGGAACGCACAACGGATATAGCTTTTACGCTAGGAAAAGAAAAAAAGAAGGGTCAAATCACGGTCGGTTTCGCCCTCGAAACGAACGACGGGGAAACCAACGCACACAAAAAACTGGAAAAGAAAAATTTTGATATGATCGTGCTGAATTCTTTGCGGGACGCAGGGGCTGGTTTCGGTTTTGATACCAATAAAATTACCATCCTGAAAAAAGGCAATATCCGCAAAGATTTTAAGTTAAAATCAAAAACAGAAGTGGCGGAAGATATTGTGGCGGAAGTTTTATCATTGAAAAATAAAAAAGAAATATGAAAAATTGGTTTTTATTGATATTGGCCACATTGGTCTTTGCAAAAATAGACGCCCAAGAACTCAACGTAACCGTTGATATACAGACCCCAAAACTGCAAACGGTCGATCCCAAGGTTTTTGAAACGTTGGAGCAAACGATGAAGGAGTTTTTGAACAACCAAAAATGGACAAAAGACGAGTTTGAACAAGAGGAGCGCATTGACCTGAACATCGTCATGACCATCACGGCCGAAATAAACCCCACTACTTTTAACGCCGAGCTGTTGTTGCAATCTACCCGTCCGGTCTTTGGCAGTACTTACGAAACCCCGCTGTTCAAGCACCTGGACAAGCAGTTGACCTTTACCTACCAGCAATACCAACCATTGGAATACAGCCAGACTTCCTACATCAATGAACTCTCTTCCGTTTTGGCATTTTATGCCAACATCGTTATCGGCTTTGACTACGACTCCTTCTCTCCTTTTGGGGGCGACCCCTATTTCCAGAAAGCTCAGGACATCATCAACCAAGTGCCCCCGGGCATTGCCAGCAGCGTAAAAGGATGGCTCCCTAAAGACGGCAACCGCAGCAGGTATTGGTTGGCAGAAAACTTGTTGACATCGAGGGTGCGCCCCTTCCGGCAGGCATTTTACGACTACCACCGACAGGGCCTCGACCTCATGCACGAAAATGCCGCAGCAGGCCGGGCAGTGATGACGCAGGCACTTTCTACTTTGTTGGATGTAAACCGAACTTATCCAAATTCGATGATCCTGCAGGTTTTTACCAATACAAAAGCAAGCGAAATCATCGAAATTTATAAAGGTGCGCCCCCTGCGGAAAAGAGCGAGGTCGTCAAAGTAATGGTAAAAGTAGATCCGACCAAAGCCTCCAATTACAGGCAGGGTATCGGAAGGTAGGCTACAATGAAGAACTTGAGAGCTGTGCTACCGGATCACCGTCACACTCCCCGAAATCAAGTCTTCCATATCATCGCACCGAAAGCGCAGCCGGTACAAAAACACACCGGGGTTGACAGGAGTACCGCGGAAAGAACCATCCCATTTTTCAAGCGGGTTGACGGTGGAAAAAACAATGTTGCCCCATCGGTCAAAGATATCGAAGGCCAATATTGTACCCGTCGTAAAAGGGTTCGATATCCCAAATT
>DROJ01000180.1 GCA_011321935.1 Bacteroidota bacterium | reverse complement strand
CGTTTTTCCCGTCCCCGTTGGGCGATATCAAGTTTACTTTTGGAATATTCAGCAAAGGGTTTTCCACTACTTCCACCCTGACCGAATCAGTTGCGGTGCAGCCAAATTCATCAAAGACTGTCACAAAATAAGTGGTACTTTCAGTTGGGCTAACCATTGGGTCTGGAAGGCTGTCGGTGCCCGTTTCAATGCTTTGGCCTGACCAAAAATATTGGATGCCTCCGCTTGCATTTAATTGTAAATGGACGCCCTTTGTCACACAAGTGTCGGGGCTTGTAGTGGCAGTAGGGACGGAAAGGTCAATGAATAAAGAAGCCGTATCCATAAAGCATTCATTGGAAAGGACGACTATAAATTCTGTCGGCAAATCCGGATATGCCAAAGGGTTCGGGATTTCAATGGAAGAAAGGAATTCAAGCCCACTTATCCATTCAATATTTTCCGCGCCCGTTGCCTGCAGGCTTATCGTATCTCCTGTGCAAATGGTGTTTTTTGAACTGCTCAACCGGGCTTCAAAAGCTTGCGGGAAAAATATTTCCATAGTATCGGATGCCGTACAGCCCCGCGCATTTACCGCCAGCACACTGTATGTTCCAGAAGATGTTACGCCGAGGGTAGGAGTTGTAGTGGTTGCAAAGAGGTTTTCTCCAATATACCACTCATATGAACTAAAATTATCAGAAGCCATAGCAGAGAGGTCGAAAAAATCATCGCAGGAAACGATATCATCTCCAATGGAAATACTGAGCGGTGGCCCATCAGCCAAAAGAACACTATCAATAAAAATGTTGCCTATTCCGTCTGTGATGGTATAGGTATAAGTCCCCGCAGCTAAGTTGACGATGCTTGCCCCTTCTCTGCCATTGCTCCACGAAATTTGGTAGGGTGGTATGCCGCCCGCAGGAGATATGTCAATACTGCCCGTAGTGTCCCCCTCGCATATAGGGGCTTCGAAAATCGTATTGTTTGGTAATAGCGGACAGAAAGAAATGGCATTAGTGCCGAGGTACTCGGTAGAAACTTCGGTCAGTGTCGTTCCATCAAGTCTGATGACCAACTGCTCAACAGGAATATCAGCAAATTCTATAGTCGAAATATTGGAACAACCTTCCGCTACCTGAAATGTTATTTCGAATATAGCAGTACTGTCTGAAAGCGATTCCCCTCCAACCAACGGGTCGCCAGACCATAATACGGAAAGCGCTCCCCCGCCAGTTTGGATAGTCCCAAAATTGCTGGAAGAAAGAAGGGGTAGGCCAAAACCTGATACCGTATCGAATACAAGGTGGCTGGTGTCCCAATTTATTGAAAACTGCAGCCCCAAAATTCCTTCAAACCCAGTGCATTTGACGGGCACTATAACTTGGCCGTCCGCAGGTGCAAGAACCGGATCAATATAAAAGCTAAGGTTTTGCCCGCTCAACCGAACAGTCGCTAACAGTAAAAAAAGAAAAAGGATATTGTGCCTATTCACCATGTTCTGTAGTAAACTTTTTATCATTTGTCTTATATGTACTTTATTTTCTATTTCCGTACCCATCAGCCCACAAATAAAACCCAACCTTTGCAGCCAACCAATTTTAAATTACAAATCTGCCCGAACGTTTTTGTCTTGTTATCCCATCTGAAAAAATTATAATAACTACCTTTGGCGAACAATCACTTTACCTAAAAATTTGATACTCAAACTATTAAACACTTTGTATGAGCAAACATCTTTCCCACTGTCAGAACACATTTAAGGGCAGCAAGCTCGCCAGGTTGCTGGGCAACCTCTCGGGTGAAGAGATGGATTCTTTCCACAAGTTTCTGTCCTCGCCGTGGTTCAACGGCAGCGCCAAAGTGAGGTCCATTTTTCAAAAAGTAAAAGGGCACCACCCAACATTCCACAGCCCGAGGTTGACCCACCGGTCCATTTTCAAAAAAGCATTTCCCGGCGAAGCGTTCAACCGGCACAAGCTGGATAAATACCTTTCCGACCTTTGCAAACTCTTGCAGCGCTTCATGGCGCAGCAGGAATTTGAAAAAGACGAAAACCTGAGGCAAGGCATGGTGACGCGTTTTCTGGGGCAGCATGGCCAATATGGCCTGCTCGAAAAACACCACCGCGAAGCGGTGCAAAAGTTGGAACGGCAACCAATAAAAGGGGCTGCGGTGTATGGGCAACAGCTTCAACTTTTACAGGAACTGTATTTCAATCCCGACTGCAAAAAACTCCCCGGCGCCGGGGCCGTGTTGCCCAAAATGATGAATGCCCTTGACCGGGAATATGCGCTGCGCAAACTGTTTCTCGCCTGCGAAGCCATCAACGTTGCACAGGTTGCCGGAGAACAGCTAAATATTTCTTTGCCCGATGAAATGCAGTTATGGTTGAGCACTTTTGCCGATGACAGCCATCCCGTTTTTAGAGTTTTTGTGAACTTAAACCGCTTGTTGCAGGGCGAGGGTGATGAAGGAATATTTACAGAAACCATGCAGTTGGCATTGGAACATTTTGACGAAATGGAATATATGGAACGTACCGCCGCCATTTCCCTTT
This sequence comes from Bacteroidota bacterium, assembly GCA_011321935.1. Classification (GTDB taxonomy): domain Bacteria; phylum Bacteroidota; class Bacteroidia; order Chitinophagales; family Saprospiraceae; genus UBA6168. Next base: position 993 of record DROJ01000180.1, on the reverse strand, counting down.
TGATCAATCACGCCGCCCGAAAATACCACCAAACGGGCCGCCGGTGTTTTTTGAATTATGTTCACCAACTCCAGCTCTTTGGCCTGCAAAAAAATATGTTTTTATATAATGGAAAAATGAACGAAAGTACTTTCTTCAATATCAGCAATACGGCCGTTTTACTGGGCAAAATAGAATATGCCAACGATTTTATTGAAAAAAATAAAAAATATCTGAACGAAAAAGAAAGGGAGGAAGTGGTGGCCCTGGCAAAAGCGTTTTTGAGCCTCCACGACAACAAAGCCGAAACGGCCCTCGAACAGGTTTCGCGAGTAAAATTCATATCCTTACGGTATAAATTGATCGCCCGGCCGCTCAAATCCCAATGTTTGTTCGAGATACAAAAAACTAAACCGGGTTACAGGCGAGTATTGCACAGCGAACTCAACGCTTTCAAAAAATTTATTAACAAAAATAACAAAATACAAAAGGCACGCAAAACCCGCTACCTTGATTTTATCTATATTTTAAAAAAAATAAACAATTATTCCGGCAAGCACGAAGAACTGGAATCATTGAAAAATAAATTCAAGACAGGCCGGCCCATAGTAGCCAGAAAGTGGTTGCTTGACAAAATAAATGGTATATCAAAAAAAGGGGAGCCCTCGCCGGAGGCCTCCCCTGTGGACAAATCAATTAATCTTCTTACTGGATAATTTCATCCAGAATAATGATGTCGCTGTCCTGGCTGTCTGTACCGCCTTTGACGGCCTCTTGTTGGGAAGGGGCAATGGCCGCCTGCCCGAAAGCCCGCAGGCTTGTGGTAACTAAACTTAACATAGCACAAATAGTTTTAAAAAAAAAATATAGGAATACCGTTGCCGCCGCCACATATCCCAGGCTCCGGCTCACGGAATCGGTTAAATGTTTCCGGTTAATATTTTTGGTACATATCCGATTATTAGTACCCTTTGAGGCGGGCCGGGTACCTATATTCCGGCAAAAAAGTTTTAT
>DROJ01000179.1 GCA_011321935.1 Bacteroidota bacterium | reverse complement strand
GGCGGTCTGGACGGGACTCGAACCCGCGACCCTCCCGAGTGCTCGGGACAGGTATTCTAATTCCGAACTTGCTTCGGAAAACTACCAGGCCAAAAAAAAGCCCACCAAATAATATTTGATGGGCTAATTAATGCTGGCGGTCTGGACGGGACTCGAACCCGCGACCCTCCCGAGTGCTCGGGACAGGTATTCTAATTCCGAACTTGCTTCGGAAAACTACCAGGCCAAAAAAAAGCCCACCAAATAATATTTGATGGGCTATATGTTGGCGGTCTGGACGGGACTCGAACCCGCGACCCCCTGCGTGACAGGCAGGTATTCTAACCAGCTGAACTACCAGACCAAAATCGTTTTTTCAGCCATCCACCCGTTGCCAAATATCAGGCCGAAAACATATTTAAACTGCCTCTCATTTGAAGCGGCTGCAAATGTATATTCCTTTTTTATTACAAACAACCCGTTTTTAAAAAAAATCAAAAAAAACAGTTCCTGCCCAGCCGCTGTGCAATGGATTGCTACCTTTGTAAAAGTAAATTCCCGCAGGTTGGTGGAAATGCCTTCCCTGGAGTCCATTTGCCCTTTGCAGGAAAATCAAACACCCAGCTTTTGAACGCTCCTTGGAGAGGCCGAAAGCGATTAAAAATGAACAAATGGTTTTTTTAGATTTTGAAAAACCACTCGAAAGCCTGTTCGAGCAACTCGAAAAGATCAAGCAAGTAGGGGCAGAGGGCGACCTCGACGTGGCTGCGATGGTCGAGATGTTGGAAAAGAAGATCGACAGCAAGCGCAAAGAGATATACGACAACCTCACTCCCTGGCAAAAGGTCAAACTTTCCCGCCATCCCGAGCGGCCCTATACCCTCTTTTATATCGAGGAGATGTGCGACAACTTCGTCGAACTCCACGGCGACCGGTGCTTTGGCGACGACAAGGCCATCGTCGGGGGACTGGCACAGCTCGACGGCAAGACCATCATGATACTCGGCCAACAAAAAGGCACCAACACCAAATCCAGGCAGTACCGCAACTTCGGAATGGCCAACCCCGAGGGCTACCGAAAAGCACTCCGCCTGATGAAACTGGCCGAACGTTTTGGCTTCCCCATCGTCACCCTCATTGATACCCCCGGTGCTTATCCCGGCATAGAAGCCGAGGAACGGGGGCAGGCAGAGGCTATCGCCCGAAACCTTTTTGAAATGGCCCAGCTCCAAGTCCCCATCATCTGCATCGTGATCGGGGAAGGGGCTTCCGGGGGCGCCATCGGCATCGGCCTCGGCGACCGGGTCTATATGCTGGAAAACACCTGGTACTCGGTCATCTCGCCCGAAAGCTGCTCCTCCATTTTGTGGCGGAGCTGGGACTATAAAGAACAAGCTGCCGATGCGCTAAAACTGACTGCCGACGACATGCTTTCCTTTGGCATCATTGACGGCATCATAAAAGAACCGCTGGGCGGGGCGCATTCAAAACCAAAGGAAATGGCCGCCATTTTAAAAGGGCACATCAAAAAGACATTGGCTAAACTTGAAAAGATGAAACCCGCAAAACGGATCGACGCCAGAATCAACAAGTACAGCTCTATCGGCGTTTATGAAACAATCGTCGAAAAAGAAAAAGTGGAAGAAACAGAACCAACTGTCGGCTGATTTTCGGTAAACAGGGAGCAGGCGCCACATACTCGTTTTCGCAAAAACTTGTCGGCATTCCTGCTTTCACTTTATTTTATTCATCAAAAAGAATGGACTTACTAGGACAACTACGCACCCGGCTGCACGAGCAGCTTTTAAGGAAAAAAATGCCCGCCGCACAGGTTGAGCGAAAAGCCGTCTCCTTAAAAAATGCCAAATCCATCGGGCTGATGTTCGATGCCACTTTGATCGAAGAAAGGGAGGCCGTGCTCAAATTCGCCAAAACGCTGAAAACCAACGACCACAAAGTAAAACTGCTCGGTTTTTTCAATAAAAAACTCGAAAGCGATTCCTTCCCTTTCCCTCATTTCGACAAAAAGAAACTGGATTTTGCCCTGCGGCCAAAAACCGCCGAAATAGAGGAATTCACAGCGCATCCTTTCGACCTCCTCATCAACATTTCCAAACGCCCTACCCTCCCGCTCGACTATATCGCCGCCCATTCCAAAGCAAAATTCAGGGTCGGCCCGTTCACCGAAAACACTTTTTGCTACGACCTCCTCATCGAACACGACGGGAAAAAAGGGCTCGATTCCTTTATTGCCCAGCTCACGCATTATTTGGGCAAAATCGGAGTGGCCGCATAAGCCCCGCACCCCTCGAAAAAAAACATTGCATTTGGTACTCCGCCATAAAAAAAACACCGCCGGCCAACCGGCCAACGGTGCTGATTTTACCTAAAAAAACAAATTAGTGATTAGTAGATTAGTGATTAGTTATCAGTGATTAGTGACAAGTAAGTTTACGGCCACTGTTAACTAATCACTGATCTACTAATCACTGATAACTAATCACTCCCCCACCCTGCGTTTAAAAAAATCCACGAGGTCGGGCGTCGTCAGTTGCAGTTCGTAGGGCTGGCCTTTTACGGCTTCGATGGTACGGGCCTTCTCGTTCATGTTTTCCACTTCTTGGTTAAATTCCTCGTTGCTGGAATAGACGTGGAGGATACCTTTTTTATAGTTAAAATAATACTCGCTGCCGCTGTTGGAAGTGAGCAGCAGGTAAATCCGGTCGTCCTTGTTGGAGGGCATGTGGAACTCGACGAGTGCCTTGATATAGCGGTGGATGCCCTGTCCGCCCATGCTGTTGAGCGCCGTTTTTGCGTCCTTTTTAGTGGTAAAAGATTGCAGTTCGGAGTTCCATTGCATGTCGAGTTCACCCAACACAAAAGAGGCGGGGCTGTCTTCCAATAAATCAAAAACGCGCCGGGAAACCAAGCTGGAATAAGCCGCGGTTTTGGTCTTTTCCTTGACTGCCCATTCGGCGATAGCCGTGCGGTAAATAGATTCGTTATCATAGACCACAGGCTGCGCGTCGAAGCTGTTGGCCGCAAAATCGGCGAGCATGATCTTCATCAAATTTTTCGGCAGTTTAAAATCAAAACCCGCCACGAAACTGGCATCAATACCCGTTTTCGCTTTCGACGGGTCGGCGAGTTGTTTGGCCTCCAAACCCGTCTCCGCAATGCCCGCCACCTTTAGCCCAAGCTCTTTCATGTTCGGGCAAATATTGAAACTGCCCGTCGCTTTCACCGTCGCTTTTTTGTTGTCAAAAACCAGCACATTGCCCTTTGCGAGCGGCGCGTCCATTTTTTCGGCTTCGCCAAATTCATAAGCGGAAGCCCCCACATCGTACCGAACCACGCCTTTGGCGGTGAACAGTTCGCGGTCGCGTTTGGAGCGCTCGGGCATCAGGACGTTGGCGTAGTTCCAGGCATTTTCAAAGCCGACATAGAGGCCGGTTTGCAGCGTTTCGCCTTCCCTGTTTTTGGGTTCGTCGCAGGCGATGAGCAGGTTTTTGTAGTCGCCTTTAAACTCCACCTCGAACCATTGCTGCTTGCTCAAAACAGGCGTTTGCAACTGCGCAAAACCCTTGAAGCCCAGCCACGGGTCAGACGATTTCAAAGAAACACCACCGATGAAACGGGTCTGGCTGTCCATGAAAAAATTGTCGCTTTCCTCGATCTCCGCCTCGGCTGCGGTGAATGTTTTTTGCCCGCCGGGAGCGCCCTTTCCGGTTATGCGTTTCAGTTCGATCAGTTGTGGCTTGCCCTCCACGTTGTACTCGTAAAAGCCTTTTCCCGAAAACGATTCGCGGCCTTTCACATTGACCGTCGCATTCACAATTTGGTGGTATTTATTTTTGGTGTCAGCCACGATGCGGGCATTTTTCAGCGTCATCATTTTGCCGTCCTCGCCGATTTTCAACTGGCCGCCATAAGGGACGATCAGTGCGTCGGCCACCCGTATTTCCGAAACTTCGGTCACGTTCAGTTCCGTATTTTCAAAATCAAAAGTAGCGGTTGCGCCAGCAAAAAAGAGGGAGTCCTGCGCCTTGTCGGTGGAAAGAAACCAGCCTTTTGTATCGGCCGGGGCGATGAAGGTCAGCGTCTTGTTGGCCAGGTCCCACTCAAAATTATTGAGCGAGGTTTTGTATTTATTGGCCGGCATTTTTGTTTCTTCTTTGGCATCGTTGGCGGCAAATTTTCCTTTTTGCGTATCGAAATCAATCAGCCCTTTCAGGTTGTTGGTGTTCAGCGCAACGCCCTCGGTGCTCATGGATTTTATTTGCAGGTCGGCGCTCTCTGTCTTGATGGAGTGGTGTCCGAAAGAGAAAAGTTCCGATTGCATTTCGCCGTCTTCCCAACCAAATTTGCCGCGCGCCTTCAGCCCGTCCGGTGTGTAAATCAGCAGCCCGTCCACCTTGTGCGAGCCATCGCTGAACAGGTCGAAAGACTGCCCTTTGGAAGTGATGAACATGCTGTCCGCCTGTGGCAGCCAATTGATGCTCACGTCCTCGCCATGCGCACTCGGCACTTGCTTCGCAACGTCATCTTGGAGATCAAAAACCTCCGCCGTAGCGGTCGCCTGTTTTGGTTTGAACAAAAAATCTTCGGCAGCAAAATCGGTGGCCAAATAACTCAGTTCGCCGACTCCTTTGAAGCCGCCGTTGCTCAAATTAATGTCGCCTTTATAATTGCCTTTCGAGTAGGCCGCATAGCCCTCCGCAGGCGTCGTGGTGACAAAACCGAGCGATTGGTCATGCTCTTGGAACACCAGCGTTTCCTCAAAATCGGGGAAGATGCCCGCCGAAACCATCTTGCCTTTGAAGGTCAAAATTTCCGGCTTGATATTGCTCAAACTATTGAACGTGAACGGCTCCAGTTCAAAGAAAAAATCTTCGCGCGCATACACCCCGCCCTGCTTGTTTCTTTTATCATAAAATACAAAAGCGGGAGCGGTGGTCATAAAAGTAGGGAACAGTTTTATCAGTTCCTTGCCCGATTTGTTGCCCGGCGCATTGACCAATAAAATGCCTTTTGTGTTCTCGATCCTTGAGCCGATTGCCGCTCCTTTTGGCTGCCCGTTTTTATCTGTCTCGCCTGTCGGCAAATACATATCGAAGGTACTCACCTGCCCGGCCTCGACCTGAAATTTTTCGTAATCGAAGTCAAAACCTTCGCCTTCCAGCACCCCAAAACCCGCAAAGATGCGCCCGTCAAATTCAGCGCCCCGGTTCTTCTTCAGGGTCACTTTTCCGTCTTTTGGTTTCACCGCAACGCGGGGGCGCGGGTGCAGCATGAAATGCTTCACGCCTTCCATTTCGATGGTTTTATCGGACGTGTTGATGGTAGCGTTGGTCTTTTCGGAGTCCGATTCGAAGCGCATCCGGTCGTTGTCGTTTTTGCCCGCAGCGGCGTCCACGTAATGAAAAGTACGGTCGAGTACCTGCACTATTTTAGTCTTTGGATTATATCGCAAAAAGCCATCTTGCTCCAGATTGAACAGCAGCCGCTGGATGCTTTCCACATTAAAATTCGGGTTGATCTTCGGCGCCAAAACAGCCGCATCAAAAGTGTTGCCCTCGTGCCTTGCCACCGCCGCTATCACTGCGAGGGGGTGTACCGTCGCCACGTTCTGGATGCGGTTGTAAAGGTTTTTATCAAAAAAACTTTCCGATTCCACATACACCCGCTGCCCCTGCCCGCCCATGCTTGCGGCTTTTGGGTTCACGTTCAGGTTGCCCGTTTTTATGTCAAATTGCAGCCTGTCAGCAAAAAGGAAAACCTTGTGGTAGGAGTCGTAATAGGGGCTTTTGGAGGCCGATTTTTCGTTGCTCTGAAAAGAGATTTTTTTGCCCGGCTGGTACTTGATGTTCACGCAGGGATGCGACAAAGTGCCCTCCCCGCCCATCTTGATTTCCACTGCCATTGACTTGGCAGAGAATGAGCCGTTCTGAACAAGCGCGATGCGTTCGCCCTCCATCCGGGAAATTATTTTGCCGGAGGCATCCAAAATTTCGAGGCTCGCTTTGGCCTCCGGGGTAGCCACCCCTTCCGCTTTCAAGCCCGATAAAGAGAACCCTCCCCGGTAATTGACGCCCTTGAAGACGCCGGGTATTTCCACCGACGCAGAAGTGGAAACGAACCGGGGATAGGTACTCTTTGAACTGGTGCGTGTGTTGAGCAGTTTGTCCGAAAATTTGCCACGCACGCGCTTATCGCCAAAAAAGCCCGGATGCGTCAACAGGGCTTCTGTGGCGGTGTATTCTTTTTTGGTCAGGTTGACTTCGTACTCGACGAGTTCAGCTTCGATTTTTGAGCCGGGTTCAATGACCGACCAACTGACGTGGCCGCCCTTCCCCTGCCAAATATTTTTGAAAGGATAGTAGCTCCCGCTGGTGGATTCGATGGCCATTTTTTTGGATTTCCAGATGGCTTCGAGGCGGGTGTTTTTTATCACGAGCACTGGCTGCTGCCCGTCCCATTTCACCTCGTGGGCCTTTTGGTCAACGAGCCAAGAGGTGCCGGATTTTTTGTAGCGCAGCGCCCCTTTTTCATAAAACTGCTGCGCGAAAACGAGCAGGTCGGCGTATGGTTTTAGGCTCTTGCCTTCGAGGCGGTCGAGCAGTTGGCCATACACGTCGTGCCACTCTTCGAGGGCGCAATGGCTGCTACAGTCGCCGTGCCAAGCGCAGACGGATTTGATGTAATTGCTGAAATAGGGCTTGGCTTTCATTTTCATTTCGGACATGCGGTTGCAGAGCGCCACCATCTTGTTAAAGGCGCTTTCGCAAAATACTTCGCCGTTCAGTTTGGCCTCCATTTCGATCAAAAGGGCGGCCATTTCCTTGTTGTCGTCGGCATGCAAGAAGTCCCCCAGTTCGCCGATAAAGGAGGATCGGTCATTCGAAAAGCGGTCGCCTTCCGAGGCATTGGCAGGTTTTGAAAAAAGCAGTAAAAAAGCAAAGAATGTGAGTAAGTACAACTTGTTCATTAGGTAAAAAATTTGCTCCCTACCCGCGCACAAATGGCTGTGGCCCACCTGTTGCACAAGTCGGAATGTGAGTAAGTAATGGTTGTTGTCCGTCCGAAAATTTGTTATTAAAAAATGGCCATGTCCGGCCTCACCGGTGAGGATGTGTTGGAATAAACGCCTGTCCCGATTGCTCGGGGGTTGCGATTGCTCGGGGGCTAAATGGTTTTTACACAGCTATTTATAGCATATAAAAACCAGTTGCCAAGCCAACATTTTGGCTGCATCTGATAATAAACCAACACTGCTTCCAAATGACATTTTGGAAACATATAGATCTGATCAGAAATGAAATACCAACCTAGTGGTACAAATCGTAATTAGCTAACCATTTAGTTTTTGGTTAAATGCCACATTATCAGTGATTTGGCGGACTAATCACTAGTCAACTAATTACTAATCACTGCACTAGGTTCAGTTGTTAAATCGGCAAGCGGGAAATCGAATATTCGAGAGTAGATTGTAAAAAACACGAAAGGAGTAAAGTGGCAAGTAGGGGAAGTCCAGGCATATTTCTAAAGAAGTTTTTTTTTGAAATATCAAGTCCGAAGGTGCCTGGGCTTTGGTTTGGTTTTTCAAAGGTAGTAATTAGGTTTTAATATGAAAAAATAATTTTTTATTTATTTGAACGGGCAATAACCAGGAGCTTTGGATATTTGCCAATAATTGAATTTGAATTGAATTTTTCCAGCGTTACTTAGTTTTCTTTGCCGCTAATGCGCGAATTATTGTGAATAAAAAATTAGCGAATTAGCGGCAAAGAAAACTAAAACGAAGTTCGCTGATTTTTTTTTGGTGAAAACAAAACCCAATGTCAAGCACTGCCCGTTATTTAATTTTTGCTTTTCTATCCATTTTTGTTTTTGCTGCCTGCCGGCCAAACAGTCCCGAAGCCGGTAAGCAAAAAGAAAAGACGGCTTCTCCCAACGCCCATCCCGGCATCGAAAAAACCGTTTTCGGAACATTCCCCGATGGCGACACTGCCTACCTTTACACCCTCCGCAACGCGAATGGAATGGAGGTGCAGGTCACTGATTTTGGCGGCATCATCACCTCCATAAAAGTGCCCGACCGAAACGGGAAACTGGAGGAGGTGGTGCTGGGCTTCGATTCTCTCGACGACTACCTCAACGACCAGCAATATTTCGGCGCCATCATCGGGCGCTATGCCAACCGCATTGCCAACGGGAGTTTCTCACTAGATGGCAAAGAGTATAAATTGCCCACCAACGACGGCCCCAACACCCTGCACGGCGGCACCGATGGTTTCAATAAATACCTGTGGATGGCAGAGATAAAAGAGCGGCCACGGGAGGCCACATTGAGCCTCTACCGCACAAGCCCCGACGGGGAGGAGGGCTTCCCCGGCAACCTGCAAGTGCAGGTCGAATACACCCTCAACAACAAGGACGAACTGCGCATTTTTTACGCCGCCATTGCCGAAGCCCCCACCGTGGTCAACCTCACCAACCACTGCTATTTCAACCTCTCCGGCGATGCTTCCAAACCTATTTTAAAACACGAACTGCAGATCAATGCCGATGCCTATACCCCCGTCAACGGGCAGATGGTACCGACAGGCGAAATAGCCGCCGTTGCAGCTACGCCTTTCGATTTCCGCAGCGCCAAAACCATCGGCAAGGACATCGGGGCAGCCAACCAACAATTGAAATACGGCAGCGGCTACAACCATAATTTTGTGCTCAACAAAGCCCCCGAAGACATGGGGCCGCAATTGGCCGCCACCGTTTACGAACCCAACAGCGGCAGGGTGCTGGAAGTGCTGACCACCGAGCCGGGCATGCAGTTTTATACTGGAAATCAGTTGGAAAAAACAAAAGGCAAGGGCGGCGTGGTTTACGGAAAACATGCTGGTTTTTGTTTGCAAACACAACACTTCCCCGACTCGCCGAACCATGAAAATTTCCCTTCCACTGTCGTGAAACCGGGCAGGACTTTTAGGACGACGACAATTTTCCGCTTTTTGGTGAAATGAAAACAGGGCAATAAAAAAGGGCGCTTTATCGGTAAAGCGCCCTTTTTTGATATGCAGGTATTTTCACTTTTTCTCCAGTTCCAGCTTGACCGCTTCGACAAACAGGGCGGGGACGCCCAGTTTTTTGGCGATGGCCTCCATCTCCATATTTCCTTTTTGCAGCAAAGCCTTTACCTCCGGCACCCTCACCCGCAGCTTTTCGATGGCCGCAACAAATGAGGGGGGCACATCAAAAACTTTGGAAATCTTTGCGGGCGGGAAATCCATCCTGAGCAGGTTGTACGTCCCGAAATAGGTTTTCCTTCTCTGGCCT
>DROJ01000178.1 GCA_011321935.1 Bacteroidota bacterium | reverse complement strand
GGGGGGGGGGGGGCTATATTTGCACAAAATTTTACAGATTGCAAGTTCTTGCAAATATATATCAACAAAAGCCACTCCGGCTACACCTTTTATTCCTGTTGATTTTTCTTTGGTGCATGAAATCGAACACCTGAAACAGCACCTAAAAATGCCTTTAAATAAAAATATTTAGTAACGATGAAAGAATAAGTTGGACATTTGGACGAGCTTATTTTGGTCTTAGATTTTCTTTAAAAGAAGGAGTATTGTTGATACTATGACTGATTTTAAAGGAAAAAATAAGGGCAAAAGAAGCCGTCCAAAAGTTCAACTTATTCTTTCATTGTTACTTAGGATGAGGATTGATAGGCCTGCGCCTATTGATTTCTCATAATGTAGCTGTCAAAGCCAAAAAGCACAATGCTTTGGCCAATGCTACCATTTTTTAACGACCTGCTACCATTGGTGGCAAGGCGTGACATTATTATTTCTAAACAATAAAACAGATGGACTGCTTTTATTTTTTAACTTTGTAAAACATTTATTTATCATGAAAACACTCTTTGCAAACTCCTCCTTATTAAAGAAAAGAAAACGCTTCTTGGAATGTTTTTTCGCCCTGTTTTTTTTGGTAGCGGGGGCTACTCAAATGCTAGCGCAACCGCCTCTTTGTCAAACAATTGATAATGTTGACCTTCAGGCTTGCAACTTTCCTACCTACAATGATTGCTTTAGACAGAAATTTGGTTTTTATTTTTACAATGACCTGCAAAACGGTGAAACACAATTCGATGCACATCAACTAGAAATTCGAATTACGATTACCGGAGACGGGGTTTTCGACCAAGGATTGACGAAGGGGCCTTCGGTTTTCCCATTTTCAAATTGGGGACTTGGTTATTCTTCTGACAGCAAGACGCTAATTCTGCAAGGGACGTGCAATGAAAATGACTATTATCACTTCCCTTTTGGTGGTTGTAGTGACCTTTGGATAGAGGCATATGTGATTTCAGATCCTGGAGTTCCGATAGTGTTGACTCCTACTACTACCGTCCGTTTTAGGCCAAGCCCCCAGATTGCAACCTGTACAGATGAATGCAATATACCAAGCAATCCAATAGGAGGAACATTAAACTCCACTTCCTGTTCTTCCGGCCTCTCCGTAGAACTATTGTACGGCGCAAACGGAACCGATGATTTTGCTGCTTTAAGCAACCACATCCTGACTTCCAGCCCTCACGAAGAAATCCCCGTTTATGTCCAGATCACGAACAATGGGCTGACAAGCATAGACATTGACGACCTCGACCTTAAACTTAGCTTGTCGGATATATACGGGACATTGCCGGATATAACTGATTTGGAAAACTATTTTGTGGAAGGCACCCTGCCTACGGGCACGCCCCTTTACGAAGAACACAACGGCGACCGCCATTATTTTTTCCTCGACAATCTTTCCAATCCAATACTCGCCCCAAATACGTCGCTTCGGTTATTGGCCTTTTCGATAAGACCACCGGATGAGCTTGAAAACATAAAAGGGCAGGCAGATATAGGCCTGGAATACGTCCGCGTATTGGAGCATGGAGGAGTGTGCTGCACGGCCGATGTTTCTGCGGCATTTGGAACAGTTGACTACCCCGGCACTCTTCCATGTACGGGCGAACCTATTGTCTCTTTTAGCTTGAGCAGTGTCAGCAACCCTAACTTCAACGATTGCGAAACAGGTTTTGAAATAGTTGCCAGTGTGACGGGCAACGGAATGCCCACCAGTGTTGACTTGGTTGAGATCTTTCTCGAATTCAAAACGGTGGGCACAGAAAACCTCGAAGTACTGAGCATTACCGGCCCGGGAGGAACATTCAACAATAACAATTGCAATACCGGGGGAAGCTGTCCTTCTGGAATCAATGCCAGTACCTGTACCGACTGTAGCCCCATCATTAACTTTTCCAATTCAAACTTCTTGACTCTGAGTGATGGCGACAGCTATTTGGTATTGCTAAGGGGTTCAGACCAGGCTGCCCTCGAAACCATTGATTTTACCCAGGCCCATATCAAGTTCAAAGGTGCAACAGAGAGCTGCGTTCCAAATGTGGACGATACGGCCAACTTCCTCCCTTTGGTCAACAACTGCACCTATTGTTTGGATTACGACGTAAGGATAGCCCCTTATACTGCCTCCGTCCCTCCTGTAAAAGAATGCGACCAAGCCTTCTCTGTAATGCTAGATGCCCCGGCCGTCAATAGCTTGAGCAAGGTAACGGCCGAAGTTGTATTCCAGAATCCGGGAAATATCCCTTTTCAGCTCTATAATGTGCTATGCCCCTCTACTGATTGTGCCCTTGACCCATTAGCCCCCCCCGCAGGTGCTGTTCAAGTAAATGACTGCGCCTATATATCGGGCAATTCGGTGTTCTATACCTACTGCCCGGCCGGTACTTTTGGGGGCAGCACCAAACTGTTCGATGTATTTTTTAGCGCAACCGAAAATGGCTGCGTGAGCGACATCATGTTCACCATGAACACAGCCGTGGAAGAAAACCTAACGACTTGCTCGCCAGAAAATACGACCCTGCCGGGCGACGATGAGGTTTGTATAACCGATTGCGTAAAAACTTACACTGGCGGCGGGCTGATCCAGGATGAAAACGGAAATGGGATTGATGTTCCTATCGACCCTGCGGGAAGTACCCTGCCCGCAACATTAATTTCGATCAATTCTGGTGTTCTAATATTTAACGAAAGCTGCGGAAGTAGCAGCCTTGACGGGGTATGCGACCAACTCACTTCTACCATTGGCTCTTGTACAGGAAATTACGAAATTGATATACAGTGCAATGGCAATGAGGCCGGGCTGTTCTCCATCATGCCCAAAAAGGACATCAACCCTTTGAATGGGGTCTCGACTTATGACCTCGTTCTGATAAGCAAGCATATCCTTGGGGTTAAACTATTGGACTCGCCTTATAAGATTATTGCCGCAGATGCAAATAAATCTGGCTCTGTTACAACTTATGATATAGTGTTAATACGTAAAGTAATACTGCATGTGGAAACTGAATTTCTGAACAACACTTCTTGGCGGTTTGTGCATGAAGATTATGTTTTTCCAGATCCCGCAGACCCCTTTACTGAAGAATTTCCAGAATGTATTATAGTAAATTTATCCAACGGCTCGGTTACAGGCACCGGCTTTATTGCAATAAAAATTGGTGATGTGAACGATAGCCATTCGTGCAGTTCGTTCACTGGCAACGGGGCGGACGACAGAAATACGGGAATTGGTTTATTGGCCTCGGTCAACCAACAAAAAAGTTTTGCACCGGGGGATCTGCTCGAAATGACTTTTGCGATGGATGGCGAAACCCAACTCGCCGCTTGGCAGATGGGCCTCCGCTTCGACCCCAGCATACTGCAACTGGAAAGAGGGGAAGACCTCTATGGACAGGACAACCTGGACAGGGTTTGGTTTGGCGAAACTGAAGCAAAGGATGGAAGGATAAGGGCATTGTGGTATTCGGCCGATGGCGGGCCGGTCCTGTTTGGCCAACAGGTTCCGGTTTTCAAACTGCATTTCAAAGCGTTGCGGCCGGTCTCTGATCTAACAGACCTGCTCGCCATTGACAACGGCATATTGCAGACCGCCGCCTATCAAGCGGACGGCTCGCCCCGCTCCCTGAACCTGACATTGGGCAAGGGCCTGGTCAGCCCACAACTACAGCCCCAAACACCTGCCCTCAACGTGCAAACCATTCCAAACCCCTTTGCCGGAGAACTCAGGCTCTATGCCGAAATTCCCCAAAAGGCGGTTTTGGAAGTGGCCGTTTTTGACATCTTTGGCCGACAGGTGGCCGCTTGGGAAAAGGAAGTACAGGCCGGCCCACAGGAAATTGTTTTTGACCAGACCAACGGCTGGGGCGGCGGGGTGTTCACTTGGCGGGCTACTGCCGACGGGCAAGTGCTCACGGGCAAAGTGGTAAAGCAATAAGGCAAACCAAAGTCAAAGCTGCGACTCTTGTTGTCCGCCTCCGGCGAATGGCAAGGGTCGCAGTATGTTTACAAAATATTGGTTTTCAGGCTACTAAACCAAATTCAAATCTCCACCCTGACCGTCAACCCTGCCTGCCGGCAGGCAGGCGTCAACCGAAAAATAACACCATTTCCCATGAAAAAACTTTTTACATTTTTAGGACTCTTGATCTGCCTGCTCCTTCCCCGCCCAGCCGCCGCGCAGGGCATCATTTACGTAAACGCAGGACAGGCCGGCGGCAACCACGACGGCTCCTCTTGGGAGGATGCCTTCGACGACCTGCAGGCCGCCCTTGCCATTGCAGGCTATGGCGATACCATGTGGGTGGCACAGGGGCTTTACCTGCCCACCCAAAGCACCTTCCGAACCATTTCTTTTAACATAAAAAACGGGGTGAAAATGTTCGGCGGCTTTGCCGGCACGGAGTCTTCTTTAGATGAACGTGATTGGGAAATATATGAGACGATATTGAGTGGCGATATTGGTATGGCAGGAGACAGTACAGACAATTCCTATACTGTAGTCTATTGCAATATGGCGGATTCGACCACTGTTTTGGATGGCTTTATTATCAGGGAAGGAAATGCAAACAATGATACGTTTGGACAAAACACAGACCGCACGAAAAGCGGTGGAGGGATGTATATCATTGGTTCTACCCAAACAGAGGACACCCGCCCTCGCATTGTCAATTGCACCTTTGCTTCCAACAATGCACGTTTTAACGGCGGGGGTGTATTCATACAGAACTCGAACAATGGAGGGGCAAGCCCTTTGTTTGTGAACTGCCATTTTAAAAATAATACCTCGGCAAACGGAGGAGGTGTCTATATTAATGGAGGCAGTGAAAGTTATGAAATTACGATACGCAGAGGATTGTTTGACGGAAATGCCTCCAATAATGGTGGAGGCTTACAATATTTTAATAATTATGGAATCTATGATGTCGTAGTCGAAAGCTGTAGTTTCAAACGGAATTTTGCACTTGCAGAAGGCGGTGCTATCGATAACCAAAAATCGAATATAGGTTCAATGTTAAAGGTGTTAAATTCTGACTTTGAAGAAAATGTGTGCAATGGTGAAGGGCTTGCAATATCAGCCCTTAATTTTTCCACTAATTCTATCGGAATTTATATAGCAAATTGTTTTTTTGACAGGAATTCAGGAAATGGTGACAGCATCATTTCTCTTTTTGAAGAAAAAAATACTTCGATTGAGAGTTCTATATTTGGTAATAGTGGAGATGTTAACAAAATTGCTATAAATGTTTCCATCGGATTTGTTAATATCAATAATTGCTCGTTTTATGATTTAACATCTAGTATCCAAAAACCTACTGTTGCTACTATAGAATCTTTTCCATCGTTTATTGCCAATCTAATATTCACCAACTGCACTTTTTACAACAATAAAAACCCAACTGGCAAATTCATTGCAAGTGATGTAAGTTCAGAATTGACTTTCAAGAATTGCATCTTTTATAAAAACGAAGTAGCGAACGGAAACCCTCTAATTGATAATGGCAACTCTCTTAACCTCTCCCACTGCCTCTTCGACCTCCCCGACTGCTCCTCCATCTCCAACGGCCCTGTCACCTGTGGCCCCGGCATGCTCTTCGACGCCGATCCCATGTTCTTCGACACTGCCGCCAACGACTTCCGCCTCCGCCCCTGTTCCCCTGCCCGCAACGCCGGGGACAACGCCGCCGCTACCGGGGCAGGGCTGCTCACCGATATCGCCGGCAATGCCCGCATCATCGAGGGCAGGGTGGACATGGGCGCCCACGAAACGCCCCGCTTCGGGGCCTTCCTCGACAGCGTGGGCCATGTCGCCTGCCACGGGGAGAGCACGGGCAGCGTGGCCATCAACGCAGCGGCCGGCTGCGGCCCTTTTTCCCTGAGCTTTTTCGGCGTCTCCACCTTTGCCGACTCCCTGCCCGTCGTCCTCGACGGCCTGCCCGCAGGCACTTTCCAGGTCATCGTCAACGATTCGGACAGCCGGGCAGATACGCTGGAGGTGACCGTTTCCGAGCCGCCGCTCCTCACGGCCTCCGCTGCTGCCACCGCCGTTGACTGCGGGGAAGGTTCCTTCGGTTCGGCCGCCGCAACGGTCGGCGGGGGCAGCCCGTTCAACGGCGGCACGTACAGCATCGCCTGGGACGGGGAGCCCGGCGGGAGCAGCACAAGCGACCTGCCTGCCGGCCCCCATGCCCTTATCGCAACGGATTCGCTGGGCTGCACCGCCGTGGACTCGTTCCTTGTGGAGGCCACCGGCGGACTGGAGGTCACCGCCGGCAGCACCGACATTTCCTGCCACCCCGACAACGGCAACGGCGCAGACGGCACGGCCACCGCCGCCCCCTCCGGCCTCGCCCCCTACACCTGGCAGTGGCAGGACGGGCAGACAACGGAAACCATCGGCATGCTCAGCAGCGGCGAGTACAGCGCCACGGTGACCGATGCCCTCGGCTGCACCGGGACGGCCGTGCTGACCCTCACCGCACCCGACCCTATCGGCCTGTCCATCGAAGCCCCGGACATTGTCTGTTTCGGGGCAGAAGACGGCACTGCGGCCGCTGTTGCAGAAGGCGGGACTTTTCCTTATTCTTTTGAATGGGGCGGCGGGGAGACCGATTCCCTGCTCACGGGCATCGCTGCGGGCATCTATATTGTTACCCTCACCGACGGCAACGGGTGTACCGCGGAAGGCAGCGCCGAGATCAACCAACCCCCGCCCATCGGCATAGATACCCTTGTGCAGCAGGCCTCCGGGGCCACCGTCCCCGATGGCAGCATCCTGGTCAACGGGGTCAGCGGCGGCTCCCCGCCCTATTCCTTCCTCTGGAGCACGGGGGACACTGCCCAGTCCCTGCAAAACCTCCTGCCGGGGGACTATGCCCTGACCATCACCGACTCGTTGGGCTGCGAAACCGAAGCCGCTTTTACCGTCGATTTCGAAACGGCCATACGCCGGGTCTTGGACGATGGCCTGTCCATGGAAGTGTTCCCCAACCCCCTGTCCGCCGGGCAGCAGGCCCGGATAAGGGTGGACAGCCGCCAAAGGACAGCCTTCTTCGCTAAACTTTTGGACGTAGCGGGAAAGACCTTGTGGAAAAAAGGTTTCGATGTGCCAGCGGGGACAACTTCTTTTACCCTGCCCATGCCACAGGTGGCGGGCGCATACTGGTTGGCAGTGGAGACGGCTGGGGGGCAAAGGGGCGCATGGAAACTGGTGGTGGAGTAAGGGGGCTAATTTTTAACGTGAGTTTTGGATCTCAATCCCATCACTCTTCCACCATCGCCACTACCCGCGCAGGCGCAGCCGATGCCCCCATGATTTTTAATGGGAACACCGCCACTTTAAAACCAGAATATGGCAGCGCATCCAAATTGGTCAACTGCTCCATGTGGCAATATTCTTTTTCGCTGCCCACCAAATGCGCTTCCCAAAACAGCTCGGAATTATTTGTTTCTTTTGCTTTTTTTATTAAAAACGGCAGCGGCAGATCCCAGCCCCATTGGTCAATGCCCATAACTTTCACGCCGCTGTCTATCAGCCAACGGGTGGCCTCGGCGCTCATGCCCGTCCCTATTTTATAGAAGTCTTCGGTGCCCATGTATTTGTCCCGTCCCGTTTTTATCAGCACGATCATATTCGGTTTTATATCCAAATTATTTTCTTTTAAAAAATGCTGGATGTCGGCGGAGGTGATGGCCTCAAAATCTGGTTTGTATTTCATGTCTATCACGATGCCATCGCCAAAGCACCAGTCGAGGGGCACCTCGTCAATGGTCTTGGCAGGCCGGCCTCCGCAGGTGGGGGCATAATGCCAGGGCGCATCAATATGGGTGGTGGAATGCACGCCCATTTTCTGGATGGTATCGTCCGCCCAACCGATGAAATTTTTTGGGAAGAGGCGGAAAGGAAGCCCCAAAAAGCGCAGCAGCCACTTGGCCTTGCGGTGCGGTTTGTGCTTTATTTTTACCCGCATAAACCAGGGGTCGCCAGGGTTGTACTGGATGGGCTTGGACAGGTCTATTATTTTCATGGTGCCAGGTTTTAATGAAAAGTGCAAGGTAATAAAAGGTGGGAAAGAAGCTATATTATACTGCACCACTTTCCGGCCGTCAATTCCTCAAAAGTCAAAGACCTTTACAACCAGAGCGGCCGCAGCAGTTATTTCAAAAGGATTTCTTTTAATCTGGATATTTACAAACTATACCCGTGGAAAATGGTGGACGTGGACAGGTTTGGGTTTTGAGCAGGTTTGAACTGTGTTTGGGCTATTTTCCTTTCTCTTTTTTTTTGGGATAATTTTTTCGGCAATGGAAAATCCCAACGGATATGTTTTCAGCGCAAGGCAAGGCTTTTGGCCCTTGCGTTCCCTTGCATCTTTGCGGCCTTGCGTTGAATGTGCATCAGTTGTAAAAGGCCATTGCCGAGCGGTGTTCTGTAGAGTTTATCGGGGAATAAAATAGTGTCGGGTTGGTGGGATGGATGGGTTGTTTTGAGGGGATTCTTTCACCGTTCTAATACTACTTTGTCACTTTGAGGCTATTTGTAATTTTATGGGAAGATTTTCAGATTGAATTTGCATTCAAAGTCAATGCAACAAAAAATTGATGCTTACTGCAATACCCAAAGTATTCCGAGAAACCCTTTCTCCAAATGCCTCCTCTCCCGGGTTTCCCCAAATCAAATCACCTTTTACTGTAAAATGCTTAACAAATTCATAGCCTCCTCCGATAAAAAAACCAATACCATAAATTGGGTCAATATTATTTTCGAATGGTGCCCCAAAAGATGAAAAGCCGACACCACCAGACACAAAAGGAGAAACAGGTTCTGGTTTAAGAAAATAGGTCGTTCCCACTCCTCCTTGCCAAAAAGTAAAAGTGGCTTTATCGCCCCTATTATTTTCCATACCATGCCAGTTTATTTTTGAACTCCAATAGATCATTATTTGATCGGAAGGAGCATATCCAATTATTATATCAGACATGATGGCAAATTCATTGTCAAGGGATACACTCATATTGCCTACTTTATATTTTGGGATCAGATAGCTTGGCCCAAGACCAATGCCTATAATAAATCCTTTTCGGACAGGATAATTTGAGGAAGATTGAGCGGCCAAACCCAAAACCAGTCCGATTGATATAATAAATACGGTTTGTTTTTTATACATGATTGGATTGTTTGTTTGTGAAAATGGAATGGACGAAAGTGCATTTAAGGTAGTGCCGAAATATAAAAGATAGATATTTGGTTATATTTCAAAATAAATATGTCAAAACTTTAAACCTATGCCGACGCCCAAACCATCTGAGGCAGGAATAACTTGCAATGACAGGCCCGAAAAATCTTTTTTTTCCTGAATTACTTCATTGTAGCGGCGGACAGCCTTTTTCCCTTTTTTCAAATCCCCTGCGCCGCCAATGGCAGCATAAATAACTAACAATCCCATTCCAGTAAACATTTTTCCATAAAATTTATCACTGCAATAGTCTAATTCGGGCAAGGTTTCATGTTCACAAGTTATTGCAGTATGTATGGCTGAAATGTAAAAACCGGCAATAGCTGCAAGTGGTACAACAGATACTATCCTTGTAGTTTTGTAACTATCTAATAAGTCATTAGCTATCGGGTCATTGAGCGGGTAAATGATTTTCTCCAGTGTTTTTGCTTTTTTAATTTTTTCCCCTTTGTAAAACATTTTCTTTTTCCTGAATTCTATGGGCTCGAAAGTGTCGGGAGTTTGTCCGTTGAGCCAGCTGTCAGGAGAAAATAAAGTGATTAAAATGATGAATAGAAATAATTTTTTCATTTTGATAATTTTATAAGTGATTGAAAAGAGTTTTATGAATTAATAATTTTGAAAAATGACAATGTCTATTTTCAACAAAATTGTCAACCAAAGAGGTAAACAACCTTATAGTAATTATTCACAAGAGGGGATTGACCATTTTGCCAACTTACAATTTTTATCAAACTCAACATAAATATGGCCCAAATTCAATACTACATTGCCATCGTCTGCCATTGCTCTTATTAAATCTATAGACCAACCTAAATTGACCAGTTCGTGTACTTTTTCACAGTCCATCCCTTTTTTTAATTTACTTCTTAATTGATCGCAATATTCTTGTTGTAGTTCTTGAATTGTTTTACCAATTGCTCCGTTTTCAAGCAAGTATTCTTGAATTGCTAATGAATTTTGTTTACTACTTGAAGCATAAGTAATTATTGAATATTCTTCATTTGTTGCATTTATATCAGCTCCGTTTTCTATTAAATATTTGACAGCTTCAAACCTTCCCTTTTTTGCAGCTATCATTAAGGGCGTTCTCCCATAAGAATTTCTGGCTTCAATATTTGCTCCTTTATCAAGTGCTTTTTGAATTTGATGAATATTGCCTCTTTCTGCTCCATTAAAGAGTTTCTTATTCTTTGAAGAATCTTGTCCCCAAACAATATTGGTGAAGATTATTAATATAAATAGGCCAATGTATTTTTTCATGTTAGATAAATTTAAAGTGATTGTTGAGATAAAATTTTAGTTCGAATTCAATGCGCTATCGAATGAATACTAATTCCTTTATCTGTATTATAGAATCCACTTTAAGGATATACCAATAAACTCCGTTAGATACTTGTATGTTATTATTTCCTTTACCATCCCATTGGATTTCATATTCCCCAGCAGGTTGGGGTTTATTTATCAAAGTTTTTATTCTTTGCCCGACAGCGTTGTAGATAACCAGCTCGACAGGGGCGGGTTGGGTTAATATGTAAGGGATAGTAGTTGAGAAAGAGAATGGGTTGGGGTAGTTTTGAGACAAAGTAGATTCGGGAAACGGGGCTGGAATTTCTTTGCTATCAGTAGTACCTTCAATTCTGATATCGTCAATGTACCATCCGTTATCATTATTATAATTCCCAGAACGAAAATAGAATGCTATATGTACAGTTGAATCCACATAAGCTGATAAATCAATTGCATATTGTGTCCAATTAGTACTGTACCCATCAAAGACTGAACTTGAAATGGTTTGCCAATCACCCCCATTTACAGAAATTTGAACCCGGCCGTTGTCATCCGAAAACCTATACCAATGCCAAAAAAACAACGTGGGTGCCTGACCTTGCAATGGGGTAAGTGTAACTTCGGGCAAGATAAAACGAGTATTAGCATTATGATGAAAATTGCCATCCATAACTGTACCTGCAACAAATTGACCGGAGTGGGCAGTCATCGGACCGACTGTGGGAATTCCAACCTCCCATAAGCCATTGTCAGCACTACAATCCCCTACTCCAAGTTCAAAGTTTTCAGGGTTATTGAATGGGACTACCTTTTTTTCAACTAAAATATCGTCAATGTACCATCCGTTATCATTATTATAATTCCCAGAACGAAAATAAAATGCTATACGTACAGTTGAATCCGCATAAGCTGATAAATCAGTAACATATTGCGTCCAATTGGTACTGTACCCGTCAAAGACTGGACTTGAAATAGTCTGCCAATCACCTCCATTCACTGAAATTTGGATCCGGCCGTTGTCATCCGAAAATCTAAACCACTGCCAAAACTTTAGCTGAATCTTTTCTCCTGAAAGCAGACTTGGTAATGAAATACTTTGGCTGATGATACGGGTATTGGCATTATGGTGAAAATTGCCATCTAAAACAGTACCGGCCACATTCTCCTCTGAATGTGCGGCTTGAGGGCCTACCGTTGCAATTCCGGCATCCCAAAGCCCATTATCTGCATACCAGTTTCCAATACCAGATTCAAAATCTTCGAAGAAGATGGTTTGTCCAGAAACCGTGCACTGGCTTGCAATAATTAATATTGATGATAAAGCAATAGCGGTTAATGCCCTTCTGAGATTTTTTTTAATTCTTGTTGCTTTAATAGCGAGTAATCTTTGTTTTCTATTTTGTTGTGCTGCTTCATTGCATAAAATCAAAAATAATTTTTTCATGGCGTAAAGTTTTTGATGAATAGAAAGGATGATTTTTACCTTCACAAAGGTAAAGTCCACCCCAACACCGCCCCTGCACTCATTTCACAAAAACGTTCACTCATTTCACATCCATGAAAAAATCTCTTCACTCATTTCACAGCAGGCATGAAAACAATTGGTTTTCAAATAAAAAACAATCATTTGCGCTCTGAACTTGGGGGGTAACCAAATTCTTTATTAAATGCACGGGAAAAATAGTTGGGATTAGAAAAACCGACTTGGTAGGCAATTTCAGAAATGTTCAGGTCGGTACTTTGCAAGAGTTCTTTACTTTTTTTTAAGCGGATAGAGCGGATGAAAAGAGTAGGAGTCTTGCCTGTCAGCGCACTTAGTTTTCGGTTGATTTGCATATTGCTTTTATTGGCCTTACTGCAAAGTTGTTTGACTCCGAACTCAGGGTCGTCAAAATGGTCTTCCACTATTTTGTAAACTTTTTGGAAAAAACCATCTTCAATTTCATACTCCTCATTGGGTTCGACAATCGGCCCTTTGCTGTACCGTTGCTGTAATTGCTTTCTTAGCCTGATTAAATTCCCCATCCGCACTATCAGGTCTTCTTTATGAAAAGGTTTCGCCAGATAATCGTCCGCCCCTCTTTTCAATCCGGCAATCCTTGAATCCACATCAGCTTTGGCGGTGAGCAAAATAATCGGAATGTGGCTCGTGATCTCATTGTTTTTCAAAGTGTCACAAACTTCCAGACCATCTTTTTCCGGCATCATCACATCGCTGATGATGATATCCGGGACTTTGTCCAAGGCTGTTTTAATTCCTTTATCCCCATTTGTGGCGGTAAGTACATTGTAATTTTTCAAACATTGCTTCAGGTAATTTAATACGCCAAGATTATCTTCGATAAGGAGTACGGAAGGGCTTTCTATACAGGGGATTTGCGTTTCATCCAAAATGTTTTCAGGTGTGTAATTTGCCTTGAAAACCGTTCTGGCATTTTGTCCTTTTTTTATTTCAGCATTTCTGGTGATGGGTAGCCAAAAAATAAAAACCGACCCTTTCCCTATTTCGCTTTCAACCGTAATGCTCCCGCCCATCAATTCTACCAAGCCTTTAGTCAGTGCCAAGCCGATTCCGATTCCTTCTGCCCTCCGGGTATCAGAATCATCTTCTTGGTGAAACCGTTCGAATATTTTTTTTAATTTATCTTTTTTGATTCCAATACCTGTGTCTTTGGTTTTTACTTCCAAAAATTGTTTCCCGTTTTTTACTACTTCTTTGGCCGAAACTGTAACCGCTCCATATTCTGCTGTGAACTTAATTGCATTTGAA
The DNA here is from genome assembly GCA_011321935.1 of Bacteroidota bacterium. GTDB lineage: Bacteria > Bacteroidota > Bacteroidia > Chitinophagales > Saprospiraceae > UBA6168. The sequence continues at coordinate 14,065 of DROJ01000178.1, read as the reverse complement.
AGTAAATTATAAAGGATTTCCCGAAACCTTTCGGGATCGTAATCCATTATCAGTTCTTTTTTTTCTGGGAAAAAATTAAGGTGGATGCTTTTTAAAGTGGCTAAAGTTTGGAAAGACCCTATGGCATATTTTATGAACCCATAAATATCATCCTGTATAAGTTTTAATTTTAAGTGGTTCGATTCCAATTTGGACAGGTCAAGTATTTGATTGATAAGAGTAAGTAAGTTCTCGCTTTCTTGCTGGATTGATTTTTTGGATTTTTCATCTCCTTTGAGGTTTTCTATCATCCCCATTATAATAGTGAGGGGCGACCGGAACTCATGGGATATATTGGTGAAAATCCGGCTTTTTGTTTCGTCAAGTTCTTTGAGCCTTATGTTTTCTGCATGTTCCAAATCTTTGATACGTGCATTTTCGGCAAGTTCCAAATCTTTGATGCGGATGCTCTCAGCATGTTTCAATTTGAGGGTAAGCCGAAAATTATAAAACCAATAAAATCCGCTTAATATTGAAATCCCATAAATTATCCAGGCCCATAAATTCCAATAAAAAGGCGGGCGGATTTTGATTTTCACAGATGCAACCTTGTCACTCCATACTCCATCCTTTTCATTCCATACTCCATCATGGTTAGTGCCTTTTACTTTCAGTTCATATTTTCCGGGAGAAAGATTAGTGAAGCTGATGAATCTTCGGTTTCCAATTTTAATCCAACCTGTATCGTAATTTACCAGCCAATATTTAAATTGGTTCTTTTCAGGAATATTATAATCTAATGCTGCTACTTTGAAAGAAATATCCGATTGTTTATGGGAAAGCATGAGGAAATTGGTTTCGTTGATATGCTTTGTAAGCACAGATTGTTTTCCACCAATAGGTTCTGATTTATTACCTACTTGAAAATCCGTAAAAACAGTTGGTGGATCATATTGGTTCTCTTTAATCTTTTCTGGCCAAAAAGCATTGAATCCATTTATGCCTCCAAAATACATTTTCCCATCATCGGATTTAAAGCATACACCGGAATTAAATTCCCTGCTCTGTAAGCCGTCTTTTACATCAAACGTCCAAGTTTCTTTTGAAGCAATGTGAAATCGGGTAATGCCTTTATTGGAACTGATCTAAAGGTTGCCATTGTCATCTTTCAATATACCATAAATAATATCGTTCGGCAGTTTGGTATTGGAAGAATTAAAAAATGAAAAAACATCTCTCCTCGTATCCAGCCTGACCAATCCACCTCCGTAAGTTCCAATCCAGATTATGCCCATATCATCGGGGAGGATATAATTGATTTTGTTGTATCCCTCAAAAAGGGAATCTTGACCAGTTATTGTAACTTGAACTGGATACTTATTAGTGGTCGGGTTATACTTAAACAGTCCATGGTGATCTGTTCCAATCCATACGATGCCCGAAGAGTCTTGTGCCAAAGACCTGACACCTTGAACCGCGCCATCCGTCATTTGAAAAAAATCCTGGTTTTGTGGATTAAAGCGATGTATAAGGCTATTACGGTGTTCTGTCCAAATATATCCATCTCTGTCGGCAAGAAGAGCATCGGTTCTGGACAAGCCTACTTTTTGGCGTACAAGTTTTCTTGATTTCTGATTTACCCGGACTAGCCCCATTTTAACTGTCCCAAGCCAAATTGTTTCATACCGATCTTCAACGATAGCCTTTATTGCACCAGTAATATATTCGGCCTCTTGTTGCATAAGAAACGGTTGTGGGGAGCCTTGACCTTTTTCCATGAAAAACAATCCAGCACCTTGAGTACCTATCCATACAGTACCATTTTTATCTTCCAAAATAGAACGTATATAAAGTGCATCATCCCCTAAATTTTCTTGGTAAGGGATTCTATGATGAGGAAAACGCTGTTCTTTTAAATTCAATAAATTGAGCCCTCCATGTGTGCCGATCCAATAAAGCCCAGATTCATCCTGCAACATGCAGTAAAGGAAATGGCTGTTTAGGGAGTTGGGATTGCCATATCTTTTACTGTACTTCGTAAATGATCCATTATCAACGCTGAATTGGAGCAACCCCCTGTTTGTCCCTATCCAGATATTTCCTGATTGGTCACTAAAAACAAGTAAAAATTTATACTTTGAGAAATCGCAATATTCTTTTAAATCCACTTGCTCAAGGGTGGACTCCAAACTATCTTTTTTAAACTTCTCTACGCCTCCTTTTTTACCAATCCAAATAAACCCATTTTTATCCTCGGCAATGCTATATATATGATTCTTTTCGATTGAGGGTATTAGGATGGGGATATTAATGTTTTTGTCCATTTTAAAAAGACCACTCCTAGACCCTATCCATAAGTCTTTTTCTGAATCAAGAAACAAACTCCCGACACCTTTGAAATCAATTGGAACATGGTGGACAAGAATTGAATCAGTAATTTTATTAGGAATAATAAAATAATCTAAACCGCCTTCCGACCCCACCCACAACGAATTATTTGAAAGGTCAAAAAGAAGGGAAGTAATTGTACTGTGGCTCAAGTCAATTGAATCAAGATATGTTAAAGTTCCCGTTTCATATTCGAAAAAATTCAACCCGGATTTTGTTCCTATCCATAGATTACCAGAAGCATCTTCTGCAATACCAATGATGGAATTATTGCTCAGGCTGGTCGAGTCTCCAGGTATATGCCGAAATATTTTAAACTCATACCCATCATATTTATGCAAGCCATCCTCAGTGCCTATCCATACAAAACCACGGCTGTCTTGGTACATACATTGAATGGAGGATTGCAACAGCCCATCTTCTAAAGTGATATGCTTAAACCTAATATTATTGTCTTGGGCAGAAAGGCCAAAAGAAAAAACGACGAATAAAATAAAAATGGATGCCCAGATATCCGAATATATCTTGGTTGTACATCCTTTGTTTGGGTGGCTAAATATTTTTTTTAATAATGCCGATATATCAAATACATTTAAGAATAACGCGCCTAAATTAAATGGAAGCCAACAGGTGAAAAATTTTCTCAAGGGGTTCATAAGCAGGTGGTTGTTTAGTGAAATATGGAAGGAGGGAGCACGGTAGTCTTTTCTGTCTCTCGTTAGGTTGCTGATGCAAAGGCACAAGTTACAAAATTAAATAACAACCTCACCCAAACAAATCCTCCAACAAAACCACCTGGTCTATACAGTTCAATTTATTCTCATTTTCCACCACCCCAAACGTCGTGATAAGCGAAACAAAAAGGTGTTTTTTAGTTTTGGTATGATATAGAAAAACCCGCTTTTTGGATTCGATATTGGCGGCATCTTTTTTAGTCAATACATAGTCCCTATATTTATAAAAACAAAAAACGCCTTTATCCCGCTTTATCTATATCAAAACACATAGATAAAGCGGGATAAAGGCGTTTTTATGGTTTTGGCTGGCCAAAACCAATAAACAGCAACCTTCCCGGATCAACTAAAATAATCCTTCATCTTATCAAAAAAGCCGCGCTCCCCTTTTCCCGGTTCAGGTTTGAAATTGGGCATCGCCCTCATTTTTTCCAGCAGTTCCTTTTCCTCGTTGCTCAGTTTTTTGGGCGTCCAGACGTTGATGTGGATGAGTTGGTCGCCGTGGTCGTAGCTCTGCACAGAGGGCAGGCCTTTTCCTTTCAGGCGGAATATTTTGCCAGCTTGTGTACCGGCCGGGACTTTTATTTTCACCCTTCCGGCGATGGTCGGCACCTCAACGGAAGTACCCAAAGCGGCATCGGCGAAATTGACAAAAAGTTCGTAGATCACGTTCAGGCCGTCTCGTTGCAGGTGCTCGTGCGGCACCTCCTCGATGTTGATGAGCAGGTCTCCCGCAGGGCCGCCTTTTGCGCCTTTGTTGCCCTTGCCCGACATGGAAAGCTGCATACCTTCCGCTACGCCTGCGGGGATGTCAATGCTGATGGTTTCCTCGCCATAAACCTTTCCGTCCCCTTTACAGGCCGGGCATTTGGCCGTTATCATTTCGCCCGAACCCTGACAGGTGGGGCAAGTAGTGGTGGTCTGCATCTGCCCCAAAAAAGTATTGCGCACTTGGCGCACCACCCCCGAACCGCGGCAGGTGCTGCAGGTCGCGACCGAACTCCGGTCCTTTGCGCCACTGCCCCCGCAAGTACTGCAGGCCACTTGTTTTTTGACCTTTATTTTTTTGGTCACGCCCGAAGCGATTTCTTTGAGGGTCAGCTTTACGCGGATGCGCAGGTTGCTGCCCCGCTGTCCGCGCGGCCTTCCGCCGCCCCTACCCCCCCGGAAAAACTCCTCGAAAGGGCTGCCGCCGCCGTGGCCGCCGAATATGTCGCCAAATTGCGTGAAGATGTCTTCCATCGTCATGCCGCCCCTGCCGTGAAACCCGCGGCCCATGTTTGGGTCAACCCCCGCATGGCCGAAGCGGTCGTAGCGCGCCCGTTTGTCCCCGTCGCTCAACACCTCATATGCCTCGGCAGCTTCTTTGAATTTTTCCTCCGCCGATTTGTCGTCGGGGTTGCGGTCGGGATGGTACTTGAGGGCGAGTTTCCGGTAGGCCTTTTTCAGGGCCGCTTCATCCGCATTTTTGGGCACGCCCAGTATTTCGTAATAATCTCTTTTGGTCATTGTTTGCATGTTGAATGGATTGGATAGCTGAATGGCTAAATGGCTGAATGGCTGAATGGCTAAATGATTCGCTGGACAATACGAACCATTCAGCCATTTGGCCATTCAACCATTCATTTATTTCCCCACCACCACTTTCGCATGGCGGATGATTTTATCATTTAGGCGGTAGCCTTTTTCAACGGTATCGATCACCTTGCCTTTCATGTCCTCGGAAGGTGCGGGTATTTCGGTGATGGCTTCGTGGAGTTCGGGGTCGAACTCTTCGCCCGTGGTTTCCATGGGTTCGAGGCCCTTTTGTTTCAGCACATTGTACAGTTTATGATAGACCAGTTCTATGCCCTCGCTCAGTCCTTTTCCTTCATTGTTTTCGCCTGCGGCAAATTTTTTGGCGCGGTCAAAATCATCCAGCACCGGCAACAGGGCAGTGATGGTATCCTGCGCGGCGGTTTTCATCCAATCGAGTTTTTCGCGGATGGTACGCTTGCGGTGGTTCTCGAATTCAGCGGCGAGGCGGATGTACTTGTCTTTCAGCTCGCCCACCTGTTGGCGGAGTTCGGTTACTTCGTCAACGGGTTCTTCTTTTGCCCCGTCTTCCTTGTCCGGCATTTCCGCAGTCATGGTGTTGTGGTTTGATTGTTCTTCCATATTTTTTTCTAAGGTTTCTTGCCCTTGTTGGGCAGCAGTATTTTTCTTTGCCATGTTTCGCAATTTTTTAAACATCTTATTCAGGACTTTAGAATTTAGACGATAGGGTTGCTGACCATCAATTCGGTCATTTCTAAAACCTAAAGCCAGCTATACCCCTCCTTTTTAGGTTTTCCCGAAGGTTCGGGAAAACCTAAAAAGGAGGGGTATATATTGAAAAATGGGTTGTGCTTTGGCACAACGGGCAGGGCAGCAATATGTTTGCCATCGGGTTTTTGCGGTCATTTTGTCATAAATTTTGGGAAATGGGATGCCACGAAGGCAGGGGAAGGTGGGGCATGGCAGGGGGCAATATTTTTGTTCAGTACCCAATAAGCCCTAAACGTTTATTTATTTCTTTTCTGACTTCCTCATGTGGGATACCTTCCCCATTGTCCAATTGTTGGATACCTATTTCAATCGCCTCTTTTTCTTTTTCAAAAATACGCTCCCACCAGTCTTCGCCCTTTCTGTAAGACTTGATGGCTTGCAATAGTTGTTGCAAAAAATCACTGTCGTTTGTGTGGACGATATATTTGATAAGTTCGATTTGAAGTTCGGCGACATCCATGATTATTTAATTTGTAACTACTCAGGTAGGCTGGGCACTGGTAGCACAGCCTTCAGGCTGTCCCGGTCAAAGACGTTTACGTCTGTGCATAGTTTGAAAATTGGCAACGACGTAAACGTCGGCAACCGGGACAGCCTAAAGGCTGTGCTACCGGTGCATAACATACCCGAGTAGTTACTTTAATTTTAGGTTTAGACAGCCTCACGTCCCGGTGTCATCACTCCCCCATATAGTTCCAGCACATCGTCGCATATTTCGACGCCGAGGGCTCGCCCGCCATTTTTGCAAAGTACTCCCGCCCTTTCGCTTGTTCACCTTTATCGAAATAATACCTGCCCACGAACCAGTGCGCTGCGCTTTTTTTATAAAAATCTTCCGACCCCAAAAGCTGCTCCCAACGATCTTTTGCCTCTTCCTTTTGCCCCGTTTCGCGGAGCGCCCAGGCATGGTAAAAAAGGAGGGATTCGTGGTCGTCTGTATCAAGGTCAAAATTGCGCTTTTCTATTTCGTCAAATATATCGTTTGCGGCAGCGTAGCGCTTGTGGAAGCAGTATGTTTCGGCAGCATTGAAAGCCGGGAGGAACTCTCCGGTTTCCCTGAATTTTTGGTGGACCAAAATTTTTGTGGCATCTCCGAGGTCAATTTCAATGAGGGCGAGGTAATGCTCCATGTCCATTTTAAAACCGTCGGCCAGCAATATTTTGGCCGCTTTGGCATCGGTAGAATCGGGCCGTTCCTGCAGGAATTTTTTGAGGGGCTTTTCCCATTTTTTTTCATTTCTATAAAAACCCAAAACGCCCTCGTAAAGCAGGTCGCCGTTGCCCGGCAGGCGGCGGATGGCTTCCAGCGCCTTGTCGTAATCGCCCAAAAGGGAACTGATAAAAAAGCCGTTGCCGAGGGTCGCTTCATCTGCGTTTTCATCATCGAGCGAGCGGGCGATATAGTAGCGCGCACTGTCCAGTTCGCCCACAAAAAAGTACTCTCCGGCAATGTCGCTCAACAAGCCTTTTTGCGCGGGGAACAGCTCGTATATTTTTTTGTAAACGGCCATTGCGCCCTCGAAGTCGCCGCGCTCTTTCAGGTTGCGGGCATAGTTGGCCATTTGGTAATGGAGGTCTTCCACGTTGGCCACTTTTTCTTTTACGGTGGGCAAATAGGCGAGCAGTTCGTCCTTCATGCCGGCGATGGCATAGACCTGGCAGAGGCCGAGGTGCATGTCCTCGCGGGAAGGGTCGAGGATGGCCGCTGCGCCCCAAAGTTTGGCGACCCGTTCTGCCGTTTCCCGGTTGACGGTGACGGGCCGGGGGCCTTTTTCCAACTGGTTGATATCGTAAATAGACTCGTCGTAGTTCGGGCGCAGGGAGAGCTGCGCCTGCTGCTCGATGATGTATTTATTGAGGATGACATTGCCCTTCATCATGAGCAGGTCAATGTTGACGGGGTCGTCCACAAGGTAGCGGTTGGTGAGGTTTTCCGCTTCGGCGAGTTTGCCAGCTTGGATAAGGGTGCCGATGTCTTCGACGACATTTTGGGCAGAAAAAACAAGTGGAACAAAGAATACAAAAGACAGAAACAGGAATCCTTTTTTTGCAGTATTTGTCAGGTTCATAGTTTTGAAAAATGAATTGGTAAAAGTGGTGAAATACAAACTAATGCAGTGATTCGTAATTAGTTGATTAGTGATTAGTTCGCCAAACCCTTGACAATGTGGTATTTACCAAAAAATAAATAGTCCGCTAATTACGAATCGAACCACTAACTTTTAGACGGCAGTTTACCACAAAAGTTCACAAAACAGCTTGCTGCAAAAATAGGATGTAAAATTTTCAGACAAAAAAATAGCGGCATGTCAAAGCAAACTTTAAAGAAAAATTCAATTTGAGATGCCGCCATTTGAGGTGACGCCTTTGTGCGGCGGCTTTGAGGGAATGAAGCAAGGTGTTGCCTCAAAATATTGAGCGTAGAGTTTGAGGCAACACCTTCTCCGTCCTCTCCAAGCCACCACGCAAAGGCGTCGCCTCAATGCACTCTACTATTTCAAGTTCATCCCCACCGTTACCCCAAAAAACAGGTACCAATCATTTTTGTCGGGGTTGCCCCTTTGTGCGCCGGGAGATGGCGAGGCAGGCGCATTCGTATCAACCTCTTGGCTGCGGTAAGACAGGCGTGTGCGCAAAGCATTGCCGGCGCCACTGCCGTCGTCCTTGCTTTCGCCCACAAACAGGTCGGGTGCATAACTGCCGCTCACATCGTCCAGGTAGTCGGTAAAAGTTTTGCGCATCCCAGCCTGCAGGCCGATGTGGCCGGTACCGTTGACCTGCAGTTTCAGCCCGGCACCAAAAGGGATGGCAAACTGGTAAAGGCTGTACGCTACCCCCTCCGTTTTATAGTGGTGGAGATCGTAGGACTTGCCATCGAGTTCCGTGAACGGGCTAAAATAAAAACCCGCCAAGCCCCCAAAAACATAAGGGGTCGCAGCATAAGCACCTTTTTTCATTTTAAAAAAATTGTACTCCGCCAGCACGGCGACTTCGTACAGGTCGGCGCTGAATTTCAGGTTGCGCCGCCAAAGGCCGCTCTCCGTGGTCGAGTTGGCATCGTCGCCGGAGAGCTTTCCTTTCACAAACTGGTACTTCAAGCCAAAGCGGCTGCTGATCTTTTGCCGCAGGTAAAACCCGATGGCCTGGTTGAAACCGAGCGGCTCGATGGTCCTTTCCGTAAGGTCGCCAGAGTAATGGGAAATGCCCATGAAAACGCCCACTTCATCAAATTGGGCAAGCCCTTTTAGGGGCAGCAGGCAAAGGCCTGCAAAACACAAGAACAGTAATCGTGTCATCGTAAGTCGGTTTTAGAATAAAAAAATGTCAGACGATTGGCTATTGCTATTTGGCCTTTGGCCAAAGCAAATTGCAAACAGCTGAATGGAACTCTATGCACAAATGGGAAAACTTCGGATTGGATGTGCCGATCAGGGATGGGATTGATTCGGGGCGAATTCAAGTGGTTCGGAGCAAAACATTTTTTGGGAAAAACTATGTTGGTGGGAACGAGGGTAAATTTAATGCAAAAAAACGAGCTGTGCAAATATTATAAAAAAATAACTTGTATTGTCTGGATATTCCCTTCTCCCTGTCGCCCCAAGAACACTAGAGAAAGCTATCTTTGCGCCGCTTTTTTTGAAAACTATTTCGGTAGCATCCCGAACGCGTTCGGAATCCCGGCCGAGGCTGTCTCATAAGTCGAGATTTACTTAATTTTAAAAATTTAGCAAAACTGTTTTTCGCTCAAAATGAGTGCTTTACAAAAGATACTAAATTTAATTTTTATTGAAAATTGACTTATGAGGCAGCCTCAAAATACTCCGCCGTAAACGGCGTAAACCGGAACAGCGTGCTCCATAGGAGTCCCTTTGGGAAACGCTATACTACCAAAACCATCCATGACCCATGCTGACAGCAACTGCTTCTCATATAAAATACAAAAAAGGAAGGTTGGGCAACAAGGTATTGCTTTCTCTTTACCACGGCATGCTCCGCCCCCGCCTCATCGAAGAAAAAATGCTCATCCTGCTGCGGCAGGGGCAGATTTCAAAATGGTTTTCCGGCATCGGCCAAGAGGCCATTGCTGTGGGAGCGACGAGTGCCCTGGAGGCCGACGAAATGATCTTCCCCATGCACCGCAACCTCGGCGTCTTCACTACCCGTAAAGTGCCGATGGAGCGCCTGTTTGCGCAATGGCAGGGCAAAAAAAACGGCTTCACCAATGGCCGCGACCGCTCCTTCCATTTTGGCTCGCTGGAGCATAATATCGTCGGCATGATCAGCCACCTCGGCCCTCAATTGGCACTCGCCGACGGCGTTGCGCTAGCCAATAAACTGGGCAAAGAAAAAAAGGTAGCCCTTGCTTTTTCCGGCGACGGGGGCACCAGCGAAGGCGATTTCCATGAAGCCCTGAACGTGGCCGCCGTCTGGGATCTGCCCGTTATTTTTGTTGTCGAAAACAATGGCTACGGGCTGTCCACACCCATTAACGAGCAGTTCCGCTGCGCAAATTTGGCAGACCGAGGTATTGGCTACGGCATGGAGTCACATATTTTGGACGGCAACAATATCTTGGAAATCTATTCCGCCATCTCAAAAATAGCCGCCGACATCCGCAAAAACCCGCGCCCCGTTTTGGTCGAGTGCAAGACCTTCCGCATGCGCGGCCACGAGGAGGCATCGGGCGTAAAATATGTGCCCAAAAAATTGATGGAAGAATGGGCGGCAAAAGATCCCATCGCCAATTTTGAAGCCTACCTCCTCGACAGGGGCATCCTCAGCCCAGAAAAAATCAACGAAACCAAAAAGGCCATAAAAAAGGAAATCAATGCGGCATGGCAGGCCACTGTTGCGCAGCCCATCGTCGAAGCCGTTTTGGAAAATGAAGTTGCAGATGTTTATGCGCCCGTTTCCAGTCTTCAGTCTTCAGTCCACAGTTTGGAGCGAAGCGGAAATCCCGAATTGACTTCGGGGCCACAGTCCGCTAAAACGGAGATGCGCTTCATTGATGCCATTTCAAGCGGCCTCCGCACGGCCATGCAGCGGCACGAAAAACTGGTTTTGATGGGACAGGACATTGGCGACTATGGCGGTGTTTTTAAAATAACCAACGGCTTCGTGGATGAATTTGGGCATGGGCGGGTGCGCAATACGCCACTTTGCGAAAGCGCCATCGTGGGCACGGCGCTCGGCCTCAACCTCAAAGGCTACAAGGCCATGATGGAGATGCAGTTTGCCGATTTCGTCACTTGCGGCTTCAACCAGATCATCAATAATTTGGCAAAAATCCATTACCGGTGGGGCGCCAATGCCGATGTCGTCATCCGTATGCCGACGGGCGGGGGCTTGGGCGCTGGGCCATTTCACTCACAAAGCAATGAGGCATGGTTTACTCATACGCCAGGACTTAAGGTAGTCTATCCGGCCACTCCTGCCGATGCAAAAGGCTTGTTGTTGGCCGCTTTTGAAGACCCCAACCCCGTCCTGTTTTTTGAGCACAAAGCCCTCTACCGCAGCTTGGCCGATGCCGTGCCGGAGGGTTTTTATACCACCGAAATCGGAAAGGCAAGGGTGGCCAGGGACGGCACTGCGCTCAGCGTAATCACTTATGGAATGGGCGTTCACTGGGCATTAAAAATAGTGGAAGAGGAAGGCATTGACGCAGAAATAATTGATCTGCGCAGCCTGCTCCCGATTGATTATGAAGCCATTGATGCTACCGTTAAAAAAACAAACAAAGCCATCTTGCTGCACGAAGACACCCTCTTTGGAGGCCTCGGCGGAGAGCTTTCGGCCTATATCGCCGAGCATCTTTTCGAGCATTTGGACGCACCCGTTTTGCGGGCGGCTTCTTTGGACACGCCGATACCTTTTGCCGCTCCTTTGGAGCAAATATTTTTGCCGGTGGAACGGTTCAGGGAACAGTTGCGGAAATTAGCAGCTTACTAAAAACTATTTTTTGTAGCTATCGCAATGACCCGATTCGGAAGCCACTACAAACCGATTTAATTAACAAAAAGACAAGTTCACTATGACCATCCTCCTCTGCACAACCGAAAGTTTCCTCCTCACCTCTCTCGAATACCGCTTCCGCAAACACGGCTGGAAACTCGAAGTGGTACACACCACCGAAGAGGCCCTCGAAGCCACCAAAAATCTGCAGCCCGACCTGATCGTCGTTGACCTGCAACTGCCCGACTACCAAGGCCGCGACATCGTTCAGGATGTTGCAAAACATGTCAGCCCCGACATCCCGATATTGGTGGGCGCCCCGCTCAAAGAAGGCGACCTCATGATGGAAGCCATCCGCCTCGGCGCAAAAGATTTCATCGTCGCCCCGTACAAACCCGATGAACTGACCATGCGCATCCGCCGCCTGCTGCACTTGCAGAAAGTGGCGGGGTAATTGGATTTATGGTTTCACTGATTCATTGCTGCATTGTTTCATTGCATAATGTGAACCACCACTGAAAATCCGCTGACATTTTTATTCTGAAAGCCCTGAAAGGGCGCCATATACCAACTTGGGGTGAAGCCCCAAGAAAAACATCAAAACCATGAAAGGAATAATACTTGCCGGAGGCCTCGGCACCCGTTTATACCCGCTGACATTGGCCGTCAGCAAACAGATGATGCCAGTGTACGACAAGCCGATGATCTATTATCCGCTTTCCACCTTGATGCAGGCGGGCATCAAAGACGTGCTCATCATTTCCACCCCCCACGACCTGCCCGGTTTCCAAAAACTGTTGGGCGACGGGAGCGGCATCGGTTGCTCCTTTTCCTATGTGGCGCAGCATGTGCCGAACGGGCTGGCGCAGGCATTTGTGCTGGGCGAAAAATTTATCGGAAACGACAGTGCCGCTCTCATCCTCGGCGACAATATCTTTTACGGCGCAGGCATGGCCCAGCTCATGCAGGCAAGTTCCGACCCCGACGGAGGTGTCATTTTTGCCTATCAGGTAGCCGACCCCGAACGGTATGGAGTGGTCGAATTCGATGAAAATTTCAAAGCACTTTCCATTGAAGAAAAACCGGAAAAGCCCAAGTCGAACTACGCCGTTCCCGGCCTCTATTTTTACGACAACGAGGTTGTCGAAATAGCCAAAAACCTCGAACCAAGCCCCCGCGGCGAATACGAAATAACCGATGTCAACAAGCATTACCTGAAAATGGAAAAACTCAAGGTCGGTGTTCTTGGCAGGGGAGTTGCATGGTTGGATACCGGCACCCATGCTTCGCTTTTGCAGGCGGGGCAGTTCATCCAAGTGATCGAAGAGCGGCAAGGACTGAAAATCGGCTGCATCGAAGAGGTCGCCTGGGAAATGGGCTTCATTGACGACGAGGGGCTGGAACGCCTCGGCCACAAATTCATCAAAAGCGGCTATGGAGCGTACTTATTAAAACTCCTCAAATAAGGCATTTCCAACTAATAAATTAAACATTATGACGATGTTATTTTCCCTTCTGAGGAATTTAAAAAAAACGCACATAGTGGGGCTACGTAAGTTTTTTTTAAGTTTCTCAGAAGGGAAAAGAACGCGTCAGAATGTTTAATTTATTAGTTGGAAATGCCTAAGCAAAACCCAAAGCCCGCCCAACACCTTCACTTTCAGCAAAAAACACTATCGGCCCAGCGGACATATTTAACACTTTGCGGTGTGGTTTTTGTGGTGTTATGTGTTTGTCCAATTTCATCTTATCAGAAATCGGCAAACACTATTCACCCTTTAAAAAAAGAAAAAATGGACTTCGGCAATCACCTGCCTAAATTTGGGATACGGCTATTCGGCTTCTTGCTCTTATCATCTTTCCTGTTCAGCAACTGCCACAAGAACCCCGTTGAGGTTCCTCCCGAAGATGTTTTTACCAAAGACAAAAGAGAACAATTGGGCAAACTGCTGCTCAACGACATCCTCGGCAGCAATGAGTTCCTGCCGCAGATACCGCCTTACGATACTTCCATTTATTGGTACGTACAAAAACTTTACGACCAAGCTACCAATGTCATGCAGCTCGACCAGCAATCTCCTTCCGACAACCGCTGGAACGAAAAATGGGAGGTTTACATCATCAAAAACGATAACCTCAAACATGCCTACACCCTGCCCGGCGGCAACTTCTTCATCACTACCGGCATGTTGAAAAGCTTTGAAAGGGAATACGAACTTTACTACCTCCTCACCTTCGAGGCCGACCTCATGAACGAGGGCCGCCTCCTCGACATGCTCAAACAAGAATACAACTCGCTGACCCTGCTCAACCTCATAGAAGGCCGGCCTACGGCCAGCGGCATCACCATCAAAGACATCGCCAGCGAACTGCCCAACCTCATCTTCGACCCTAGCGCCGTCAAAAAAACGGACGAGGAAACGGTCGCCTCGATCTGCAAAACTTCCATCCTCGAATCTACCGGCATCAACCCCTCTCTGGTCAACCCCGATTTTCAAAACGCCTACTGGCTGATGACCCGCGAATCTTATGGCGGACGGCCTGCCGCCATCCAAGGTTTTTCTACCGACAATGCCGCCGATTGTGGGGGGAATATCGGAACGGGGAACTACTCGCGGTATGTGCTGGAGGTGCTGGATCCGTAAATTCGCCCACTTTCCTTTTTTTGTAGAAGCCATGAGGTGATGCCTTTGGGCGGGCGATGG
>DROJ01000177.1 GCA_011321935.1 Bacteroidota bacterium | reverse complement strand
TCATTTAATTAAGCAACCGATTTAATAAGAACTTAATTGCAACAAGTTCCAAAGGTGATTTTGTTGCCAACATAACCGATTTAACAAAGTATGGGCATATGGATATAGTCGTGAACCGAATTGATATAATTCTCCATAAGGAGTCCTTTGGACATAATTCACAATTCATAATTCACTACTAATTCCAAAGTCCGTCAAAACCGATTTTTTTAATTTAATTGTAATCCAATGAAAAGAACGATTACTCCCGTTTCCCAAACGCGGAACAACTTACACTCATTCGCCAAAACCCTTTTTCAAAACACTTGCGATTTTTTGTTTTTCAATAAAACAGCTTGTCCCGACAGCTCGGGGAATATGCAGAAAAAAGGGAACATATTATTTGGCATTTTACTCGCCAGTTTATTTTTCACGAATAAAATTGCTGCGCAATATTGCTCAATGGCCTGCGACAACAGCGTCAATATTTCGCTGCCCGCAAGTTGCGAAGCGGAAGTCCGGTACGACATGATTTTGGAAGGCACCTACAACAGCAACAACTGCTCGCCCAATGGGCCGCAGGCTTTCCAGGTTATCGTCATGGGGCCGACAGGCACGCCCATCCCTACCAGCCCATTTGTGACCAGCTCGAACGTGGGCCATGCCTATACCGTAAAAGTAAAGCACTGGGCTTCGGGCAATTCCTGCTGGGGCAATATATATGTGCAGGACGAGCTCATGCCCGACCTCAGCTGCCCGCCCGACATAACGGTGGCCTGTACGGAGTCCACTTCCGTTGCGGCGGCGGGCACGGCCACGGCAACCGACTGCTCAGGTTTTACCATCGAGCATTATGACGACACCCAGAATTTTGGTTGCGCCAGCACCGCGGGAAGGGTTGTCCGTACTTGGACGGCAACCGACGAGTACAACAATTCAAACTCCTGCCTGCAGACCATCAACATCGCCCTGCCCTCCTCTTCGCAAATAGAATGGCCGCCCAACCGCGACGACATTTCTGCGCCCTCCATCCCTTGTTCCAACCCCAATACCAGCCTCGCAAATACCGGCGTGCCCACCATCAACGGGCAGCCCATCCCCAGCGGGACGGGCTATTGCAACATGGCGCTCGACCATACCGACCAAACACTCGAACTCTGCGAAAACAGCTTTAAAATACTCCGCAGATGGACCCTCGTTTACTGGTGTACGGGCGAGATATTGTACCACACGCAAGTAATCGCGGTGATGGACAAAACGCCCCCGACCCTGACCTGCCCGCAAGCGATGACGGTCGGGACGACGAGTTCCGTCAATTGCGAAGCGACCGTGATATTGCCGCAGGTCGGCATCAGCGATGATTGTTCCACGAATTTCAGCGTTGCGATGAACACCCCCGCTGGCTGGGTCAACGGGAACGGCGGCGTGATCAACGGTGTCGGCCTCGGTACTTATCCCCTTACTTACAATGTGTCCGACGACTGCGGCAATGCGGCTTCGTGCAGCACCCAACTTACGGTGGAAGACGACGACGCACCGACTGTTGTCTGCGATGAATTTACGGTGACCACGCTCAACAGCAGCGGCATCGCCCTCGTTTATGCAAGCACCTTTGACGACGGCAGTTACGACAATTGCGGCTATATCACCCTCGACGTGCGCCGCATGGAAGCGGCCTGCGGCAACCAGCCCGCATTTGGCCCGAGCGTCATTTTTTGTTGCGAAGACGTTGGCGACGATGTGCAGGTGGAAATGCGGGCCACTGATTTTTTTGGCAACTCCAACTCCTGCATGGTCACCGTGCATGTGGACGACAACTCCGAACCCGCCATCCTCTGCCCGGCCAATATCACCCTCACCTGCCAGCAAGACCCCACCGACCTCGGCCTCACGGGCGAACCTACTACTTCGCTTGCCTGCGGCAGCGCAAATGTCACCTTTTCGGACACCGACAACCTGAACCTCTGCAACGTCGGCAACATCATCCGCCATTGGACGGCCACCGCTGGCAACGGCAACTCAAATGCTTGTAATCAAACGATCACACTTTATGACAACACCCCTGTGTCGATTGATTTCCCCGATGATTATGCCGTGACGGGCTGCGTCTCCATCGAAGACCTTGCGCCCGAAAACCTGCCCGCTGGTTTTGACTTCCCCGTGGTGACCGACGACTGCGAATTGATAGCCACCAATGTGAGCGACCAGGTGTTCACCGTGGCCGCTCCTGCCTGTTTCAAAATAGCCCGCACTTGGACGCTGATAGACTGGTGTACCCACCAGACCGGGGGCAGCACGGGCATCTGGACGCATACGCAGATCATCATGGTGACCGACAACGATGCGCCTGTTTTTACCTGCCCCGACGATATAGTCGTGGGAGTGGGGCCAGATTGCAAAGGGACTGTTTTGCTGCCGCAAATCACTGATATCCAAGATTGTAGCGAAGACGTTACCGTCTTTTTGAGCACTGCCCTGGGGGCTGGCTACGGCCCTTTTTCCAATGTTGAAACCGGGCAATATACGGCCACCTACACAGTGGCCGACGGCTGCAACAACTCCTCCTCCTGCACCATCAACATCGAGGTGAAAGACGATAAAAAACCGACCCCTTACTGCAAAAGCGGCCTCGTCATCGAACTCTCGGGCGTGGATACGGACGGCGACGGCCTGTTTGACGATGGCATGGGCGTCACATGGGCATCTGATCTCAACGACAACAGTTTTGACAATTGCCCGGGCACTTTGAAATATTCCTTTTCCTCCGATATATCCATTGTTGGAGATACATTTTACTGCGGTGACCTCGGCCAGAATTTGGTGCAGGTTTGGGTGACAGATGCCTCCGGCAATCAGGATTTTTGTGAAACGGCCATCATCGTACAGGACAACATGGGGCTTTGCAACGGCAGTCCGCTTTCCAGTGTCGGCGGTGCCATCACCAATGAGGGCGGCCTCAACGTAGAAAACGTGACGGTCAGCGTCAACGGCAGTTCGGCCTCCTCTTCCGTGGTCACTGGGCCCGACGGTAATTTCGAATTTCCTGCCCTGCCGATGGGCGGCGATTTTACCGTTTCGCCCGAAAAGGACATGGGGCTGCTCAACGGCGTCACCACTTACGACATCGTGCTGATCCGAAAGCACATCTTGGGGGTAGCGGCACTGGGTTCGCCCTATAAAATCATCGCTGCCGACATCAACCGGTCCAACAGCGTGACCACTTATGACCTCGTTGAACTCCAGCGCAACATCCTCCTGGTGTCCAATGCCTTCCCCAACAACCATAGCTGGCGTTTTGTGGATGCAGGCTATGTCTTCCCGAACCCGGCCGATCCTTTTGAAGCAGCTTTTCCGGAAATATACAATATCAATAATTTTCCGGGCAACATGGACGATGTTGATTTTATGGCTATAAAAATAGGCGACGTAAATGGTTCGGCTTCGCCAAATATGCTGCACGAAGAAACGGATGAAAGGAGTGGCGGGACACTGGTGCTGAAAGTGGAAAACAAAAACCTCAAACCCGGCGCTGAAGTTAAAATAGACTTCACTTCCGAAAATTTTGAACAGATAATCGGCTACCAGTTTACCCTCGGCTTCGACCCTGCCGTACTAGAATACAAAAGGCTCGAAAAAGGCGAACTGCCTTCTTTGGCCGAAAACAACTTTGGCTTCGCACTCCTCCAGCAAGGGGCAATTACAACGTCTTGGTACCGCTCTGAACCCGTCAGCCTTGAAAAAGGGGCGGTGTTGTTCAGCCTCGTTTTCCAAGCCAAAACAAACACCGACTGGGCAAGGGCCCTCCGTCTCGGTTCAACTTACACTAGCGCAGAAGCCTACCACGATGACGGCGGCCAACTCGACGTCGAACTGGTCTTCGCCCCCCCGTCAACTCCCGAAGTGAATTCGGGATCAACCGTCTTTGTCTCTGTCTTTCCTAACCCATTTCACAAAACTACTGTCATTGGTTTCGCGCTCAAAGCAGCGCAAGATGTCACGCTGACCGTATTCGACCTATCCGGGCGGGTGGCCGGATCGGTCAGCGGGTTTTACCAAAAAGGGGCAGTCGAAATGGAATTTACGGCGGATGAAGGAATGCGTCCGGGGGCTTATTTTTATCGGCTGGAAACGAGCGAAGGGGTAAAAACTGGCAAGCTGATTTATGTGAAATGAGAGAACCAGAGTTTGAGAGTTTGAGAGTTTGAGAGAATGAGAGAATGAGAGTTTGAGAGAATGAGAGTTTGAGAGTTTGAGAGAATGAGAGTTTGAGAGTTTGAGAGCAGTATAGTGGAGGTACTCTTTGGTACTCGTTCGAGAGGCCAAGGAGTACCTCCACTATACTGCTCTCAAACTCTCAAACT
>DROJ01000176.1 GCA_011321935.1 Bacteroidota bacterium | reverse complement strand
TTTCCGCATTCAGGGGAACGGCACCAATTACGGCAATTTCAATTACGCAGACCTGCCCGTTTTTCTGGGGCCATTTCAGGAAGGGGCAGCCCTTGAATTTATAGTGACCGACAACCAAATAGCCGATTGTTCTGCTTTTACTGAATTGGCGCCGGTTTTCTGCGGGGCAGGCGATTGCGAACTGTTTGACCTGGTACTCCAACCTTCGGACTGCAACCCCGCCTCCAATGACTATTCCTTGACCATTGATTTTGCCTACCAAAACCCCACGCATACCCATTTCGACCTTATTTACAACAACCAGATATTGGGCTATTTTGCATTGGCCGACCTGCCCGTTACCATCGAGCATTTTGAAGACAACGGGGAGGATACGCCTTTCATCCAGGTCTGTATCAACGACAACCCCAACTGTTGTACCTCGGGCGAGTTTATTGCGCCCAACTGCTCCGGCGGGGACTGCGAAATCTGGGACCTCCACCTAGCAGGGATAGACTGTTCGGGCGGCGAATTTTACGCAGTCATTGATTTTAACTACAACAATGTCGGCAACGACGGCTTTTCGGTTCACGGAAACGGGCACGACTATGGCACCTTTTCTTATGCCGATGTTCCCATTACGCTCGGGCCGCTGCCTGCCGACGCCACTTTTTATGAGTTTGTGGTAGCCGATGTAAACCATCCCGATTGCAGTGATTTTATTGATTACGGAGTTGTTGATTGCAATGGCGGGGCTTGCCATTTTTCTGATTTCCTTGCGGAAGCGCATGATTGCGATGGCGACGGGAATTACCTGCTCGATTTTGAATTCAATGCGGAAGGCGTTGGCAGTGAGGGCTTTACGGTGTTTGCAAATGGCAACGAACTGGGCAGTTTTGCCTACGGCGAAACCTTTTATACGGTCGGCCCGCTGCACGGGGGGGCTTTGTACGAAATTTTTATCCAAGACAACCAAGTGGCCGATTGCGGCTTTTGGAACAGCTTCGGCCCCGTGTTTTGCGACGACCAATGCCACATCAACGACCTCCATGCCGAGGTCTCCGACTGCGATGACCAAGGCCAGTTTTATGTCACCATTGGTTTTGAATATGCCGGGGTCGGCAACGACGGCTTCAGGTTGGCGGGCAACGGCAATGTTTATGGCTTCTTTGGCTACGATGAGCTGCCGGTGACGGTGGGCCCTTTTCCTTCGCAGGTAGATTTTGAATATGAGTTTGTCGTCTCGGATGTCCAGCACCCTGACTGCGGGCAGGGCATTGGCATTGACACGCCGGACTGCGGGAACGGGCACGCCGACTGCGCCATCTCCGATTTGGTGGCCGATGCCACCGATTGCGCCGACAACGGGACGTTTTACGTGGTACTCGATTTTGATTTTGAAAACACCAGCAACATCGGTTTCAGGGTGGACGGCAACGGCATCAATTACGGCCTGTTCAGCTACGATGCGGTGCCGGTCAGCATCGGCCCCTTGGTGGGCACGGGCGCGCCCCTCGAATTTGTGGTCAGGGACTTGAACCAATTTGACTGCGCTGCCGAAGTGGTCCTCGAACCGATAGAATGCGAGCCTTCGGGCGATTGCGCCATCACTGACCTGGTGGCCGACCCGGGCGCCTGCCATACCGACGGCACTTACAATTTATGGCTGAACTTCAGTTATGAAAATGTTGACAACAACCATTTTGATGTCTATCAGGGCGGGAATTTGATCGGTTTTTACCCGCTTGCCAACCTGCCGATCGTTATCCCCCATTTTCATGGAAATGGAGATCCGAGCCAAGAAATCACTATTTGCATAAACGACAATCCAGATTGCTGCACTTCGGTTTCATTTGATGACCCGCAGTGCATGAGCCCGGCCTTGGTATGGCCCGGCGATGCCGACCTGAGCAACTCGGCCAACAATTTTGACCTGCTCAACCTCGGTTTTGCTTTCGGTTCGGAAGGGGAGGCGAGGGCCACTCTGGGCTTTGAATGGACAGGCTTGCCGGCCAATGATTGGGGTAGGTCGTTTGCCAACGGCGTCAATTTCAAGCATTCCGATTGCAACGGCGATGGCATTGTCAACCAAGATGACGTGCAGGCCATAGCGGCCAATTACAACGAGACCCATGACGAGGTAAGCGCTCCAGTCCTTTTGGGCGGCACGGAAGATGACCCGCCGTTTTATGTTGACCTGCCCGATGCGGGGTCTTTGTCGGCGGGCAGCCCCTTTACTGCGCCCATTATTCTGGGCAGCGAAGACCAAGTGGTGAGCGACCTCTACGGCATCGCGTTCAGCCTGCATTTCGACCCCGAAATAATCGCCCCGGCGAGCATCGAACTGCAGTACGACCCTAGTTGGCTGGGCGTGGTGGACGTCAACCTGATTACCCTCGACAAGACCTTTGCCGACGAGGGCAGGGTAGATGTGGCCCTGGTGCGCACCGACCACAACAATGTTTCCGGCCACGGGCAAGTCCTCGCATTTATCGGCATCATTGACAATATCGCTGGCAAGGACGAGATGAAAATGGACATTTCGGATGTGAGGGCTATCTCTGGAAAAGAGGTGCTGATACCGGTGCGCAGCATGGCCACGACGGTCAACTTGACCACCGGCACGAAGGAATACAAGCAAGGCGTGTTCAAGGTGTACCCCAATCCAGTTGGCGACAAATTGTTCCTGCAGCACCCCAATGGTATAGCTGCCGAACGGGTTGAAATCCAAAATATGACCGGTGAAACGGTTTTGGAGCGCAAAGTCTCTGGCAATCAATTGGGCCTCGAAGCCCTCGGCAGCGGTGTTTATTTCCTCCGCATTTATACGGCAGAAGGCGCATTTGTGGAAAAATTGATAAAGCTTTGACCTTGTTCGGATTTGTGCGCGCCAGCACACAAACCGTCCAAATTCATTGCTTTTGAAAAAGCTTCAAACAAAAAATTTTAAAATAAAGTCTTTTAGAGGGGATAGAAGGAAAGGCAAGAGTGGTTTAATTGGGGCAAGCCCAATAAGCTATATTCCATTCAGCCTTTCTCAATTCCCTCGACCGAGCCTTCTCGCATAACCGTTTATTTTCATCTCAGATCAAAGCCCTGGCAATCATTTTGTCAGGGCATTTTTTTTTGCAACCGGGGTGACCAAACTTTTGGCTTCGGCGTTTTTACAAGCCGTTTCTGCCATTCCAGCCTAACTATGGTTTTGTTATTTGAAAAATTACGCTAATTTGTTGGAACAAAAGAATTTTGGGCGGTGGTCTTTTTCAACCGATGTGTTTTCAACGCAAGGCCGCAAGGAGCGCAAGGCATCGAAATAATCATTGGTTTTCTCTTGCGTTGAAAACATAAAAACATATCGGTTGAAATTCTCCATTGCCGAATTTTGAATTTACAAACCAACAATGATTATGGCTGCTAAGACTACTTTCATGTTTTTGATGGCTTGCATGGCCATCCCGTCTTTGTCCAATACCGTCCTTCCATTTTGGAACGAAGAATTTTCGACCGACTTCAATGCTTCGGGCTGGTCGGTCGAGGACCAATCGGCCAGTGCTGTCCTTTGGGAGTATTGCAATAATTTCAATGAATGCCCGCCGCTTTCTTTCTCCCAGATGAACATCTTTCCAGAAAGGCGCTTCAAGTCGTTTTCCATGGAAAACGGCTTTGCTTATTTGGCTCCGTTCGAGACAGCGGCCGGGGTTTCGCACAGCAGTAGGCTTACCAGCCCGGTCCTTGATTTTACGGACAAAGAAAAGGTTTTCCTTACTTTCAAAACTTACATCGTTGCTGCGGGCAGCAACCCCGAAACGGATGCCGTGGTGGAAGTGAGGGTCGGTGGCAGTGGGCCGTGGACGAGTTTTACCGTTTTCCATGACCTGCACGAAAGCAAAGTGGAAAGGGATGTTGACATGCACCTGAACTCATTCAACGGGCAGGACATCTGCCTCGACATTTCTGCCCTCGCGGCATTGCAAAATGAAGTCCAGATCAGGTGGAGGTGGGACTGGTCTGGCATCGAGGAGTTTTTTTGGTTGATAGACGATGTAAGCCTTTTGGACCAAAACCCATTGAACGAAAACGCGATTTGGGGCATGAACCCCGGAGAGGGGGATTTTGCCGGAGGGCTGAACAATTGGACCGTTCCCCAACAGATAGGGTGCCTGTGGGTCGGAGCCGCAGATGCTTTGATTGACTACCCCGATGCGGGGACGCTCGCCGATTCGTATGGCTGCTCCTGTACCGTTTCCGATGGCGTCGCCCGCGTGAACGCGACAGGCTGCCCGGGTACTTTCACAGAACTCGTATCTCCGGCCATTGACCTTTCGGCAACTCAGCCCGGCAAAAACATAGGCCTGCGATTTCATCAGAGCGGGGCAACGGGCAACCCTATTTTTGATGATTTGCCGGTTACTTCCTTGATGATAAGCACCAACGGCGGCCAAAGCTATATGGATACCGTTTTTCTAAACCTGACCGAGCCTTTCTCAAAACCGTTCTGCAAAACGGAAACAGTGCTGCTCCCCGAAGAGGTCATCGGCGAGCAAAACGTAAAAATAAAATTTGTCTTTGCGGGGAATGCCTTTTATTGGATCATTGACGATGTTCGGGTCGTAGAAATGAACGATTATGACCTGAAAATGAGCGAAGAATATTTTTCCGTAGCGCCCAATTCCCGCACCCCTGTTTCTATGCTTACGCCCATTGATTTTGGTATTGAAATTCAAAATACGGGCAACCTCCCCCAAGATTTTGTCACTGCCACGGTGGAAGTGCTGCGGGACGACGACCAGGCTTTGGTTTACACAGACACCTTGGTTATAGGGGCGGTCGAAGCACGGGAAATCATCACCGACCTGGCATTTGAAAATTCCTTTTTGCCACCGCCCGAAGAGCGGGCCTATTCGGTGGTTTACAGGGTTTTTGGGAACGGGGAGGAAGAAGCCCTCGCCGATAACGAGCGGAGGTTTCAATTCAGGATCGGTGGGAATACCTATTCAAAACAACGGGGCACAGACGCAATAACGGGAGGTTTTGCTCCTGAAAACGTTGTCAGGTACGAAGTAGGAAACTGTTTTTTTGTGCCGCCCGGTGCCGGGCAAAAGGCCACTTCGATCAGCTTTGCTATGGCCAATGCCCGCAAGGTTGCCGTGGACAACAACAATTTCTTTTTGCTGAAACTTTACAAATGGAAAACAGGCAGTTCATACGCTGACGCAAACGGGAACGGGCGGGCCGATGCCGAAGAATACGAAGAAGTAGGGCTGGCCAGTTATTCGCTGGATGACGAATCTATATCTTTGAAGGACGAGATAAGGGTAGATATCAGCAACAATGGGCAGGTGGTGGTTTTGGAAGACAGCACCTATTATATAGCAGCCGTCCAATATTTTCAGCCTGCCATAGATCCAGCAAACGGACTGGAGGTCCCTTTTTTTGTTTCGGCGAGCGAGGAAGTCAATTACGGCTCTATGTTTCACCACTCCGTGGAAAATGGGCGCCCGAGGTATGTCTCTATGCTCAGGTTGGGCAACGACAATTATTTCGAGGCAAACAGTTGGGGCCTGTTGAGGATCCCTTTTGTGCAGTTGAACGTGGATATGGCGACCCCGGCAGAAGAGGCCGTGGATGGGGAAACCGCTTTTTCCATTTATCCAAACCCAACGTCTTCGGAGCTTATTGTTGATCTGGAGGGGCCAATTTCGAAAAACGGAACCTGGGAAGTGTCCGATATTTGGGGGCGTCCGGTGATGGCTGGAAAAACAGAAAAGGAATTTGTCCGGCAATTGCCTTTGGATATTACCACTCTCAACGATGGTCTTTATAACTTGCGCCTCTTTTTTGGAGAAAAAATGTTTTCCAAACAGTTTGTTGTTCATCACGGCAACAAATAAGCCGATAGGCACTTACTGTTTTGGAACATCGAGGACAATAAAACAGGTCCGACTATTTATTTAACGAAATTCATTTTTAATAAAAATCTTGAAATATGAAAAAATTTTCACTCAAAGTTTTCACCTTTTTTGCACTCCTGTTTTTTGCCGCATCTGTGAGTGCGCAAGACCCTATCTGGACAGAAGATTTCGACGGAGGGCTGCCCGATGATTGGACGGCCATCGAAGTAGCGGGCGACAATTCGGATAATTCCAATTGGGTTTGGACAGATGTTGGTGCAACAGGTACTACTGCAGGTGCAACCCCGCCCCTTGCCTCGGCTACTGCCGCCAATGGCTGGATGATATTCGATTCGGATGCCAACTGTACCCATGAGGTACAAGATGCTTGGCTGATGTCTCCTAAGTTGGACATGAGCGCCAATGCCGTGGTCAGGGTTGAATTTTCCCAGATGTACCGGCGCTTTAATGATGTGACTTTAATGATGGTCAGTTCGGACAGCATAAATTGGACGGAGATACCGCTCGGGCCAAACCTGACTGCAAATGACTATTCTGATGGCTCATCAAATGCCGCTTCCAACCCGCACATCCAATCCGTCAACATCAGTTCCGTGGCCGCCAACCAGCCGGAAGTCTGGTTTGCTTTCAGGTTTTTGTCTGATGCTACAACCATTGACGGTGGTACGGGAGGCTTCGGTTGTGCTTATAGCTGGCAGGTGGACGACGTGGCCATTTATGATTGGGACGATGCCCCGACTATCGTTTTCGGGGACTTCATTTTTTATCCGCCCCTGAGTTACAGTACACCTGTAAGCCAGATCAAAACAGATACTTTTGGCTTTTTTGCGGACATTTCCAATACTGGCACTGAGGCTCAGATGAACGTTGAAATGAAAGTAGAAGTGGTTGACGATGGGGATGGCTCTGTTCTTTTCACTGGAAGTACTGTTCTGGATGAACTGCCGGCAGGAACTGCTGATAGTACTGTCTTTATTGATGGATCGTTTGCACCGGAATTGGAAGTTGGGACCTACTCGATCAACTATTCTGTGGTCACCCAAGAGTCGCCAAGCGACTTGGACGCAACAAACAGTGCCTCCTTGCCTTTTGAAGTTACTGAAAATGTCTGGGCGAAAGAACCTGCTCCGACCATAGTGACCAGACCCGGCGGTGAGCCAGTTGATTGGGCGATCGGTAATGTTTATAAAACCAGCAGTGATTGGGTGGAGGAATACCAAGCCAATTCAGTAGAATGGTTTTCACAAGTAGTAGATGGGACGTTGGAAGGTGTTAGGGTAAGCATTATTTTGGCCGAAGTCAAAGAAGATGAAGTCTTGCCAAACTGGGCTGATTTTGATACCGATATTAGTTTCATTACCAATCCTGGCTTGACATTAAGGGCTTTTCACGATTTTGAATTTACTACAACTGACCAAGGGACATTCCAAACGCTGGCACTTGAAGATTTTAATGAAGGGACAACGAGCGTAGTTCTTAAACCAGGTAACAGGTATATTTTGATAGCTTCTTATGAAGGTGACTATAAAGAAACTTTGCATGGCTTTAACGATGAACTGGATACGCAGCAAACATGGTCAACCGTGCTGTACACTGACCAATGGTACAATGCCGGTTTTGGTACTGACCTAACGGCTGTACTCAGAATGTCAATTGGGCTGAAAGGTGTCACCGACGTAAAAGGGCGCACACTCCCTGACGAGTCGCTTACCTTTTACCCCAACCCTGTCAACGACAAGTTGAACGTCGAGCTGTCGTTTGAAAAGCCGGAACTGGCCAATGTCACCATCGCTGAGCTCAGCGGCAAAGTGATAAAGATAGACATCCTGAAAAATGCGGTCAACGAAACAAGGCAATACGACGTCTCCGGTCTTGCCGCAGGTACTTACCTGATCCGCGTGGCAACGGAGGAAGGTTCAAAGACCAAAAAATTCGTGGTAGTACGTTGACCCCGGTTTTTTGGTTTTACTGAAAAAGAAGACCGCTTGGATTGCATTTCCAAGCGGTTTTTTTTGTATTGCTTCACGTCCCTTTTTTCGTCTCGTAGGGATGGAAAAAAGGACGTGAAAAAAACTGTGGGGGATGAAAAAAAGAAACGTTAGGCGGCATGCAAATAATAATGTACGCACATGTACGTCAAAACTTTCAACGCAAGGCCGCAAAGATGCAAGGAAACGCAAGGAAAGGCTTTTAACCCTTGCGTTTCCTTGCATCTTTGCGGCCTTGCGTTCAAAATTTCACTACCTCTTTTTGAAAGCCCTCCATTGCCAAAGGTCATTCAGCTATCAAATTTTGAAATAAAAAGCCTTCGGCAAAACTTTGTTCATAAAATGACAAGAGAAGGGATGCCACAAATAATCCATCCATTTATATTTGCGCCCCTGACATTTAGAAACGGTGAAAAAAGAAAAACTCAACACCTGACCCTTATTCCTGAATATTAATTTTACATGAAAAAAATACTATTCGTTTTCCTCTCGCTGGTTTTGTTTTCATTCTGCCTGTCTGCCCAAAAAGGGGGGACGGTGCGGGGCAATGTTTATGACAAAGACACCGGCGAGCCGATTATTTTTGGAACAGTGTTCCTCTCTGGTACCACCATCGGCACCAACACCGATGAAAACGGTTTTTACTCCATCGGGAACGTGCCGCCCGGCGATTATGATATTGTTGCCACTTATATCGGCTACGACAGCGTCAGTGTGCAGGTGAGCATCCAGGCAAATAAGATCAGCTCCAAAAACCTGCTCATGAGCGAGAACAGCATCCAGTTGGGCACCGTGGAGCTTTCGGCAAGGAGGGACCGCGCACGGGCGGATGTCCGGGTATCGAAAGTGACCCTGTCGGCCAACCAGATCAAGGCATTGCCCAGTGCGGGCGGGCAGACCGACCTCGCTCAATACCTTTCCGTTTTGCCGGGCATC
>DROJ01000175.1 GCA_011321935.1 Bacteroidota bacterium | reverse complement strand
CGGTAGTGGTAAAAAGTATCTTTTTAATCTGCCTAACACTACCCAATTATTCAATCAAGGGAATACTGATCTTGAATTGGGCATCCGTTTTTTGGACAATTATTTTTTTATTGGCCAGCAGTGCATAGCGCCTCGACAATGATTGCAGGCCAAAATGGGTCGAGGCTTCTTTGTTTATTTTTGGTTGCAAATTATTGATGACGGAAACATAATCTTCGCCGTCTCTTTTAATTTCGACAAATAGGGGTTTGGCCTTGGAAATAACATTGTGCTTGACGGCATTTTCCACCAACATTTGCAGGGCGAGCGGCACCACATATGCGTCCTCCCCATTAATGTTGATATTCAAGCGGAAATTTTTCCCGTACCTTTTTTCCAATAAATAAGCATAGTTTTTCACCAGTTCTATTTCCTCTTGCAGCGAAATGATTTCCCGGTCGCGGAGCTGTAACATGCTGCGGTAAAAGTCGGCCAGTTTTTCAATATATACCACCGCCGTTGCGGGGTCTTCTTCAATGACGGCGACCAATGTGTTGAATATATTAAAAAGGAAATGCGGGTTGATCTGCGCTTTCAGAACGTTCAGTTCGCTTTCGGCCTTGATGCGTTCCAGCATGTTTTCCCGCTGGAGTTTTTTGTCCCAGTTTTTGACCAGCCAATATGAGAGGCCGCCGAGCGTGAGCAGGCAAAGCGCAATGAACCAAAACTGCGACCAAAACGGGGACTGTATTTTAAACCCATATTTAATGATGGGTTCGTCAGACCAGGCATCGTTTTCGGTGCTCGTTATTTTAAAAACATAATCGCCGCTAGGCAGGCTGGAATAAGTAGCCTGCCGGTCTTTCGATTCGATCCAACCGGGGTCGTAGCCTTCCAGTTGGTAGCGGTATTTCACTACTTTCGGGTCGGTGTACCACAGCCCCGTATAATTGAAAACAAAATTGTTTTGCTGGTGGCCAAAAGAATTGACCGCATGGAAATCAATAGGTTCGAGAAACACCGAAACTTTGTCGAGCAGGGTGCGGGGATGTATTTCGAGGTCTTCTTTTAAGGCCGTGTATTTTATGATGGCCTTGTTGGTGCCGATCCAGATATTGCCAAAACGGTCTTTGCAAAAAGCATTGATATTGGGGTCAATATCATGGATGCCGACATCATCGTCGTAATAGATAAGGTGGTGGGTTTCGGGGGTCAATATGTCCACGCCCGACGGGTGTACGATCACCACCTTGCCGTTGGCGTCGGTTGCAAGGCTCGATATTTTGAGGTTCCGGATGCCCTCCTTCACCGTCAGGTGAGAAAAATTTTCTCCGTCAAATTCATAAATCCCCGATTTATCGGTACTCAGCCAAATGTGCCCGGCGTGGTCTTCAGTGATCGAATAGACGGCATTCAGCTTGGCGCCTTCTTTCTGCCCTTTCTCCCCGTGGCGGCCATGTTCTGCGGTCGGGTAATTGGTTATTTTGCCATTTTCCAAAACACTGATGCCCTTGCCGTCGGTGCCGAACCAAGCCCTTTTTTGGCTGTCAATAAAAACTTTGTAAATGAAATTGGTGCCGAGGCCGTCTTCTTGGTTGAAGTTGTGGAAGGCCAGTTTCCCGTTTTCAAAAACATCTTTTTGGTAGGTCATTTCAGTTGCGCCCCCCAAAGTGGCCAGCCAAAGGTGGCCGCCGATGCCGTCTATTGAAAGCACGTTGTCGTTGGTCAGCCCGTCTTTTTCGGTAAACTGCTCCAGCCTGCCCGTTTCTTTTTGGTAACAAAACAGGCCTTTGCCAAAAGTGCCGATCCAAAGGTTGCCATATTCGTCCTCGAACAGGCTGATGATATTCAGGCCGAGGTCGGCCAAATGGGGCTGGAAACGGCCCTGCCCGTTTTCGTTTGGCTGGTAAAAAAACAGGCCGTTTTCGGTGCCTGCCCACAAGTTGTTTTCCCTGTCAATGAAGATGGCCTGCATGTTCTCGAAATCGGCTTCGATAAATTCAAACTGGCGGTTGGCACTGCTGATGCCGTTGTTGTTGGTCAGTGTCCAGATGTTGCCCTCGGTGTCTTTGAGCAGGTCAAAAACTTTTGCGTTCGCAAAATTCGGCAAAGAAGAAAGCCCCCCGTCGTCCAGCGAGTAGCGGTAAATGCCGGCCCCTTCCGTACCGATCCAGAGTTCCTTTTGCTCAAAGAGTTCCAAACTCGTCACGATGGCCCCGCCCCAGCGGGGCAGCGGGTTTTCTATTTTTTTGGTCGCCCAATTATAGCGGCTTACGCCTCCCTCGTAGGTGCCGATCCACATATTTCCGCTGGCATCGGGGAGTATCTCGCGCACGATGTAATCGGGCAGGCCGTCTTTGCGGGTGAGGGCGCTCAGCTTTTTTTGCTGGTTTTTAAAGGAGCAGATATTGATGCCGCTGTCGGTACCGATCCAAATGTTCCCGTCCTTGTCGGGGGCCATCACGTAAATATCGTCGCCGAGCAAGCCATCGTCGGAGTTGATGTTGTAAAGCCTTTTTTTATCTATAAAATAAAGCCCCTCGCCATAAGTGGAGAACCAAAGCCGCCCCTGCCCGTCTTCCGAAAAACCGGTCACCGCAACGCCCGGCAAGCCTTCTTCGGGCTGCCAACGGACGAGTTTTTGTTTTTTTAAATGGTAGATCGAGCCGTCGTCGTAGCCGACCCAAAAGAGCTGCGAGCGGTCGCGGAAAATGCTGCGCACATAATTGCTGGTGGAGTCTTCTTTTAAATAGGGATAAAAAGAAATGCCGTCGAAAAAGAAAAGCCCCCCGGTGGTGCCCAACCACATGCCCGAATTTTCGTCTTCGTAAATAAGTTCGGCAGTGGCCTGTGCGTACTGCTCTGCGGGGCGGTGGTTTATAAAAAAAGGGGACTGCGCAGACACCCAAGCAAGCGAACAAAAAAACAAAAGCAGTATGTGCCCAGCTTTTTTCATGGTTTGTAAACAGTAAATTTTGCCGCTATTTTGACCTGGATTTCTTCCGCTATCTTATGGTGTACGATCCTCGGTATGCCGATGCCGTGCTCTGCCAACAGCACGGTGAAACTGGATTCCAGTTGCAGTGTCCCATCTTCCACTTTTACCCTGCTCTTGATGATGCGTTCTCTCTCCACCCCATGGATTTTGAGTTTCCCTTTGGCCCTCACGGCGTATTCCCCGTCCACTGTCAGGTCAACTTTTTCAATGATTTTCCCTTTAAAAGTGGCCGTGGGAAAGACATTGCTCTCCATGTAGTTTTCATTGAAATGTTCTTTCTGCAAGGGGCTGTTGAAGCCCTCGAAAGTCTTGATTCCTACCGAAAATTGAAAAGTGTTTTTTTCCGTGCTTATCGCTCCCCGCAATGCCCCCGAAGCAGCCCGGATGAGTTCCAGCGGGGCATCGGAGAAAAAATGTATTTGGCCGTTTTGGGTGAGGTAAACCAGGGGCTCGGCTTTAAAGGCGAGGAAGGCAAGGCATATTGGTATGATAAAAAAGGTACGGGTCATGCGGTTGTTTTACGAGGAGTGAAGGGCAAATTTGCAGAATCAGAAAATGCACCCACTCACCCCCAGCCCCTAAAGGGAAGCCTCCGCCCGCTGGCCTAACCTTGGATTTCGAGGTTAGGCCAGCGGGCGGAGGCTCCCCTTTAGGGGCTGGGGGTGAGTGGGTGGGAATGCAAACTTGTCCTGCACCCTTTACAAGTCCAAATGGATCGGGACGAAGGTAACGAAAACAAAATGCCGGCAGCATAAAAAACAGGCCGAAAGGGAAGGATTGGCGGGTCGGCTGGAAGAAAAAATGGCCGAACGGGCAGGGCTATCCAGCATCTATTTCCCCTATTTCTTCTTCTATCCCGCTTATCACCGACATTGCTTTTTCATAGGTGCCCTGCATGTCCGCCGCATTGTCCATGCCCGCAAAAAGGGCCATTTCGCAGGTCTGCATTATTTTCATAAAACCATCAACGAGCGGCTGGCCGACACGCAGCGAGGCCAGTTTCTCTTTCACATTGTCCTTTGAAAGTTCCGACAGCGGGATGTCCAGTTTATCGGAAATATAGCCCAGGGATGCCTTTGAAATTTCATCGTAAAATGCGCGGCTGGCACCGGCCTGCAGGTGGCCCTGTGCCGTGGCGAGGTGCTTCTGCGCCACCTTGTTGGCGTGTTTTCTTTTCAAGAAACCAATGTCGAGGTTTTCGTTTTTTTCTTTTGCCTTTTTAAAGAAAAACAGGCCGAGGAAGGCCAGCACGGGCAGGGAGGTCAATGTCCAAAAAACGGGCGAACCCACAAAGTACGCCCCCTTCTTTTCCAGCGAAGTTTCCATTTTTATAAAACGGATGTCGTCGTCTGCTACCTCATCGGCAAGCGGTTTTGGCATTGCATGGTGGCGGTCTGTGCCCTGCCTCACCTTGAGGTAGTAAGGCCCTGCCGAGATGGTTTTATAGGAGCCCGCTTCGGTATCGAAATAAGAAAATTCGGGTGCGATGGTATAGCTGCCCGGATATTTGGGCAACAGCAAATACTCGATCACCTTGCGGCCATAAAGCTCGCCCTGCTGCTCTTTGCTGTTTTCTTCAAGCACCTTCGGCGGATAGATTTCAAAAGAATCGGAAACCATCAGCGGCGGCGGCTGGATTCTTTTCAGGTCGCCGTTGCCGCCGATCAGCATGGTCACGGAAATCGCATCGTCGGTACTCAGTTCCATGCGGTTCACCGAGGCTTGAAAATCGAACTTTCCGACCGCGCCCGTAAAACTTTCTGGCGTCCCCGCAGGCAGCTCTTTCACCTTTACGGCCACGGGGTCGGTAGCCACGTAAAGCGGCCGCACGTTTCTCCTGAAAAAAAAGCCCCGCCGGTCATTGTCTTCGATCACTGCCAGTTGGATGCGGGCAGGGGGGATGGTCAGTTCGCCCGTCTGCTGGGGGAACAGGGCGAGCCGCCGGAGTACTTTTGTGGTCACCTGCTGGCCGTTTATGACTTCCCTTTGCGTCCTCGAATTGTACCTCCGCAGCTCCTTTGCAAAGAATCCCCGGTAATCGGGTTCTTCCATGATGTCGTAGCGGTCCAAAGAGACGGTGGTATATAATTTAAAATCGAGCAATATCTGCTCGCCGGGGTAGGCTTCCGTTTTGGAGGGTTCTATGTTGACATAAGCCTCGGCGCCCCTTGCTGCGCCGCCGCCCGCCGATGCCTTTCCTTTCACTACCTTGATGGTCAGCGGCTTTGTTTTCAATGTTTTCCCGTTCGCTTTGATGGAGGCGCTGCCGATGGTAAACTGGCCGGTTTTTTTTGGTTGCAAGGTATATGAATAACCCATTTCGCGCGACACCTGCCCGTTGATGATCTGCATGCTGGTGGACGAACTCGGCCCGGCGAGGACGATGAAATTTTTGAAGCCCGGCGGGACGAAATTAGTGCCGTTGGCATTTTTCAAAGTGAAAGAAACATCGAACTGGGCATTTACCAAAACCTCCTTTGCATCGCTGTACGCCTCAAAGCTCACGCTGTTCTGCGCATTTATACAAAAAGGAAAAAAGGTGGAAAAAAAGAAAAGGGAAGCGCACAGGGCACTCCTTTTTTTGTGGTCAATTATTTTAGGAAATAATATGGTCATCATCGGAACACTAAAAACGGTGGCTTTTATTTTTTTTAAAACCCAAATATACGGACACCAAAAGTAAGATGAAGTTTGCAAATATGATTGAATGCCTGGTTTGTTTAAAGAATTGCCAATAAATCTGCGACAATCAGTTCAATCCCTTTTATCTGTGTTCAATCCTATTTGGCAAGGGTGTGGCAAGTTATTTTTTCGGCGGCCTTAAGTAGTCGGCCAATAATAATTTAACAACTACTTCCATCCTCTTTTTCTCTGACTCATCGTTATAAAAATGCTCATTATACGGCAGCATAACTCCGCTTTTTAGCCTTGATTCAGAAAAAAATACCTCGCCTGCCGGGAGGCAGGGAATACACAGTTGTCAACTTATTATCGGCCGACTACTTACTTTTTTTCAAAGAAACAAAGACATTCATCAATTTTACAAAGTATTAAAATTTTGATTATCAATCTTGTGCCAAAATTATTTTAATTTGCCTCCTTGAAACACTGCGCATACTTATATTCCAAATTTTATTTTTAAAATCCACTCCATTTATGATCATCAAAATGATAAGCCTTATCCTCGGAGGGGGAGCGGGAACAAGGCTTTTTCCACTCACAGAACAACGGTCGAAACCCGCCGTGCCCATCGGGGGCAAGTACCGGCTGATAGACATCCCCATTTCCAATTGCCTCAATTCTGGGCTGAAACGCATGTTCGTCCTCACCCAGTTCAATTCCGCTTCGCTAAACCAGCACATCAAGAACACCTATCATTTTGATGCCTTTAGTTCTGGCTTTGTTGACATACTCGCAGCGGAACAGAC
This sequence comes from Bacteroidota bacterium, assembly GCA_011321935.1. GTDB lineage: Bacteria > Bacteroidota > Bacteroidia > Chitinophagales > Saprospiraceae > UBA6168. The sequence goes on along the minus strand of DROJ01000175.1, from coordinate 1,215 downwards.
GAGGGGCAGCGACAAGTGGTTTCAGGGCACTGCCGATGCGGTGCGGCAGACCAAGCACCATTTGAGCAACCACGAGTACGACTTCATCATGATCCTTTCGGGCGACCAGCTCTACCAAATGGATTTTGAAAAAATGGCGCGCTACCACATCAACCAAGGGGCCGACATTACCATCGCAACGATACCCGTGACCGCAAAAGACGCAACCGCTTTTGGCATCATGAAAGTCCAGAAGGACGGCTATATCGAAGCCTTTGTGGAAAAGCCGCCGATGAAAGAATTGCCCAATTGGAAATCGGAAGTTTCGGCAGCCAACAAAAAAGCGGGGAAAGTATATTTGGCCAGCATGGGCATTTATATTTTTTCAAAAAAAGCCATCTGGGACCTGTTCGACAAATATGCCGACGCCGTTGATTTTGGAAAAGAAATCATTCCCGCAGCCATCAACGAAAAACGGAAAGTGGCCAGCTATGAATACAACGGCTATTGGACCGACATCGGGAATATCGCTTCCTTTTTTGAGGCCAATATAGCACTGACCGACAACCTCCCCGATTTTAATCTATTCGACAATGTAAAACCCATCTTCACCCGCCCGCGGATGCTTCCGCCCAGCAAGTTTTTTGGAACCGTTTTCCGCAAAGTGGTGGTGGCCGAGGGCTGCATCGTCCATGCCGAACGCATCGAAAAATCGGTCATCGGCATCCGTTCGAGGATCGGCAATTACACCGTCCTCTCCAACGTATATATGATGGGCAACGACTATTTCCAGCAGTTACAGGAAGTGGTCGAAACCGACGCTATACCGATGGGCATAGGCCGGCACTGTATCATCGAAAATGCCATCCTCGACAAAGATTGCCGCATCGGCGACAACGTGGTCATCCGTGGGGCAAAAGACCTCCCCGATGAAGAAACAGAAACCCATTCCATCAAAGGCGGCATCGTCGTGGTGAAAAAAAGGGCCATCATTCCGGCAGGCAGCCGCATCGGCGCACCTCCACCAACGGACTGGACGATTACGTGAACTTAGAATAGGATTGGACACTGATCGAACTGATCGAACTGATTTTAACTGATTTTAAAACATCTGTTGCAATCAGTTCGATCTGTGTCCAATCCTATTTTCTATTTAAAAAAAACGTAACTGCTGAGCAGGGTGCCTTGAGGTGATGCCCCGAGGGTTCGGGACAAGCTCTTTGGGCGGGGACGGCG
>DROJ01000174.1 GCA_011321935.1 Bacteroidota bacterium | reverse complement strand
GGAAAATTTAATTCCTTTATTTTGGGCAAGCACAAATTTTCCAGATTTTAGAAATCTGGAAAATTGAGCCACCCTAATATTGTCGAACAGCACCTAAAATATATCTTCCGTTATTTTTTTTAGAAAGGACTACGAGCGGCGGCGTTTTGAACGCCGCACTTTCTCCAATTTTTAAATTTGAGAGGGGTGCGGCGTTCAAAACGCCGCCGCTCGTAGTCCTTTCTAAAAAAAATAACGGAAGATACATTAAGCATTATCCTAATTTAACATTGTCAAGTTATTTTATCCTCAATTATGTTTGACAATAAATTTTTTCGCCATATCCTGGCCTCTATGTTTTAGGTGCAAAAAATAAATGCCGTTCGGCAAGGTACTTATATCCAAGGAGCTTTTATAGTCCGCTATATTTTTCGAAATCAATATTTGGCCTAATTGGTTGCACAATTCTATGCCATATGTACCCATCGGTACGGTAGGCTTTAATTCCCAATTAATAACATCGGAAGCCACCGTCGGAAAAACATTAAATGCCAACAGGTTACTGGCAGGTGGCTCAAATGCATGGCTGGCCATATCCCTTTCAAACCGGATGATCCAACCTTCTGGCGGCAGGTCTTTGAGTACATCAATACTATCAGGGTTTGTCGCCACTTGAGGGGCGTTATATAAGCCGCCAACATAAACCGCTTTTGATTCGTCGGGGGTATTGATGCCGACCCAGGGGCCATACACCTCCCCGTCTTCCCAAACAAAGCCCTTGCCCAGTTCATAAAAACGGGTAAGGCCGAGGTCTAAATTTCCAAAATGCAGTTCAATGGTCCCATTTTCGTAAAACCAAACTTGATAGCTGATGGAATGCTGAGAAGGGTTGTCCGATTCTATGTCATCATCAATGCCGACCTTGTGCCACTCGATTTTCAGCACCTCCTCTCCGCCCACCGAAGTATGCTGGTAGCGCCAATCCGAAACCAGTTGGCCAGTATAGCAGCCAAAATTTTCGTAACTCCCGGCAAAAAGTAACAGACCATAATCTTCATCGCTTTCCAAAAAATAGCCATAGCCGTCTGTACCCAATACCATACTTTGATGGACAACATCAAAAAAGGGAAAGTCAAAGCCAAAATCAAACGACGCCTCTTCTGCCCAAAAACAGTAGCCCCATTCGTTCAAGTTTTCAGCAAAAGCAGAACTGTATTCCACCAGGGGTTCGTAATCCCCCTGTTCCCAACTGACAATATAATCAGGCTGGGCCATTGTTTTAAAAAAAGAAAGAAGCAATAAAGGGAGCAATAAATTTTTCATGATGTCAATGTTTTATTGTTTGCAATGTTCAAGACGCAAGTTGGCGGCTCGCCTTTCCACAAGTTTGGGGCTTTCGGAAAGACTGCTTAAAGCCTCGGGTTATTTTTTCTTCAACAAGGTTTCCGTAAAATGCTCGCGGTGTTTCGGTTTCGCAAATTTGGCGGCATTGTATTCCGCTGATTTACCCCGGGGCACCGAAAGGCTTTTCCACTTCTCCCCTGCTGCCATTTTTCCGATAAAGACAATTTGCCCGACATGGTAGGCATAATGCCCCATTTGCCGGTTGATGGCCTCCACGACGGTATGCCCCATGTTGCGGATGTAAACGATGTTGCCGAAGTTTTCATCGTTCACCGAGCCGAGGGCCCGGAAAACGCAGTCCCAGCCCGCTTCCCATTTTTCCATCAGTTCGGCCCGGGTCTTTATATCGGCATGGAATTCAGCGTCCCGTTTGCGCCAGGGCTTTTCGCCATCGGCAGTGAGGAAGTCCGTCCAGCGGGAAAGCATGTTGCCCCAGAGGTGCTTTACGATGATGGCGATGGAATTGCTCTCGTCGTTGTACTGCCAAAACAAGGCTTCGTCGGGCAGTTGGGCAAAGGTTTTTTCGCCGAGTATTTTATAGTACTGGAATTGTTGGCGGGCAGATTCGAGGTAATTCTTTTTCATAAAAATATGTTGAGCCGCAAACTTCATTAAAATATCGGGACCTGTGTCCATTTGGGGTGTTTTTTCAGGCAAAATCGGCCATACTGTCCCCGCCGAATCAGGCGGCGTGAGCTTCCCGGCAAGGAGCTGTTTTTTTTTGTAAAAACAATTTTAGAGTTTATGCGTATTTTTTATATAATTGCTTCCAAAAATGTATTTTATTTATTTATTTTGCTGGCGAGGCAAACCGAGAGGCATCATATACTGCTCAATAAATTTCCGAGAAAACTGCACCTTCCCGTTACCGATTTCGCACAAACTGCTTTTTAATTCGACGATTTTGACTAAACTATTTTTTCAACCTGCTGCAAGCTGTTAGGGTGCTGGTAATCTCATTTGGCATATTGACCTCCAAACGCCATTATCAGACCTTGCCCCACTTAACGATAGATGTAAAATACATCTCGCTGTTTGGGTTAAATACAGTTGTGGTATAAAACCTAATCAATGAAGACGTTTACCCCCCCTCTTCGGCAATATGCTGCCGTAGCAATCCTACTGCTGTTCATGACCCCCGCAAGTGCCCAAATAGGCAGTGTCCCCTGGGGGCAGCTTTCCGATCTGTTCAACCAATTGAACGATGGAGAAAACGGCAATTTTTCCAACAACCTTGACGGCCTGGAGGCAAATTGGAATGTTGATTTCGATGAAAACAACAACGTCCTGCATGACCTTTACGGTGAATTGGGCAACCCATTTCCGGGCGGCCCGCTCGATGGTTCTTTCTTGGATGTCTGGGACCCAGGCTTTGATTTACTGCTGAACGGCCTGGAAAACCTCGGCATAGCACCCCCCGACCAAGACACCCTGCTCGATGAGTTCACCAACCTTGACGAAACCTTTGCCGCCAATTTCGATTCGCTCGGCAACCTCTTCAACCAGTACCAAGACAGCCTCCAGCCGCCCCCTGAAAATTGGGACGTGACCGTGCTCAACCTTGAGGGGCTGACCGATGAAAGTTTCGGTGTGCTGCAAGACACCTTCGACCGGGTTTTTGACCTCAGCACCCCCGCAGGGCCAAACGGCTTTGCCGGTATTATCGGCAAATTTTTCAACGGGTTCACCTTCCCTGACCTCGAACTGGCCTTTGGCACCCAAAGTTCTTCGCTACAGTACTGGGGAACAAAATATGGCGCCGATGCCAAGGTTATCAGGGTCGGCTCTGTCCCCCGGTTCGACCGGGAAGCCCATGCCTGCCACATCGGCAATATCATGCTTCCCATAGAACCCCGCTGGCACGTGAAAATGAGCTGGACGGACAAGCAACCGCCCAGTGGACGGGGCGACCTCGGTGCAAGGGGCGGCGATAATGACAGGGGCTTTAACCCACTGCTGCTCAGCGGCGATTTTGCCATCATGGCCACGCCGCATTTGGGCCGGGCAGGCAATTACTCCTTCCGCCTCATCACCAGTTTGGGGCTTGAGTTTGGCACCTATGCGCCTGCGCACCGGGACTTCAGCCCCTTCAACGCAGGCAACAAAGGCTTCGCGACGGGCTTTGGCCCACAGGCAGGTTCTGGCTTTGCCATGACGGCCGGGCCTGTTACCATTTACAGCATGGCCACGGTGGTAGTGGCCGGAGAACTGATCCACTGCTCCCAGCCTTATACCTACAAAAGCACGCGCTTTACATCGGGCATCAGGTACGGCAACATCATCAACATCCGCTATTCAAAGGCAAATGTAACCTGGCAGCCCAACGATAACCGAAGGGCGGACGTCAAGCACGAAGTCACCGTGGGCATCATCTTGAGCGAACTGCACCTTTGATTTTTTTTATTTTTATAAATAAAAACAGCCCCTGCGGAAGTTGCCGTTGGGGCTGTTTTTTTATGAAACAAAAAAATTCAGAGCGCCCGCAAATCCCTCACCCTGCTCAACTTGCCGCCCTTGCTCCTCGGTATCTGCCCGTATTCTTTCAGCTCCACTTTCATGGAAATACCGGTGTTGTCCTTGACCTTTTTTTGCAAGCGCTTGGCCAGCGAGACAACCGTTCCATGCCCGCCAAACCCTCCGCCGCCCAGCTCATCCGATATTTCTTTTTCCACTTCCACGTCCAGTTTTACCTCGTCCATGGTGCCCTCGCGGGTTACGGTCAATTGGTAATTGGGCGCCAGCCCGGCAAAATCTTTCAGCAGCACTTCTACCTGCGTGTGGAACAAATTGACGCCCCTGATGATGAGCATGTCATCTGCCCGGCCTTTTATGGCGCTCATTTTTATATGCGTGCGTTTGGCATTTTTATCATAAAAAATGCTGCAAATATCGTTGGTCCAATAGCGGATGAGCGGAAAGGCTTCTTTGGTCAAAGTGGTAAAAACCAGCACGCCTTCTTCGCCTTGCGGCAAAGGTTCGCCCGTGTCCCTGTCAACCACTTCGGGGAAAAAATGATCCTCCCAGATATAGCTGCCCCTCCCCTTTTCCCCGAAATCTTCTTGCGAAACGCCAGGGCCTATTATTTCGCTCAGGCCATAAATATTTGTGGCGTTCACGTCCAGCCCTTTTTCGACTTGCTGCCGGATGGTTTCCGTCCACGGCTCTGCCCCGAGGATGGCGTATTTCAAATTGATGGCCTCTTTTGGGATGCCGCGTTTTTTCATTTCTTCGGCCAATGTCTGCGCATAAGAAGGGGTGCAGCAGATGACTTCCGGCGCAAAGTCCTGCAAGATCATTAACTGCCGGTCGGTCATGCCACCGGAAACAGGGATGACGGCCATACCCAGTTTGGTGGCCCCCCCGTGCATGCCCAAGCCCCCGGTGAACAGGCCGTAGCCATAGGCATTGTGCAGTTTCATGCCCGGCCTCGCCCCGGCGCATACCAGCGAACGGGCCACCACTTCGTCGAACATATCGAGGTCGTTTTTGGTGTAGCCGACCACGGTGGGCTTGCCCGTTGTGCCGCTTGAAGCATGTATCCTCACTACCTCTTCCACCGGCACGGCGAACATGGAAAAGGGGTAATTGTCGCGCAGGTCGTCCTTTTTGGTGAAAGGCAGTTTGTGGAGGTCTTCGACGCCTTTTATGTCCTGCGGCCGGATGCCGTTTTCATCAAATTGCTTTTTGTAAAATGGGACTTTCTGGTAAACCCGGCGGAGGAGTTTTTGCAGGCGTTCGTTTTGCAGCTTCCGCAAATGGGCGGTCGGAAGGGTCTCGATTGTTTTGTTGTAAAACATGGACATTGGGTTGGTGGATGTTTTAAAAATGGAGGGGCAAAGATGGGGATTTACTGGGATTTGTTTTTTGAAAAAATGGGAATGGTGAAAAGGGGAAAGGTTACTCTCTTGGGGGTTTATCTATGAAATTTCGTAGTCGGTCTCCGAATTTTCATAGATATATAGTATTTTTACAACAAATATTACAAATGGAAGGCAAAATAATAGAACGGAAAAAAGACCAAAACGCCATAAAAGAACTGCTCGGAATCTTTCCGGTAACGGCCATTCTCGGCCCGCGCCAAGTAGGCAAAACAACTTTGGCAAAGACTTTTCGACCCGACCACGTTTACGATCTCGAAAACCCGAGGGACATGGCCCTGCTGGAAAACCCGCAACTCGCACTGGAAGGATTGGAGGGCTTGATCATGATTGATGAAATACAGCAGAAAGCAGAACTGTTCCCACTGCTGCGGTACCTGGTGGACAACAAGCCAAAACAGCGGTACCTGATTTTGGGCAGCGCCTCGTCGAGCCTGCGGCAGCAAAGCGGGGAATCGTTGGCAGGGCGGATCGGCTACCATTATCTGACAGGCCTGAATTTATCAGAAACAGGCAAGGGCAGTATGGAAAGCCTTTGGTTGAGGGGCGGGTTCCCGCGTTCCTTCCTCACCGAAAAGGACAGCCAAAGCATGGTTTGGCGCAGCAATTTTATATCCACTTTTTTGGAAAAAGATTTGAAAGTACTGGGCGTCAATATTCCCTCGGCGACCATGTACCGCTTTTGGATCATGCTGAGCCACTATCACGGGCAGACCATCAATTACAGTGAACTCGGCCGCTCATTTGGTATCAGCGACAAAACGGCGAAGCATTATATTTCTATTTTAGAAGATACATTCATGGTGCGCCGCCTGATGCCCTGGCATGCCAATGTCGGCAAACGTTTGGTAAAAAACCCTAAAATATACCTCCGGGACTCGGGCATCTTCCATGCCCTCCAATCCATCAATACCATCCGTGAATTAAAAACCAACCCAAAACTCGGCGCTTCTTGGGAGGGCTTTGCAATGGAGGAACTGGTCTCCGTACTCGGCAAACGGAACAGTGAAGTTTTCTTTTATGGCGCCCATGCAGGCGTCGAACTGGACCTTTACTGGCAGGGAAAAGGGAAAAAAATGGGTGCAGAATTCAAATACATGGATGCCCCAAAAACGACCAAGTCCATGCACCACGCAATTGCCGACCTTGGGCTGGACGAACTTTGGGTGGTCTATCCGGGGGACCGGAAGTACCGGTTGACGGAGAAGGTTTTAGTAGTGCCGTTGGGGGAGGTTGGGGAGGGATGAAAACCCACTGAGCGATAGCATTGAGGGCCTGCCACAAGGGACAAGTGCAATCAAAGGTGAAACTTGCAAAACAAGGGCGAACAATTAAGGGATCAACCCTCGCCTTTGGGTTCGTCCGGCCTTTTTTTAAAAGCCCACACCAAAGCAATTACGGCAATCAAAAAAAGTAAAAATACCATCGTACCCACCAAAAAATTCGCAAAGCCCCAATCTACGAGAAACATAAAGCGGCGTTTTTTTTTACCTGCCGAGGCTGTATCAAAAACTCAAAACGGCCCGTGGCAGATAGGTGAAAAAATATGGCCGTAATTTCTGGAACAGGAAATCAAAAAGCGTTGAGCTTTGTCCATGTTGGGGCGTGATTTTTATCAGTTGTGCTTTTTATACTGCACCACTTTAGGTTTTGTGCATTTGCCCCCGCAGCCCCCAACCCCAGAAGGGGAGCACCTACCCTCGATGCACAAAACCTAAAGTGGTGCAGTATATTGTATTGTTTGTGCTTTAACTTGGCGGAGAATGGAAAGGGACATATTTTGAGACAGGACATTAACCCGTTCCGGCAATGAAAAGTAAATTGTTAAATATTGCTTTGATACTCACATCGCTCATTGGATATATTGAGTGGGGGGAAGGCAATCAAATGTTTATATTTCAGGGCGAAATAGAAATAATATCAAAATTATTAAGCGATCCGATTTCAGTCCTTCACCCCTTTACCTTAGTCCCGCTGTTGGGGCAGATATTGTTATTGATTACGCTGTTCCAAAAACGTCCGAGTAAAATACTGACCTATATTGGATTGGGCTGCATCGGGATATTAATTTTACTTATACTGTTGGTAGGTTCTTTAAATCTGAATATCAAGGCTATATTATCGGCTATGCCTTTTTTAATTGTTGGGGTTTTGGTTGTAAAGCACAACCTAAAAAAAGGGGAAGTGCATTAGATGCTGACAACGACTTCGAAGACGAGATAACGGGGAATTGAAAGCATAACCAGAAAAACCAAGCCGCTGCCAATTAAGGGAGTTTGTAATAAATAACCTACCCATTCTGGCTCGTTCTTTTTCCTTCTGAGTCCCGATGGCTATCGGGATAAAAAAACCTTACGTAGCCCCACTATGCGCGGTTTTTTTAAATTCCTCACAAGAAAAAATAACTTCGCATAATGGGTAGGTTATTTATTACAAACTCCCTAATTATTTTCGTTAACTTTGTCAAAATATATAAATCACTGCCAATAATACGCAAATATGGACAATCTCTTAAAAATCAATATACACGACGTGACCCAACAGTTCCTCCGGGAACTTGGCCAAAAACTCACCGGCACGACCGAGGTGGAAATCCGTATTCCCGAAAAAAAGAAAAAAGAAATGTTCTCCGACTCCCAATTCTGGCAAATCATTCCCAGATGAAATGCCACCACATGTGATGTTGGAAATGACAAAAGTCCTTATTGAAGAATGGGAAAAATCAAAACGGGAAATTGCAGTGCCTGCTTGAATGCCGTTATACTGAACCTTTTTAGGTTCAGTACACAACAAATGCAGGCATGGCTTGACAACGGAGAACAAATCATTGCACCCCCAACAAATCCCAGCCATAGCCAGATTGGGTCCACCAACTGTAATGGGACGAGCGGATCATTCCATAATTATTGGAATACATAAAAGTTGTGCCCGGTAAATCCATTTGCATATCTGTATTTCTGATGGAAATATTGAGGTCATCGTAGGTGATGCCCAATAAATCGAAAGAAGGGTCATAGCCCATCTGTTCGCATTCACAATATGGAAAGGTTGTTTTCCATCCCACAATATCAACTTCCTGTGCGAACAAGTTCAAATCCAGCGAGTCTTCCCAGCCCCAAAACAGGCTGCTCTTTATATAAAATTCATCTTCGAAATCAAAAAAGTGCAAAAACCCATCTTCTATTTTCAGGTAATATTGATAAGAAGAATCCGGCACAAAATAACTCTGAAACAAAGATATATCCGACCCTTCCGTAAGGTATTCTTTCACCAAAAAGCCGTGCTCGTCTTCTCCAATGATTTCCACTACCAAAGTATCCGGCAAATAATCAAAATCATCCACAACGGAAGTATCATAATAGTGCCGCCCCTCCAATAATACGTAAACGCTTTTTTGGCCAACGGCCATCCCGCAGTACATGATCGGGTTTTCATTATAGTAAATGGTGTCTGCTGTGACGGGTGGTTGCTCTATAACAGGAATATCTGTACCTGATTTATTGCATGCACTAAAAATAATAAAAGCAACAAAAATGATGAAAAAACAATTATTCATAATTAGTGGGTTTTTATTGGTCATAAAAGAAATAGCTGGTATTTCCCATAAGAATATTTTTTACAAAGTAAGTTTATTTTATTGATTTTCCAACTCATATTTCAAAAGCAACAAATCTTTTTCTTTAATGGGCAACATGCCAAGTGTCCTGCCCAAGCGGTCAGCAAATTCAAATAAAAAACACCTTCTCCAAGCACCTCTACTACCGCGCCGACCTGCCCTTTACCCAGGTTTTCTTTTGGCATATCTTTACAACGTCCAATGCTTTTATTTGCTGCTTCATATTTTATATCCGGTTGCAATGCCTGTTCTGGTTTTTCGGAATGACGCCTCCAAAAATGCCGGCTTAATACTGGCAAAAACGGAGACTTGGTACAACGTGGTTTTAATTCAAAATAATTTACAAATTATATTTCCATCATCTTCCAATAAATACTGGGACTCTTCTTCATTGTCAATTAATTCTGCGATGTAAAATTTATTTCCATCGTTAAACTCAACAATTGTCAAGTCCAATAAAAACACATTTCTATTTAATTGGTCTTCTATATTATTTTCAAATGAGTCTTCTATTGCGTTGTCATTTTCACACAAGCCTTGAGCAACCTCCTCTCCGCACTCATCATACATAACAAAAGGAAACCCTCCGGCAGTTGTAAAAACCTGAACAACTAAATACCTGCCCAGATCACAAAATTCTAATGTAAAAGCATTGAGAGAATCTATATTCCCAAAAGTTTGATAATTTTTATCAACAATTTCTTGTGGCAATGCTGACTCCGCTATTAATTCTAAATCATTATAAGGCAATTCGCAATCAGGAAAGATAGAATTGTCTTCCTTTTTGCAGCATAAGAACAATAAGCTAATCGAAATAAAGAGAAATATTGGCAATGTTTTTTTCATGTTTTCTTTTTTTATTGAATCCTT